>CADCUR010000154.1 GCA_902805935.1 uncultured Pyrinomonadaceae bacterium
AATAACTGCGAATAGTTTCGAGATCAACTAGCGTATCTTCGACGACATCATGCAGCAGTCCGGTGGAGACGCTCGTTTCGTCGAGCCGCATATCGGCTAAAATGTCGGCGACCTCCAGTGGATGAACAAGATACGGTTCGCCCGAAGCGCGCTTCTGTCCGCGATGAAATTACGCGCCTCGTTGACGGCTTAACCAAAATCGCGCACATCAGCAATCTCTCGAAAGAAAAACAGCAAGCCGAAAACGTCCGCAAAATGGTATTAGCGATGATCACTGACGTTCGCGTCGTGCTGATCAAACTCGCCGACCGTCTGCACAATATGCGGACGATGCAGTTTTTAAAGCCGGAAAAGCGCGCTCGCATTTCGCAGGAAACTTTAGATATTTACGCGCCAATCGCTCATCGCTTGGGGATGGGAAAGGTGCGCAGCGAACTTGAGGATTTGTCGTTCCAGAATCTATACCCGGAAGAATACCGAAAACTTTCGATGGAAGTCGAAGCGCGCCGCACGGAACTCGAAGCGGCGCTCGAAAAGATAACCGATTTAATCAAAACAAAATTAAACGAGAACGACGTTCCGTTTATTGAAGTTCAAGGGCGCGTCAAACGTCTTTACTCACTTTGGAAAAAATTGAAAAAGCGCAAGCTGACGATTGAAGAAGTTTACGATTTAATCGCCGCCCGCATCATCACGCCAAACGATAAAAAAAATTGTTATCTTGCTTTGAGCGTAGTTCATGACATTTGGACTCCAGTCCCCGAACGCTTTAAAGATTGGATCGGAAACCCGCGCGACAACCTTTATCAATCGCTGCACACATCGGTCATCAACGACAACGGACAGTCGTTTGAAGTGCAGATTCGCACCGAAGAAATGCACCACGTCGCCGAAGAAGGCGTGGCGGCGCATTGGAAATACAAGGAAAGCAAACTCGGCAAACGCGAAGAAGACGCGAGTCTCGACGAGCTTCGCAAGACGGTCGAAAAACTTCTTCTGCCGCTCGTCGAGACGACGCAGGACGCCGAAGATTCGGAAGATTTCATCGAATCGTTAAAGCTCGATTTGTATCCGAAAGACGTTTACGCATTTACGCCGATGGGCAAAATCATACAGCTTCCGCGCGGGGCGACGCCGCTCGATTTCGCGTATGCGATTCACTCGGAAGTCGGCGACACCTGCACGGGAGCGAAAATAAAAGGGCGCATTGTGCCGCTTAGAACCGAACTGCAAAACGGCGATGTCGTCGAGATTTTAACCACGCCGAATTCCAAACCGTCGCGCGACTGGCTCAATTACGCTGTCACGGCGAAAGCCAGAAACCGCATTCGTCACTGGATTGCCGATCAGCAGCGGGTCGAGTCAATCGAAATCGGACGCAAACTGCTTGAAAAAGAAGCCGACAAGTTCCGGCTCGCGCCCAAAAAACTCCTAAACAACGACGACGAATTGAAACGCATCGCCAACGAATACGGATTGGGCAGAGCCGAAGATTTAATGGCGTCAATCGGTTACGGCAAAACGCTGCCGCGCAACGTTTTGGCAAAGTTTCTCGGCGCGGAAAAATTCGCCGAACTCGACCCGGAAAAGAAAAAGGAAACGCGCCTTGAGAGCAGCGTCAAAGCCGTTAAAAAGTTTATCGGTTTGGGCGAGGACGCGATTATCGTCAAAGGCGTGGACAATCTTCTGACGACGCGCGCCCGCTGCTGCAATCCGCTGCGCGGCGAAGAAATCATCGGTTATATTTCGCTCGGCAAAGGAATTGTCGTTCACAACAAGCGCTGCAATAACGTTCAGCAGCTAATGGTCAACCGCGACCGCATCGTTGACGTAGAGTGGGCGAAAGGCGACGGCAAGGAAATCCAGTCGGTCAGGCTTTTAGCCACAACGGAAAACCGAACGGGAATGCTCGCCGGTATCACCAATGCAATTGCCGAAATTAAAACCGGTATCCGTGACGCCCGCGCCGAAGTTTCAAAAAACGACCGTGGTTTAATTGAAGTTACTATTGAAGTTTTCGACAAAAAGCATCTTGATAAAGTGGTAACTTCAGTTCAGCAAGTGCCGGGCGTGATTGCCGTCGAGCGGGTAAATTATTAAAAGAATAAATGAAAAAGTAAGAAATGTGTTGCCAATAAACTTGCCGCTCGCCGACAGTTTCGTTCTTTATTCATCCTTTAGTGTTCATCCCTTATTTTGCTTTTTGCTTCACATCTGCTAAAATTCGCCTTTTGCTTTAATAAACGAAAACTAAACATAGGCGAAACTATTTGTGAAAGAAACAATTTCAACTGAAAATGCGCCGGGCGCAATCGGACCGTATTCGCAGGCTGTCAAAGCGGGGAATATGATTTTTTGTTCGGGGCAAATTCCGATTGATCCGGCGACAAGCGAATTCGTCTCGAATGACGTGGCGGAACAGACCAGACAAGTTTTGAAAAACTTGAGCGCGGTTTTAAAAGCAGCAGGAACCAATTTGAACAATGTCGTTAAGACGACTGTGTTTCTCGCGGATATGAATGACTTTACGGCGATGAACGAAGTTTACGCCGAGTTTTTCAGCGACAACAAACCGGCGCGGGCGACCGTGCAGGCGGCGCGTCTGCCGCGCGACGCGCGAGTCGAGATTGAATGCATAGCCGTTTTGTAGTTTCAACTTCCGGGTTTTAAATTTTGGGTTAAACCCGTTAATTTGAAATCTAAAAGAAAAGCCAAACGTTGGGAGAAAAACCCGTACGCTTGGCAACTAAAAATAAAAGTTTTGTTTCTAAAAGATTTACGCCGCTTTGACAACTTTGCCGCCCTTAATACAGCGGGTGCAAACTTTTTGTCGCTGGTTGCCGCCGGTCGGCATCTGAACGCGAACCGATTGCAGATTCGGGTTGAACCGCCGCCGCGTTTTGTTGTTCGCGTGTGAAACATTATTTCCGAATTGCGGACCTTTGCCGCAGACATCGCATCGTTTTGCCATAATAATTTAGCCTCCAAAAATAATAACGAGGTAGATAATAAAAGAGTTTTTCGGTTAAACTCGAAAACAAGTTTTATAACAAAGATAGACGGGTTAAGTCAAGTAATGATCAGACAAGTTAATTACCAAGGAGTAAAAGCCATAGTGCATAATTCTAATTACAAAATTTTTTCAATCGCCTTTTTAGCAATCGCCGCATTCGCTTTAAACGCCTGTACGGGAAACACGCCGGGAGGTTCGCCGATTACGGGCAGCGTTGATAATGAGACTGCTGCGAGCGTTAACGGCAAAGCCATAAAATTGCAGGAAATCGAGCGCGTCATCAAACAGCAGGGACAGGGACAGGAAGGCAGGCTTTCGCCGCTCGAACTCGCGCAGACGCGTCTGCAGGTTCTCGAAAGTTTGATTCAACAGGAAGTGATGTATCAAAAAGCCGAAAAGGAAGGAACAGTCCCGACCGATGAACAGATAACGGCAGAATTAAACAAACGCAAAACCGCAAGCGGAATGTCGCAGGAAGAGTTTGACAGGAAAATGAAAGAAGCCAATGAGACCGAGGCTTCGCTTCGTGAAACGATCAAAAAAGGTCTGGCGATTCAGAATCTGACCGAGCGCATTACCGGCAAAATCGAGCCGCCGAAAGACAGCGAAATCGAAGCGTTCTACGCCGGCAACAAAGAAGCGTTCGTTAAGAAGAAAGGAGTGAAGATTGCGGCAATCATTATTGACCCAACCAATAGCGGTCAGGGTGATACGACGACCAACGAACAAGAAGCAATTATAAAAGCCAAGCAGATAATCGGACAAGTTCAACAACCGGCTTCAGATTTCGCCCAGCTTGCCAGAGAAAACAGCGAAGACCAGAGCCGTTTGCAAGGCGGCGATTTAGGCTATGTTTCCGAAGAACAGTTGAGGCAAGGTTTTTCTCCGCAGCTCGCCGCGGCTTTGATGGACCCGAAATTTCCGATTGGACAAGTCACAGGCTTACAGGCACAGGGCAAGTATTTTATTATTAAACTTCAAGAACGCAGCGACAAAGACGAAAATCTAACGCTCGAAAGCCCCGGAATTCGCCAGCAGGTTACTGATTCTTTAATCAACGCCCGCAAACAATTGCTTGCCGCTTCCTATCAAGCGACGGCGATGAACGAAGCGAAGATTGAGAATTTTTTGGCGAAAAAAGTCGTTGAAAATCCGAACGAATTGAGCGGCGCGCGTCCGGCGGGCGCGGCAACGCCGACACCGGCAAACGCTAATACGAACGCCAATACAAATGTTAATGCCAATACAAACACTAACGGCAATGCAAATGCGAACGTCAACGCAAACACTCGAACGAACGCCAACGCTAATGGCAGATAATTTACAGACTAGATTGGTTTAAATTATAACGAGTAATCGAAAAAACGGTTGCTCGTTATTTTTCTTAAAAATGCTTTTTCGACTTTCCGACATTTACAAATCATACGGCGGCGCTGAGATTTTGCGCGGCGTTTCATTTCAAATCAACCGAGAGGAAAAAGTCGGACTTGTCGGGCGCAACGGCGCGGGCAAGACGACGGTTTTCCGTATCATCACCGGCGAAGAATCGGCGGATTCAGGCGAAGTTCATAAACTCAACAATTTGAAAATCGGACTTCTCCAACAGCATATTGATTTCACCGAAAACGAAACGGTTCACACCGCCGCGTTGTCGGCTTTTCAAAGACTGCACGATATCGAAGCCGAAATGCGGCGTTTGGAAATCGAGATGGCGGAAAATTTCAGCGAAGAGATTTTAGAAAAATACGCTGAACTGCAAACCGAATTCGAGCAGTCGGACGGTTTTACATACACGGCGCGAGCCGAAGCGATTCTACTCGGTTTGGGTTTTACGAAAGAGACCTGGAATACACCGACGAATAATCTTTCGGGCGGGCAAAAAAATCGTCTCGGAATGGCGCGTCTGCTCTTGTCGAATCCAGACATTCTGCTGCTCGACGAACCGACAAATCATCTGGATGTCGGCGCGGTCGAGTGGCTGGAAAACTTTTTGCAAAATTACGAAACGGCGTTCGTTATCATCAGCCACGACCGTTATTTTCTCGACCGCACGTGCCGCCGTATTATCGAAATCGAAAAAGGCAGAGCCGTGACCTACAAGGGAAATTACTCGCAGTTTCTGGTCGAACGCGAGGAACGGCGCGAACAGCAGCAGCGCGAGTTTGAAAACCAGCAGTCGTTTATCGCCAAAAACGAAGAATTCATCCGAAAAAACCTCGCCGGACAAAAAACGAAAATGGCGAAATCGCGCCGCAATATGCTCGAACGATTAGAGCGAGTCGAAGCCGTCTCGGTTGACCGGGCGAGCGGAAATTTTAATTTAAGACGAGTCGAACGCGCCGGGCTGAACGTTCTGACGGCGGAAGATTTAGCAATCGGTTACGGCGAAAAAGCTCTTGCCAAAAATATAAATTTCACGCTCAATCGCGGCGAATGTCTTGGAATTATCGGCGGCAACGGCACGGGCAAAACCACTTTTCTGAAAACGATTCTCGGCAGACAGCGCGAACTGGCGGGCGCATTGCGTTGGGGAACGAAAACCAACATCGGTTATTACGCGCAGAATTTGGAAGATTTGGACGCCCGCAACGAAATCATACAGGAAATTCGCCGCGTCGCGCCGACGGCGGATAACGGCGAGCTACGCGGATTTTTAGCGAGATTTTTGTTTGTTGGCGAAGACATATTCAAACGAGTCGAGGATTTGTCCGGTGGCGAAAAGGGGAGATTGGCATTGGCAAAATTGATTTATTCGGGCGTCAACGTGCTGGTCTTGGACGAGCCGACGAATCATCTCGACATTCCTTCGCGCGAAGCACTCGAAAGCGCGCTCGAAAGTTACCCGGGAACGATTCTCGCCGTCAGCCACGACCGCTATTTTCTCGATCAAATCGCCACGCAGATTTTATCCTTTGAAGCGGACGGCGCGACTGAAATTTTCGACGGAAATTATTCCGAGTTTCACGATTGGCGGGAAGCACAAAGTCCGAAGGCTGCCGATTTGGGATTTGGGACTACAGCAGATTTCGGATTTCAAGACGAAGACCGGAGACCAAAGACCGAAGACCGTCTTTCAAAAAACCAGCGGCAGAATATCGAAAAGCGTATCAAGGAAATCGAAAAAGAGATTCCGCAATTGGAAGAGAAACTCGGCAAGTTCGCCGCGCGGATGACCGCGCCGGATGCGGCGGCAAATCACGAAGCTCTACAGCGAGTCTCCGCCGAATACGAAGAAACTCAAAAACAAATTCACACACTCTATGCCGAATGGGAAAATTTAGAGTCAATGCTCGACGGCGAATAATCTCGAAAGCGAAGAATAAGGCGGAAGCCGGCACAAAACGGGAGTGGGTGGTTAAAGCGTGCGCCCTTACTTCGTGTCGGCTTCCGCCCTTTATATAGAATCAACCTTTAACTTTCAAGGCGGTAGTTCGGAGCTTCTTTCGTAATAATAACGTCGTGAACGTGCGATTCGCGCAAACCTGCCGACGTAATGCGAATAAATTTCGCGTTTTTCTGCAATTCTTCGACTGAACGGCAGCCCGTATAACCCATTCCCGAACGCAGACCGCCGACAAGCTGCGTGACCATTTCCGTTACAGTTCCTTTATAAGCGACGCGACCTTCGATGCCTTCGGGAACGTATTTTGAATCAGATACCGTTCCTTCCTGCGCGTATCTGTCGGAAGAACCTTTTTTCATCGCGCCGATCGAACCCATTCCGCGATACGTTTTGAATGTTCGACCTTGAAAGAGAATCGTTTCGCCCGGCGCTTCTTCGGTTCCGGCAAACAAGGAGCCGATCATCACCGAATCGGCGCCCGCCGCAATCGCTTTCGCCACGTCGCCGGAGAATTTTACGCCGCCGTCGGCGATAACCGGAACGCCCAAATCCTTCGCCGCATTAACGCATTCGATAATCGCCGTAATTTGCGGAACGCCCGCGCCGGTAACGACGCGAGTGGTGCAAATCGAACCCGGACCGATTCCAATCTTCACCGCGTCAACGCCCGCGTCAATCAACGCTTTCGTTGCGTCCGCCGTCGCCACATTTCCGGCGATGATTTCCGTGTCGGAGAATTTGCGTTTGATTTGTTTGACGGCTTCGATGACGCGCGACGAATGTCCGTGCGCCGTGTCAACGATGATCGCGTCGGCGCGAGAATTAATCAACGCTTCGGCGCGTTCTAAAAAATCGCCGGTCGCGCCGATTGCCGCCGCCACGCGCAGTCTGCCTAATTCGTCTTTCGCCGCGTTCGGATAGCGAATCGCTTTTTGAATGTCTTTGACGGTGATTAAACCTTTGAGAAGTCCCTGTTCGTCAACGACAAGAAGTTTTTCGATGCGGTGTTTCTGGAGCTTCACTTTCGCTTCGTCGAGCGTCGTGCCGATTGGGACGGTCACGAGCGGCTGCTTGGTCATCACGTCGGAGACGGGAATTTCAAAGCGGGTTTCAAAACGCAAATCGCGGTTCGTGATAATGCCGACGAGCAAGCCGCTTTCGTCAACGACGGGAACGCCGCTGATTCTGAAACGCTCCATCAGTTTTAAGGCTTCCGAAACCAGAGCGTTATCACGAATCGTCACCGGGTCAACAATCATTCCCGATTCCGAGCGTTTCACTTTGTCAACTTCTTCCGCCTGCTGCCGGATGGAAAAGTTTTTATGAATTACGCCGATGCCGCCCTGCTGCGCGAGGGCGATGGCTAAACCGGCTTCGGTCACCGTGTCCATCGCCGACGAGCAGAGCGGAATGTTCAGGCGAATTTTTCGAGAAAACTGCGTTGAGGTATCGGTCTCGCTCGGCAAAATTTCCGAATACGCGGGAACTAATAAAACGTCGTCAAAGGTCAAGCCTTCTTTTATTTCTTCTACTAACATACGAATTTATACAAAAAAGCCCGCACTTTTTCGGCGGGCGCACATTTATCCTTTTATTATCGGTTATAAATTTTGACTTGTAAAAAAGCCGCATAACTTTTTACCTCGGTGCGGCGGCGCGACTGATTTGTCCGCTTTCCCAAACCTGTCTCAGATTCTCGTCGTTAATTTCAAATTCGATCACGTTGCGATTCGGATTCTCGGTTGGCAAGACGATTGTTTTATCGTTGATAAGCAACTGCACATTACGCGCCTGCGCTTTGGCATAACTCAAGCGCAAACTTTTTTTCGGCTGCAAAATGCGCGGCGCGTCAGGCGTGACATCTCCATTTTGCCGTGTGCCATCGGTCATCGAAACGAGCGAGACCCGATTCTTCAATGCCCTGAACTCGACTTTCAAATCGTTCATTGAAACTGTTCCTGCGGCGGGCGACGCAGCGGCGTTCGTGTTTGGCAGAGTTATATTGGCAATCGAATCGGCGTTTGCATTAACCGCCGTATTGGTCGCCGCCGGCTGCGTCGAAGCCGGCTCGATGTATTTGAGCAGCGTCAGAATTCCCGCGACCATCAACGCCAGAATCACGCCCGCGGAAATAATCGTCGTCAATCTTGATGACGAAGAATGACGGTCATTGGTTAAAACTTCGGGACGATAAGTTTTCGGTTCGTCAACGATTTGATTATCCTGATTGGCAACCAGCCGCGCGTAATCCTGTAGAGCTTCCTGCTCGTCAACGCCGACGGATCTGGCGAATGATTTGACGAAACCTTTGTTGAAAATTCCGCCCGGCAGCGTTCGGTAGTCGTCACGCTCGATTGACTCGATGTAGAGCGCAGAAATGCGCGTCTGTTCAGCTACTTCGCTAATGGTAGTGCCGCGTTCTTCACGGGCTTGCCGCAATTTCTCGCCGAGAGTTAATGACATTTAATTGGTGTTCCGAATGCGCTAAAAGATTTGCCAAAATAAAACCGGTCCTAGTCTTGAAATATATCTTTGTTAAAGCGCGTGTGTCAATGCTTTTAGTTGATTTTCCCGGTTTCTCCGGCTTGCTTCTTGCGCCGCCCGCGTGATACGTTTAGCCTTTATTTTCATCTTGAATTAAAATTATCAAACAATCAAAAAAGAGAGGAGTAAACAATGAGTTTGGAAGCACTCGGAATGGTTGAAACCAAAGGTTTTGTCGGCGCGGTCGAAGCGGCTGACGCGATGGTCAAGGCGGCGAACGTCGAGTTAATCGGCAAGGAATATATCGGCGCGGGTTACGTTACGATTTTCGTGCGCGGCGATGTCGGCGCGGTCAAAGCAGCGACCGATGCGGGCGCGGCGGCGGCGCGTCGCGTCGGCGAACTCGTTTCGGTTCACGTTATTCCGCGTCCGCACGGCGAAGTCGAGCGCGTGCTGCCGAAAGGCGTCGGTTACAGTCCTGACGAAAAAGCGCTTCAGGGCGGCGGTTCGCGCGGACAGCTCGGCGCGGGCGGCGCCAATGCGGGAAATGAAATCTCGGTGAACGACAGAAACAAATCGAGGACGAAGTAATTGGCGATTTTCAACTAGCGATTGGCGATTGAATAATCCATCGTGATTGATAATTTACATTACTTTAAGAAGCTCAAATATTTGAGCGAAAAACCAAATCGCAAATCGCTAGTTGAAAATTGAAAATCTAAGAATGTCGGAAGAAAACAAATCAAACTCGCAGCAGGAAGCAGAAAGCGCGGTCGAAGCCGCGCATCTCGCGTTTCGGGAAGTCGCGCGGTTTGACCAAGCGAAAATTGACCGCATCTGCGAAGCGATGGCGAACGTCGCGCTTCGCGCCGCGGCGCGTCTCGGCGCGATGGCGTGCGAGGAGACGGGTTTCGGCAAACCCGAAGACAAACACGAGAAAAATCGTTTCGCGGCGGAAGACGTTTGGAACTATTTCAAAAATCTGAAAACCGTCGGCGTCGTTAAAGAAACCGAATCAATCGTCGAAATCGCGTCTCCGCGCGGCGTGGTGGCAGCGATTATTCCTTCGACCAATCCGACTTCGACTGCGATTTTCAAAATCATCATCGCCGTCAAATCGCGCAACACGATTGTTTTATCGCCCCATCCGTCGGCGGCGCGCTCGATTGCCGAGACCACTCGCATAATGCGCGAAGTCGGCGTGCGCGAAGGTTTGCCGCCCGACGCGATTGGGTGTTTATCGAATCCGACAATCGAAGGCACGGAAACTTTGATGCGGCATCGCCGCACCGCCGTAATTTTGGCGACCGGCGGCATCGGCTTGGTTCGCGCCGCTTATTCTTCGGGCAAACCGGCGTTCGGCGTTGGTCCCGGAAACGTTCCGGTGTTTATCGAAAGGACAGCAAACATCGAAAAAGCCGTATCGGATATTTTGACCGGAACTTGTTTCGACAACGGAACGATTTGCGCCTCCGAGCAATCAATCGTCGCCGACGCGCCCGTTGCCAATCAAGTTCGAGAACAATTCAAAGCGCAGGGCGGACATTTTTTGAACCAAACCGAAGCCGATCAAGTCGCCCAAATTTTATTGACCGAGCAGCGAACATTGAATCCAAACATCGTTGGCAAATCCGCCGAATATATTGCTAACCTGGCGGGAATTTCCGTTCCGCCAGGAACGCGCTGTCTGCTCGCCGATTGCGGCGGCGTCGGGCGTGATTATCCTTGGTCAATCGAAAAACTTTCGCCGACGCTGGCGTTTTTCGTCGCCGACGGCATCGAAGCCGGAGCCGCGCGTTGTCTGGAGGTTTTGCAGTTCGGCGGGATGGGACACACTGCCGGAATGCACACCGCATCGCGCGAAGCCGCGATTCGTTACGGCGAGCAGATGCCCGCCTCGCGCGTCATCATCAATTCGCCGACGACGCACGGCGCAATCGGGTTTTCGACCGCGCTCGCGCCTTCGATGACGCTCGGCTGCGGTTCGTGGGGCGGCAACGTGACGAGCGATAACGTCTCGCCGCTTCATTTGTTGGACATCAAGCGCGTGGCTTTTGAAACTCGTTCAGTCCAAAGTATAAAATCTGCCGATTTGCGGTTTGGCGATACAGCGGATTCGGGATTTCAAGCCGAAGACCGAAGACCGAAGACTGAAGACCGTCAGAAAATCAAACGCGAAGAAATCGCCGCGCTGGTTGATAAGTTTTTGCGAAACAAAATCGCCGACGCGCCGACCGAGACGATAAATACAAATTCGCAGAGCGAAATCCCAAACACCAAATCCCAAATCCCAAATCCGATTGAATCTCCCGTGAAAACGATTATTCACGAACTGAAAACCGATACGGCGACGAACGGCGCGAAACCGAAAACAGTTGATTTCGTCAGCGAAACCGACGTTAAAACGGCAATCGAAACGGGCGCGAAAATTTACGTGACGGCGAAGACCATTATCACGCCGTCGGCACGAGATTTGGGCGATGAAAAGGAAATCTTTGCGAAAGTTTAAAAAGCTCATTCGGCGGTGACGCCGGGCAATCTTTTTGTAATGGCTGAAACGACCGTCGAAAATCGAATTTGTCAGAATTGCGGCGCGGACGTGCGCCCGAACTCGCTTTTTTGTTATCACTGCGGCGGCGCGCTCGCGCCGAAGGCGGTCGTCGAAGCAACGAATGGCGATCAACCCGCAAAGCGAACCAATGCGCTGATTGTCACAAAAACCGATGATAACCCGATTCTCAAACGCGTTCTGCCCGCTGAGGAACCGAAACTGAAATCCGCCGCCGCAATGCGCCGCAAATCGAAACGATTTCAGCCGAAGCGAATTGAAATCATTTGGGAGGAACACGAAAACGCGCCGAACGGATGGTTCGTTTTCGCGGCGATTTTTTTGACGTTGTTCGCCGCCGGAATTTTATTTCTGGCAATCTATTTGAAATAAATTTATACGAACGAAAAAATTATGCAAGCACTCGGAATGGTTGAATGTATGGGACTCGTGGCGATGATCGAAGCGGCGGACGCGATGGTCAAAGCTGCGAACGTCAATCTTGTTGGTTATGAAAGAATTGACGCGGGACTGGTAACGGCGATTGTGCGCGGCGAGGTCGGCGCGGTCAAAGCGGCGGTCGAAGCGGGCGCGGCTGCTGGTCGGCGCGTCGGCACGGTCGTCGCCACGCACGTTATTCCAAGTCCGCACGCGGAAGTTGACGAGGGAATCCCGGTCTTGAAAACCGGCGAAACGACGCGCAAAAAAATCAGCGGTTCGGTGCGCGGCGAGTAAAGCGAAAAAGCAGAAAGAATTGAAAAGCGAAAAAGGAAGATTATTGTAAATAATCTTCCTTTTTCGCTTTTGTTCGATTTGCCGAAAAACAGTTAGTTTTTGGTTTTCTGAATAGGATTTACCAGCGTCGGCGGCGCGGTCTTATCGCTGTTCACCGTTCTGCCGGTGCGCGTCACGGCGATGCGTTTTTGTTTGTTCGGTCCATCGGCGACTGCTACTTTGATGTTTCGGAAACTGCCGTCTTTTTTATCGTTCGTCGGAATGTAGCCGATTGAATACTGCGTGCGAAGTTCGGTGGCGATGTTTTGGGCGATGCTGTTCAGCTCGCTCGTATCGTTCGGAAAATAAACTTTGCCGCCGGTTACTTCCGCCAGCCGTTCGAGAAAAGCCTTCGCTTTGCCCTGCGGACTTTTGCTGATAAAGCCGCCTTCTTTGTCCAAATCGCCGACGAATCCGATGGCGTAAATCTGCACGTCGGTTTCTTTCAAAAGATTGAAAAGCTGCTGTTCCTTATAAAACGAATCGCGATCTTCGCCGTCGGAGACTAAAATCAAAGCGCGCCGCTTGCGGTCGTTCGGGTCGCGTTGTTTTTCATAATTCGTAATGCTTTCCGCCGCCAGGTAAACGGCGTCAATAATCGCTGTCTGACCGCCTTCGATGAAAAGATTGTCGAGTGATTCGTTGAGCAAAGTTTTATCGGGCGTGAAATTTTGCACAATTTCGATATTTTCGGAACTGACGAAACGAATGATGCTGGTTTCGTCGTCGGGGCGATTTGTGCCGACGATGATTTTGCTCGCCTCGATGACTTTTTCGAGTTGCGGGCGCAACGAGCCGGAATTATCTATGACTAAAGAATAATTGGTCGGAACTTCGGATTTGCTGAAAAACTCAATCGGCTGAGGGGCGTTATCTTCGTAAATTTTGAAATCGTCCTGCCGGAGATTGCCGATTGAACGATTGTTGCGGTCAACGACGCGGACGTTCAGGTTGACGAGTTCCGTTTCGACTTTGATAATTTCGTCGTCGTCTTCGGGCGTCGGCAGTGTCGCCGTTTTCGGTGTCGGCGACGGAGCGGTCTTCGTTACGCCGTTCGGTGTCGCCGTCGGTGAGGGAACTTGACGGGTGCGGTTTGTTTGATTGGTCTGCGCTTCGGCGACCGAGAAATTATAAAAAGCGGCGGTTAAGGCGTAGCAGAAAACGAGCAATAATATATTTGTAAATTTTCCTTTCATCTTTAATCGCAAAAAACTGAAATTATTTATAATTCGTATTCGGCGAGGCGTAATAGCCGTCGCGTGTGCGAACCGTTAGACGCGAAATTCCGCGCGGGGGTTTGACCTTAACTTTTGTTTTATGCCATTTTCCGTCGGGCGTGAAATCCTTCGGCGTAAAGCCGATTGAGTATTGGTGACGCAGCTCCAAAGCGAGACGTTCAAAAATCTCGTCGAGTTCGACATCGGTTTGCGGGTAAAAAGCCTTGCCGCCGGTAACGCTCGTCAATTCGTCGAGAAATGCTTGTCCCTGCATTCCCATCGTGCTTCCCGCATCTCTGCCGTCCATAATGCCGACGGCGTAAACCGTTACGTCCGATTCCTTGAGAAGCCGCCGCACTTCGCCGAAATTGTAGCGCGAAGCGTTGTCCTGCCCGTCGCTGATAATGAGCATCGCTTTTTTCTGGCGCGTGCCGCGCGTCACGCGCTCGATGCCGAGATAGCAGGCGTCATAAAGCGCCGTGTTGTCCTTCGGCTTGACGAGCGTGAGTTTTTGCAACACGGCATCGCCGTCGCGCGTCCGGTCGAGCAAGAGTTGAGCGCGACTGTTAAAACCGATCAAAAAATATTCGTCAGCCGGATGACTCGTATTGATAAATTTTTCGAGAGCTTTTCTGGCTTTGCCGATTTTCTCGCCACTCATCGAATCTGAGACATCGAACAAAATGCCGATCGACGCGGGCGCGTCGGCGTCCGAGAAAAACGTAATTTCCTGTTCCTGATTATTATCGAAAACCGTAAAGGCGCTTTTATTCAAACCCGAAACGAAGCGCCCGTAAAGGTCGGTAACGGTTAAGGTGAGCGTTACCAAATCGGTTTTAATATTAATCGGTCGGGTATCTTCTTCCTCTTCGACAGGAGGTGTCGGCTCGGGCGTTTGGGCGAGCGAAGTGGTAAACGCGCCGCCGCAGAGAAGAACAAGGGTTAAAAAAATCCACCGATGCGCGAGGCACGAGCGGCTGACGAATTGAAAATTTTTCACAGCCAAATTTCTCCGTTTAGTTTTTTATATTCTAAGAAATGTATTATCTTTCCGCAAGATGTTTTTTTGATGTCCGCCAAATGATATTCGTTGGTTTAGCTGAGTCGGATTCTCAAATTAAATTTTTGCTTTCAGAATTGAAACGTCAAGTATCAAAAAGGCTGAATCGCTGCGAAATTTGAAATTTGGAGATGTCTGCAACCTTTGATAAAAAAAGACGTGATATAATTCGATTTGGGATTTCGGATTTGCCTGATAACGAAATCTCCGTGTCGGATTATTGAAAGTTGATTCTAATTTTTTGGCTGTATAAAAGAAATCCCAAATCCGCTGTAGTCCCAAATCCCAAATCGAAATTATGGCTGAATTTATCTGTCGTCTGGGAACGCCTTCGGGCGAAGTTTTAACGCGCGTCGTCGAGGCGACCGCCGCCGGCGAAGCGAAATCTCGATTGGAAAGCGAAGGCTTTCGCGTGTTCACCGTCTCGAACGCCGAGCGAGGTTTGTCGGCGATTTTGCCGAGCGGCGCGGCGCGCAGCAAAAAAGGGCGCGTCAAGGCGGGCGATTTTCTGCTGTTCAATCAACAACTCTCCGCGCTGCTGCGCGCCGGGATTCCGGTTTTGCAGTCAATCAATTTGCTGAAAAACCGTTCGGGTTCTTCCGCCTTGCGCGGCATTCTGGCTGACGTGGAAGAGAAAATTAAAAGTGGCGTTCCTTTGTCCGACGCTTTTGAAGCGCAGGGCGCGTTTCCGAAAATCTATACGGCGTCGCTCCTCGCTGGCGAAAAGTCCGGCGCGCTCGACGATGTGTTGGCACGGTTTGTGGATTATCTGAAACGCAACGTCGGCGTTTCGCGCAAACTTCGCGGCGCGCTCGCTTATCCGCTGTTTCTGCTTGTCGCGGCGACGTTTATGGTCGCGTTTCTGACGCTCTACATCGTGCCGCGAATGTCGGATTTATTCAAAGGTCTTAGCACGAATCAAGGGCTGCCGTTCGTGACGGTCGTCGTGCTGACCTTTTCGACGACGATTGCGAGTAATATCTGGTGGCTTTTGCCGATGGTTTTGGTGCTGGTTTTTTCGCTTGTCGTCTGGCTCAGAACGCCGAACGGAAAACTTACACTCGGGAGATTTCTGCTTAAGCTGCCGATTGTCGGAACGTTAATTCGCCAGATGACGACAGCGCAACTCGCGCGTTCGCTCTCCACGCTTTTGTCGGGCGGCATCACCGTGCCGGACGCCTGGAACATCGCTTCCGAATCAATCAATAATTTCGAACTGCGGCGCCGCAGTCTGACGGTTTTGCCGCTGATTCGTGAAGGACGGCTATTCACCGAGTCACTAGAGAAAGCCAATTGGATGCCGGAACTCGCCCTTGATATGATCGGCATCGGCGAAAAATCGGGCAGCCTGCGCGAGATGCTCGACGAAGTGGCAAACTTCTACGACGCCGAATCTGAAGTCAAACTCGAACAATTGACGACTTTGCTTGAGCCGGTAATTCTTGTTTTTATGGCGGGCATCGTCATTACGATTCTGCTGGCGATTTACCTGCCGATTATCAACACAATTTCGTCGGGACCTTTCAGCGGTAAAAGATAAATCATAAAGGCGAAACAACGAATCGAAAACGATAAACAACTAACAAAAAAATAATGGAACAACGAACTAACGGAAATAACGGGACGACGGCGACGACTATCGCTACGCCGAAAATAAACACGACCGCTTTTTTAGATAACGAGCCGCCGGAAGTCGTCGAAGCCAAAGCGTTGGCGCGGCGTTACCGTTTGCCGTATATTGACCTTTTGCCGCCGGATAAACAATCGCCGATTAGTTACGAAGAACTCGCCGGAATTCCGGTTGATTTGATGCTTCGCAATTTATTCGTGCCGCTTCGCAGAGAAGGCAGAAATCTGCACGTCGGAATGGCTGACCCGACGAACTTGGAAGTCTTGGACGAACTCGAAAATGTCTTAAACGTCCGCATCGTGCCGTATGTGGCAACGGCGGGCGCGATTGACGTTGTTTTGCGAAAAGGCGACGCGACGCAGAGAGTTTTGCAAGAGGCGGCTTCGGGTTTCAAAATCTCGCTCGTCAAAGAAACCGACCAGGGCGAAGAAGTTTTAGATTTAGACCGTTTAGCATCTGACTCGGATATGTCGCCGATTATCAAATTGGTTGACACCATCGTCTATAACGCGATGGAATCGCGCGCTTCCGACATTCACATCGAAGCCGGCGACCGCGACGTAACCGTCAAGTTTCGTATTGACGGCGCGCTTTACCAGAAAGTTGATCCGATTGACATCGCTTATCATCAGACTTTGATTTCGCGTATCAAAGTTATGTCGGAACTCGATATTGCCGAACGCCGAATTCCGCAGGACGGACGTTTCCGCGTGCGCTATAAAGGCAGAACGGTTGACTTTCGCGTTTCGATTCTGCCGTCGGCTTACGGCGAAAACTGCGTTATTCGTATTTTGGACAAAGAGCAAATCTCGGAAGAATTTAAAAACTTAAGTCTCGAAGTCGTCGGTTTCGACCCGGGCGATTTGAAAAATTTCCGGCAATATATCAAAGAGCCTTACGGAATGGTTTTAGTTACGGGTCCGACCGGATCGGGCAAGACGACGACGCTTTACGGTGCGCTAAACGAAATCCGCAACGTCGAAGACAAAATCATCACCATCGAAGACCCGGTTGAATATCAGCTTCAGGGAATTATGCAAATTCCCGTGAACGAGAAAAAAGGCTTGACGTTCGCGCGCGGGCTGCGTTCGATTCTGCGTCATGACCCGGACAAAATAATGGTCGGTGAGATCCGCGACAACGAAACGGCGCAGATTGCGATTCAATCGGCGCTCACGGGACATCTTGTTTTCACGACGGTTCACGCTAACAATGTGATTGACGTGATCGGGCGTTTTATCAATATGGGCGTCGAGCCGTATAACTTCGTCTCCGCCTTGAACTGCGTTCTCGCGCAGCGGCTTGTGCGGTTGCTCTGTCCGACGTGCAAACGTCAGTATGTGCCGTCGCCCGAAGAATTTATGGAATCGGGGCTGAAACCCGAAACGGTAAAAGACCAGCGATTTTACCGAAGCGTCGGCTGCGATGCGTGCAATCACACGGGTTATCGCGGGCGCACGGCGATTCACGAATTATTAGATATGACCGACGCGGTTCGGGAAATGATTATCGAACGCCGTCCCGGTTCGGAAATTCGCCGTCAGGCGGAAAAAGAAGGCTTGTCGAGTTTGCGCGAATCGGCGGTCAAAAAAGTTTTTATCGGTCAGACAACGCTGCACGAGATAAACCGCGTAACGTTCGTTTAGGGGCTTGACTTGAGTTGAAGCGAATTTTGAGCGAATTAAATACAAAAAGAAACTTATAGGGATGACAAGAACCAATAAGAGTATTAAAATAAAGAAAATTTTTACTCTCGTCTGTTACTTTAATCTCGGTAAATTTCTTCGGCTTTGTGACTAAACCGATCAGCCGAGCGCTTAATTTTTTGTTTGCATTTTTCGCCGAATAAGTTGAAAATACTAAAGGTTTCAAACGCCGCGAATTTTTGAAACTTTGCCTCAAGCGTCGCGTGTATAAACTCGCACACAAACTTTTGCAACTGAATAAACGAATCTATAGGTGTCTAAAATTATGAGAAAGTCTGCTTCCGTCCGTTTTTCGATTACATTATTTCTGCTCATCGCGCTGCTCGCGCCGACGGCGACGCTCGCCTACGACAAAAAGGCGAAAAAACATTTCCAGGTCGGAATGAAAGCCGAGATCGCCGAGCAGTGGGACAAAGCCGCCGAAGCGTTTGCGCTGGCGGTTGTCGAAGACCCGCGAAACCCCGAATATCGTTTGCACTACCAGCGCGCGGTTTTTAACGCTTCGCAGATGTATGTCAAAAAGGGAACGGCGCAGGCGAACGAAAAAGATTATGCCGGAGCGTATCTTTCATTTCGTAAGGCTTATGCCTACGACCCGACGAACGAATTGGCGAAATCGGAAATGGAAAAAATGCTGCGTCTGCAAAAGGGAGTGGAAAATGGCGACGCACCCGTTCAGCAAGTTGACCCTAACGGCACAGTCAAACTGATTCCGACCGGCTATCAAAGAACGAGCGCATCGCCGGATAACGTCGTGCCGCAAAGACTGGAAAAACTGCGCGACGTGCCGTTTCCGAGCGGCGTTGACGCCCAGTATCTGATTAAAGAATTGGCGAAAGATTTGGATTTGAACGTGCTTTTTGATAAGGAATCGTTTCGTAACCCGATTACGGTTAAAATCGAACTTAAAAACGTGACGGCGGCAAAGGCTCTTGATTACATATTTTTGCAGGAAAATTTGTTTTTTCAAAAAGTCGGACCGCGCACGATTTTGGTCGCCAACGGGCTTCAACGGCAAAGATTTCAACAGCTCGTTTTGCGAACTTTTTATTTGTCGAACGCCGACCCGACCGAAGTTGCCAAAACCATCCAATTCGCTATCCCGGCGCAGCCCGGCAGAACGCCGACGCAGCCGCTCGTGGACAAATCAACCAACAGCATCACCGTCCGCGACACGACCGAAAACATTCGTATCATCGGCAACTTGATTCGCTCGCTCGATAAAGATCGCGCCGAAGTCGTGATGGACGTACAGATTTTTGAAGTCAGCAAAACCGATTTATTGCAGTTCGGCAATCAAATCGGAACGTCCGCTTCGCTCGGAAATTTGGGCGGCACGACCGGCGGCACTATCGGAAATAACGAATTCGGAATACTCAAAACCGTGACCAATGCCGCAAGCACGGCAACCAGCATCGTCGCCCAGCCTTTCGGAATCGGTTTGGCGCTGCCGGTGGCTAATTTGGTCGCTTTGCAGGATAAACAAAACACGAAACTGATCGCCTCGACGCAGATTCACGCGTTTAATAACGAAGATTCGTCGGCGCGCATCGGTCGGCGCGTTCCCGTCCAGTCGGCGCAGCTTTTGGGTTACAACAACAATACCGGAAACAATCAGAACAATTTTCAAAACAATCAAGCCGCTTCGGTCATCACCTACGAGCAAGTCGGTTTGACCCTGAAATTCAAACCGATTGTCTTTCCGAATCAGGATGTGCAGGTCGCTATGGAAATCGAATCGCGCGACGTAGGCAATTTGGCTTCTCTGACGCCGATTTTCACCGAACGAACGATTAAAGGCACGGCGCGCGTGCAGAATAACAAGACGCTTCTGCTAGCAAGCGTCGCGCAAAATTCCGAATCGAACGGACGCACCGGATTGCCGCTGCTCGGTCTGATTCCGATAGTCGGCAGATTTTTCACCGCACCGAAAAGAGACAATCAACAAACCGATATTGTCATCGCCGTTACGCCACGCGTGATTCGCGCGCCGGCGATTCTGCCCGAAGACGAAATCGAACGCCCGACGGGAAGTTTGCAGTCGCCGACCAGCGGTTCGCTGGAAGCACTGGTTATTCAAGAGGAAATCGAAGAGCAGCTCGCCGCCGCCCGCCGCCTTCCGACCGTGGCGAAAATTCAACTGCCCGACGAAAAAGTCGAATCGCCGGCGTATGTCAAATCAGACGCGCCGACGACGGCGAAAAACAATTCAGGCGAAACGGTCGCGGAAAATCGAACGCCAATCGCACAGACAAATACGCCGCAGACGAATTCGATTATCAACAATTTGCGTCCGATTGACGTTACCGCGAAAACTCTGCAAATCGCGCCGACAGCTGATCGGTCTGGTGTAACTCTCGGCGTTCGGGAAAATTCCTCGCCGGTGGTCGCGCCGAAATCGAATGCGCCGACAGCCGATTGGCAGATTGCGCCGGGTTTGACCGAAATGAAAACGGGCGAGCGGGCGAAACTCGCCGTCACGGTAAAGAGCGCGAAGGCTTTTCGTTCGGCGGTTTTGGGTTTGAAATTCGACCAGCGAAAAATCGCGGTTCGCATCGTTACTTTCGGCGATGTCTTCGGCAGATTAGCCAACACATCGGCGCCGCCGTTTTTGAATCAAAACGGAAAAATGTATGTCTCGCTGTCTTCGCTGCGAGGCGTGGCTGAAAAAAATTCCGGCGTTTTAGCGTATGTCGAAATCGAGGCGTTAGCGGACGGCAAACCGGAAATCACGCTCGACGCGGAAGTTTTGAATATGCTGACGGTGGACGGCGAAAATTTCGCGATCAAGTTTTAACGGCAAAAGGCGATAAGCGATGAGCGGCAAGCAAAAAAATAATCGGCAATCGGCAACGCGCAATCTGCGGTCGGCGAACGGTTTCTCGCTGCTCGAACTGATTATCACTTTAGGCGTTCTGGCAATTTTGGTGATGGGAACGATTCCGATTGCCCAAAATGCGGTCAAGCGTCAGAAGGAATTGCGCCTGCGCGAAAACTTGCGCGATCTGCGAAACGCGATTGACGAATTCAGGCGAGATGCGGTCGGCGCGTGTTCGGGTGTTGGTCAAAGCGGAGGTCAGGGCGGGAATTCAGCCGCTATGAATCAATTTAATAACACTTCTTCCGCCGACCCGCGAAGCCGCGTTGTGATTGACGATTGCAAAATCTTCGACACGGAAAATCTCGACCGTTATCCGCCGAGCCTCGATATCTTAGTCGAAGGCGTTAAAATTAAACCGCGTGGATTAGCAGTAAAATTGGGCGGTGGCGCGTTTGACGATTCGACAAACGTCTTCAAAGAAGAAGACGAAGAAAAGAAAAAAGTTTATCTGCGCGAAATTCCGGTTGACCCGATGACGGGCGAAAAAGATTGGAAACTGCGTTCTTCTTATCAAACCAAGGACGAAGAAAGTTGGGACGAGATAAACGTTTTTGACGTGCGTTCGAGTTCGGACGCGGAGGCACTCAACGAGGAGAAATACAGTGATTGGTAATTTGCGAGTCTCAAATCTCAAGCTACAAGTCTCAAGTCGAAAGCCAAAGACCAAAGACCGAAAACCAAAGACCGAAAACGGATTTTCGCTTCTTGAATTGATGATAGCGATGTTCATCCTGATAATTTTGCTGTCGGTCGCGTTGCCGACTTACCAGCGCAGCGTTCAGCAAGCCCGCGAAACGGTTTTGAAAGAAAATCTTTTTCAGATGCGCCGTTCGATTGACCAATACGCCGCCGATAAAGGAAAACTGCCGCAGTCGCTCGACGATTTGGTAACGGCGGAGTATCTGCGCGAAAAGCCGGTTGACCCGATTACCGAAAAAGCCGAGTGGAAGGAAATCACGGGCGAGGACACAAATTCGCCCGACGGCGAGCAGGGCTTGAAAGATGTCATAAGCATTGCCGAAGGCGAGGACAGCGACGGCAAAAAATACGAAGATTATTAAAGTGAAAAAGGGGAAAGTGAAAATATGAAAAAATTAATCGCCAGTCGGAAATTCGCTTTTTCACTTTCCCCCTTTTTCACTTTTGCCCTTTAAAGAATGTTAGAAAATTTAATCCAACCGAATTATCCGAAAGCGGCGCTCGGCTTAGAGCAGGAGAGTTTGACGGCGCTCGCTTTGCAAAGAGAAGGCAGAGGGCGTTTTGGTATTCGGCAAGCCGCGACAATTGATTTGCCCTTTAACCTACTCACGCCGAGTTTTACCGAGCGGAACATTACAAGCCAAAACGAAATGCTCGTGCTGCTCGAAGAAGTCGTCACGAACGCGGGTTTGCGAAAACAAAAACGCTGGTCAGTTTCGTTGCCGAGCAACACGGCGCGCACGGCGATTTTAACGCTCGACGGCGAACCGACTTCCAAAGACGAACTCGCGGAAATTCTCGATTGGAAATCCGAGCAAACCTTTGGCGTGCCGTCGGGCGATTTGCGAATTTCGCGCCGCAAAGTCAAATCAGACGCGGGCGGCAAAGCGCGCTACTTTGCGACCGCCGTCAAACTGAGCGTCATTGACGAATACGAAACTTTGTTTGAAACGCTCGGCTGGCACGCCGGATTGGTGATGCCGCGCGCCGTCAGCGAAGCTAATTGGCTGGTTGATGCGAAAAGCCGGGCGGATTCTTTGTTGATTAGTTCGCAGCCGGACGGTTTCACCGCGCTTCTGCTGCGCGGCGACGAGCCGACCGTCGTGCGTTCGGTAACTTGCGCCGACTCTGAGCGCGACGACGAAATTTATCGTCTGCTGATGTTTTACCGCGACCGTTTCGGCGAAGATTCGAGCGAAAATTTACTGGAAAATCTTCTCGTCGTCGGCAAGGACTTCGCGCCCGCTAAATTAAAAGACATCGCCGCCGAAGCACTCGGCAGAACGCTCAATATTTTGCTCCCAGAGGATGTCGGTTTGAATATGCCCGCGCAGACGTTGAGGTTCGACGACATCGCCGCGCCCGCAGGGTTAGCAACGCTCGGTTACAATTAGTTTCAAGTTTCTGGTTTTAAGTTTCAGGTTTCAGGTTTTTGTTTGTCGGGTTTCAAATTGTAATTTACGATTAGAACCGAAATTCCGAAAAACCTGAAACCTGAAACTTTTTGACACCGAAATTTTTTGAAACCGCGTTTCAAAATCCGGCGTAATAACTTTTCATCTATGACGACACAAGCGTTTGCCCTACAAAATATCAAAACTTTGACCGACGGTGAGTTGATTGCGAAAGCGATTCGCGGGCGCGGAGAAGATGGCTTTGAGGAACTCGTGCGCCGCTATCAGCGACCGATTACCGGCTACGTTTATCGAATGCTGAATAATTACGACGCTTCGCTCGACGTAACGCAGGAAGTTTTTATCAAGGTTTACAATTCGCTCGATAAATACAGCTCGGAATATAAATTTTCGACCTGGCTTTACCGCATCGCGCACAACGCCGCGATTGATTGGATGCGCCGTAATTCGGTCGTTCAGCAAAGTCTCGAAGCGGAAAACGCCGACGGCGCGTATCAACTGCAAATCGAAAGCCCGCAGCCGACGCCCGAACAAGACCGAGAGCGCAGCGAATGGCGGACGGAAATTGAATCGGTCGTTAAATGTCTGCCGACGGTTTACCGCGAGTTGATTCTGCTCAGGCACACGCAGGATTTGAGTTACGATGAAATAGCCGAAGTGATGAATCTGCCGCTCGGCACCGTCAAAAATCGCCTTTTCAGAGCGCGCGAAATGATGCGCGAAATGTTTGTGGAACGCGGGTTTACAGGATTATAAAGAGGGAAAAAGGAGAAAAAAAGATGAATTATAATATGCAGTATCAACCGCCGCAGTATTTGCAAACGCCCGAGCAAAAACAGATGGGTTTATTTTTGCATTTGTCGCAACTGCTTAACATTATCATTCCGCTCGGCGGCGTCGTTCTCCCCGTTATTTTGTGGCAGACGCAGAAAGATAAAATGCCCGCGCTCGACGCGCACGGCAAAATGGTGGCGAATTGGCTGATTTCGTCGGCGATTTATTTCGTCGTTTCGCTTGTTTTAACCATTGTTTTGATTGGCATTCTCGGACTTGTCACGGTCGGAATTATGAGCGTCGTTTTTCCCATTATCGGTGCAATCAAAGCCAACAACGGCGAACTCTGGGAATATCCGTTGACGATTAAATTTTTGAAGTGATTTTGATGAACACGCAAACCGCTCGAATCGAAGAAGTCTGCTCGCACCAAAGCGACCTCGCCGCATATCTTGACGGCGAATTATCGCCTGGCGAAGAACTCGAATTGGAGATGCACCTGGCGGCGTGCCGGTCTTGCGGCGACGAATTAAACGAGCAAAAAAAATTGCTCCAAGCGTTAGACTACGCTTTGGAAAGCGACCGAAAAATAGAATTGCCCGCCAATTTTACGCGCGTTATCGTCGCCAACGCCGAAAGCAGAGTGAGCGGTTTGCGCCGCCCGCAAGAACGATTTAAAGCGTTGTTTGTTTGCGTCGCGCTGTTTCTGCTAATTCTTCTCGGTTTCGGCAGCGAAGTGAAAACAGTTCTTTATACGTTCGTCAAATTCGCCGACCAGCTTTTAGCGGTCTGCGGTTTCGCGTGGAATTTGTTTTACGACATTGCGGTCGGGACAACGGTTATTTTGCGTTCGCTCAGCCACCGGGTTGTTTTCCACTCAAGCATTTTCTTCGCAGCTTTAACCGGATTTTTCGTGGTTTTGCTGCTTGTTTTTTCGCGCGTCGCGTTGCGCTCGAATCGTTCTTAAACTAAAGATTCAGATTCAGGAAAAGTGATTTATACAATTGCCCGCACAAACATTTACGAGAATTTTCAAAGTGCGCTGGCGCAAATGTTATGGGTCGCCGTTTTTATTCTTCTCGCTTTTTTCGCCCTCTGCGCCCAATCGCCGAACATCGCTACAACCGACGAAAATACTTTAATTATCGAACAGCCGCAGGGCGAAATTTATTCGTTCGGCAAAAACGTCATTGTTAGGGGCAACGCCAAAGGCGTTCTTGTTTTCGGCGGCGACGCCGTAATCGAAGGCGCCGTTGACGGCGATGTTGCCGCCATCGGCGGTTCGATTATTCAAAAGGAAACGGCTTCGATCACCGGCGATGTGATAATTTTCGGCGGCGCTTATCGTCCCGAAAGCAAAACGCCGCTTCGCAGCCCGGAAAAGGAAACGATTGTCTTCGCGGTTTTTGAAGAAGACTTTCGCAATCTCGCCCAAAACCCCGCGCAGCTTTTTTCACCGAATTTTTCTTTGGGATTTTTAGCGCAGCGCGTTCTGCTGCTGCTGTTTTGGTTTGTCATTTCTCTCGTTTTGACGACGATTGCGCCCGGCGCGGTCAGCCGCGCGGTCGCACGCTTTCAACTTTCCGCATTGAAAATTTTCGCTTTCGGGTCACTCGGATTCGTCGCCCTTGTCGCCGCCGTGATGTCGAGTTTGAGTTACCTGCCGAATTACGTTTATACGATTGTGGTTTTGATGGCGTTCACGCTGTTGCTTTTGAGTTTCGTCTTCGGGCGCGTCGCTTTGCAGGTCAGCGTCGGGAAACAAATTCAAAAACGATTTTTGCCCGAAAACAAACATTCAGAAACGCTCGCGCTCCTGCTCGGCGCGTTCGTTTGGACAGTTCTGCTTTCGATTCCTTATCTATGGATTTTCGCCTTAATTGTTTTGACCGCCGCCAGTCTCGGACTCGTTCTGACGGCTCGTTCGGCGAACAGTTGGCAAAAAACCTAAACAGGGGAAAATCTCAATCGGCGCAGGCGACGAGAAGAGGCGTTTTAACTCGATGCGGATTGACAATTCTTTACAAAAACAATCAAACTTTTGCGGTTAAAATTACGTCTTTATAAGTGCTTTCAAGGGCAAGTTTTATCAAATCGGCTGCGTGTAAGTTCCGGCAGTTAAAATTTATTAGAAAATTATGCGTCAGAAAACAATTTTATTGACTTTACTGGTATTTTTAGCGGGCGCGTCCTTCGCGGTTCGGGCGCAGGACGCGCTTAAACCGAGCGTCGTAATGGGCGAAGTTTCCTCGCTTACGGTGAGCGAAATCGTTTTGCAGACCAAAGATGGCGCGGTGTCGGCAGTCTTGTCGGACAAAACCGAATACAAGCGCGTTTCGCCGGAAAACCCGAGCTTAAAAACCGCCGTCGCCGCGACGTTCGCCGACATCGGCGCGGGCGATAAAGTCGTCGTGTCGGGCATTATGGCGGCGGATAAAAAATCAATTCCGGCGCGGACGGTTTATCTGATGACCAAAGCGGACATCGCCGGTCGGCAAGCAAAAGACCAAGAGCGTTGGAAGACGCGCGGTATTTCAGGACAAGTCGCGGCGGTAAACGCGCAAACCAAAGAAATCACCGTTTCCTCCCGCGGAATAATGGGCGAAACGAAAACGATTCTCACTCCGAAAGACGATGCAAAGTTTCGTCGTTACGCGCCGGATTCGGTCAGGTATGACGAAGCGAAAACGAGTTCGCTCGACGAGATAAAAGTCGGCGATTCGGTTCGCGCGCTCGGCGACAAATCGGCGGACGGCGCGACGTTCAAAGCCGAAGAAATTATTAGCGGCTCGTTTCAAACCATCGGCGGAACGATCACGGCGATTGACGCAGCGAAAAACGAAATCACCATCACAAACATTCAAACGAAAAAGCCGGTAACAATCGTCGTCGGGCAAAATTCGGTTTTGAAACAATTTCCGGCTGAGATGGCGCAAAGATTCGCAGCGTTCCAAGCGGGCGGTGGTGGAGCAATGCAGCCGCCGACGGGAATGCGCCCGCCGCAGGCGAATCAGCCGGGCGGACAAACGAATCCACAGGGACAAGGCGCGCCGAACGGAATGCGACCGGGCGGCGGTGGCGGAATGCGCGGCGCGGGCGGCATTGACGAAATGCTTGAACGCTTTCCGACGATTACGATTACCGATTTGAAAGTCGGCGAGATTATCGCTTTTTCCAGCACGAAAACCCAAAACGCCGACCGCGTTACGGCGATAAAACTTTTGTCGGGTGTCGAACCGTTTTTGAAAGCTCCGCAGCAAGCCGCCGGCAACAACAGCGGACGGCGCGGCGCCGATGCCGGTTTTAGTATTCCCGGACTTGAAGGCGGCGGCGGATTTTAATTTCATAATTACCTTCGCGCCGTCAAAAGCGCAATTTTGATTAATCGGCGTGAGCGCGGACGGGCGTTCACGCCAGCCGCCGATTTTCGGCGGCGTTATTTTATTATATGAAACAGGTAAAATTATTTTTATTCATCGGACTTATCACATTATTTTTTAATTCGGCAGCGTTCGCTCAAACGGCGGGCGGTTTGCGCGGGCAAGTCGTTGACAGTCTCGGCGCGGTCGTCATCGGCGCGACCGTCACGGCGGTTGATCAGAGCGGCAGGGAAAAAAGCAGCGTCACTAACAATCAGGGCGAATTTACGATTAGCGGACTCGCACCCGGCGATTATATCGTGCGGGCAACAGCGCCGAATTTCGGACTTTATGAAAATACGGCGGTCGCAATCGCGGCGGGTCAGCGCGAGGAATTGACCATTGCTTTGTCGGTTCAAGGGGCGACGGAAAACGTTGACGTTTCCGGCAGCGAAGGCATTAACACCGATAACGAAAACAACGCCAGCGCGACGGTTTTGAACGAAAAAGATTTAGAAGCGTTGCCCGACGACCCGGCGGAACTCGAAGCGGCTTTGCAGGCGCTTGCCGGACCTTCGGCGGGACCGAATGGCGGGCAGATTTACATTGACGGTTTCACGGGCGGCAGACTTCCTCCAAAAGAAGCGATTAGGGAAATTCGCATCAATCAAAATCCGTTTTCGGCTGAGTTCGAGCGCCTTGGTTTCGGACGCATCGAGATTTTAACCAAGCCCGGTTCAGACCGCTGGCGCGGGCAGGCGTTTTTGAATTTCAATGACGAGAGTTTGAATTCGCGCAATCCGTTTGCGCCGAATCGCGCGTCGAGCCAGTTCAGATTTTACGGCGGTAGCGTCAGCGGTCCGATTCAAAAAGGAAAATCTTCGTTCTTTCTGGACATCAATAACCGCGAAGTTGACAATGCTTCGCTCGTCAACGCGCTCGTTTTAGACCCGGCTTTTAACTTCTCGAATTTTCAGGAAGAATTTAGAATTCCAACGCGCCGCTTTTCTGTCAGTCCGCGCTTCGATTATCAGATAAACGAAAACAATACGCTCGTGGCGCGTTACAGTTTCTCGCGCAACACGACGGACAATCTCGGCATCGGCGACACTTCTTTGCCGTCGCGCGCTTACGAGTCAACGAACACCGAACACGAATTTCGCTTGACGGAAACGATGATTATCAACCCGAAAACCATCAACGAAACCCGTTTTCAATATGAAATCGAACGCAGCGAACAAACCGGCGACAACGCCGTGCCGACCATTGTCGTGCCGTCGGCGTTCACCGGCGGCGGCGCGCAAATCGGGTTGAATTTTAATCGCAACAATAACTGGGAACTGTCGAATTATACGACCACGATTTTGGGGAAAGCCTCGCAGCATTCGATTAAATTCGGCGCGCGCGTTCGCGGCATTACCATCAAAGACCGCTCGGAATCGAACTACGGCGGCAGTTTCACTTTTCCGGGATTTAGGCTAGCGGATGGAACGACGATTAGCCCGCTCGAACAATATCGTCAAAATCTTCTGGGCAATACCGACCCCAGATTTAATCCGACGCAGTTCTCGATTACGGCGGGCGAGCCGCTGGCAGACGTTTCGCGCTACGATGTCGGCGCATTCGTCACTGACGATTGGCGTATCAGCCCGGAACTGACGTTGGGCTTCGGTCTGCGTTACGAAAATCAGACGAACATCAACGACAACTTTAATTTCGCGCCGCGCTTTTCGTTCGCATATTCGCCGGGCGCGGGCGGCGCGCGTCAGCCGAAAACGGTTTTTCGCGGCGGTTTCGGCATTTTCTACGACCGTTTCAGTGAAAATCTAACTCTTCAAGCCGAGCGTTTTAACGGTTTGAATCAATTGAGTTTGATTGTCAGCGCGAACGACCCCGACCCGTCGCGGCGCGCAGCAGCGCTCGCGCTTTTGAATCAGCCGACGTTCACTTTAAATGGTGTGACGAACGTTCCGACGGCAGCGCAGATTTTGGCGGTTCTGCCGCAATCGAACACGATTACGCAGGTGGCGAATGATTTGCGTTCGCCGGTGACTTATCAAGCCGCGCTCGGCGTCGAACGTCAACTGCCGCTGAAAACCACGATGACGGTTTTCTATATTGCGTCGAGAAATCTGTATCTGCTCAGATCGCGCAACATTAATGCGCCGATTTGCCCGACCGGAGAAAATTGTAATAACGCGCCGCGTCCATTGCCGACGCGCGGCAATATTTTTCAATACGAATCGAGCGGCGTTTTAAATCAGCAGCAGCTTATCGTCAATTTCCGCACGACTTTGAATCCGAACTTTTCCATTTTCGGAAACTATCGTCTCGGTTTCGCCAACAGCAATGCTGACGGCGCGGGCAGCTTCCCGGCTTACAGCTACGATTTGAGCGACGAGTACGGGAACGCGGCTTTCGACGTGCGCCATAATTTTTTCATCGGCGGTTCAATGACGATGCCTTGGAAAGTGCGCGTCAGCCCGTTCATCGTCGCTTCATCCGGCAGACCGTTTAATATCACGACCGGCGTTGACACGAACGGCGACACGCGCTTTGCCGAACGCCCGACATTCGCGGCTCTGAGCGCACGCTGCAATACGCTCGGATTGACCGATTCGTTTTGCAACGTCGGCGACGTTTCTGATGCGAACGCGATTATTCCGCGAAATTACGGTAGAGGTCCTGCGTTTTTCAACGTCAACTTGCGGCTCGATAAAACATTCGGCTTCGGCGGTTCGAGAAGCACGGCGGCGACAGCGACAACGACGGACGCACCCGGACAAAGCAGCGGACAAATTCCCGGCGCGGGCGGCGGTCGCGGCGGTCGCGGCGGAAACCGCGGCGGAAGCGGAGGCGGCGGAAATCGCGGCGGTGTAGGCGGTGGCGGTTTCGGCGGCGGCTTTGGCGGCGGAAGCGACAAGCCTTATAACTTAACCGTCGGCTTGCAATTTTCCAATTTATTCAACCGCACAAATCTCAACACGCCGATCGGCAATTTGAGTTCGAGTCGTTTCGGTCAGTCAACCTCGCTGGCAAACTCCTTCGGCGGATTTGGCGGAGGCGGCGGTTTCGGAGGCGGAAATTCCGGCAATCGCCGCGTCGAATTGCAAATGCGGTTTAGCTGGTAAATAAAAGTCCAAAGGTTAAAAAGTCCGAAGTCGGAACACATTCCTGACTTCGGACTTTTGACTTTTTGACTTTTTACCTTTATTAGCTCGGTCTGACCGTCAAATAAACTGTTTGACCTTTTCGTGCAATCAGCAGCAGAATCGGACGGTCGCCCGCTTTGTCGAGAGCGGCTTGCACTTCGTCGAGCGAACCGACGGCTTGCCGGTTAATGGTTAAAATCACGTCGCCGCGAGCCGCGCCGACTTTTGCCGCCGCGCCGTTCGGGTCAACGTCAGTAATGACTACGCCGCCGCTGCTTTCGGGCAGTTCAAGTTGACGAGCGATTAAAGGGGTCAATGGCTGCAAGTTTAATCCTAATTTGCCGCCTTCGTTTGGTGTTTGCGCGCCTCTGTCGCTTTCGTTTGGTTGAGCGGTTTTTGCATTTTCCGGGTTTAATTCATCTAACACAACCGGCAGTTCCTGTTCCTGACCGTCGCGCACGATTCTTAATTTTATTTCAGTTCCGGGCTGCGTTCCGGCGACTTTGTTGCGAAGAACATTTGTGTCGTCAATCGTCTCGCCGTTGATGGCAATAATCACGTCGTCGCGTTTGACGCCGGCTTTCTCTGCCGCGCCGCCGCGCTTGACATCGTTAATCAGAACGCCTTTGGTGTCTTTCAGTTTGAAAAAATCTTTTATTTCTTCGTTGACGGCTTGAATGCCTACGCCGAGCAAACCGCGCCGCACTCTGCCGGTGGCGACGAGTTGTTCCAAAACTCCTTTCGCCATATTCGTCGGAATGGCAAAGCCGATGCCGATGCTGCCGCCGCCTTGCCCGCCGCCGGTCGAAAGAATCTGCGAGTTAATTCCGATTAGCTCACCCGCGATATTAATCAGCGCGCCGCCGGAATTTCCTCGATTAATCGGCGCGTCGGTTTGCAGAAAATCTTCAAAGCTGTTGCCGTCACTCAAACCCGTGCGCCGCCCTTTCGCGCTGATGATGCCGGCCGTCACCGTTTGCCCGATGCCGAGCGGATTGCCGATTGCCAGCACGACGTCGCCGACGCGCACGTTGTCGGAATTTCCGAGATTTAGAAAAGGTAGATCCGTCGCTTCGATTTTCAAAACCGCCAGGTCCGAAGGCTCGTCCAGCCCGACGATTCGCGCGTCATAGGTTTTATCGTCGCTCATCAGCACGGTGATTTTCTCTGCGCCTTCGACGACGTGATTATTCGTCAAAACCGTGCCGTCGGCGCTGACGATGACGCCCGAACCGAGACCGCGCTGCGTCGGCGGTTGCGGCTGCTGTCCGCGATTCTGCGGCTGCTGCGGGGAATTAAAAAAATCGTCAAGTCCGAATTGCTGCGGCTGTTGCGGCGATTGTCTGCCTTTGATTTCGGCTTCGATTCGCACGACGGCGGGCGAAGTTTTCTGCACGACATCGGCGTATGAAGTCCGCACGCCGTCAACCACGACCGGCGCGGGCGGCGCAAGCGGCTGCGCGGGCGTTTCGGCGGTCGAAACCGGCTGCTGTCCGCCGAACTGTCCGAATTTACAACCTGAAATCAAAAAAAGTGAAAGTATCAGCAGGAAACCTGCGAATTTGTAATTTCTAATCCGTCTGCTCGTTTTATTTAACATCTATAATTTCTCCAAAAAATCGTTACTGCTTTATTGAATTCTACTCTAAAAGGTCGCGGTTTTGTAAAGGACGTTTCAGATATTAGTGTTTGATTTTACGAATAATTCTATAACAAAGTTCAAAGCGATCAACAGGAAAATAATAGTTTCCGTCTTAAACAAATCTTGAAAATTTACATTTTGTGAAAAAAAATAAAAGATAAAGAAACGTGAGATTGAATCATCTGAAAATTTTATTGCCATATGGGCTCGCCGTATTCGGTTTGGCGATTTTAACGTGGGGAATGCACGCGCTCGGAAACCACATCAATCCGATCACGGTCGCCCTTGTATTTTTGCTTTTCGTTTTCTTTACCGCCACTGTTTTCGGAAGCAAAGCCGGATTATTCGCTTCGATTGAAGACGGCGCAAACGGCAGCCGGTTTGCGTTTGATTTGCCGCTGAAATTTAATGAGTGAAAC
>CADCUR010000155.1 GCA_902805935.1 uncultured Pyrinomonadaceae bacterium
ACATCGGAGGAGGCTGCCCCCTTGAGCGGAGAATTCGCTTCCTGGTTCGCGAGGGCGAGCAACTTCGTGCCGATCGCCAGAGCCGCCCCGCACACGGCCGAGCCGACGCTCGCCGTCGTCCAAGAGCCCCCCTGCGACGGTGCCCGAGGGAACTTCGTGTCGCCGAGTTCAAATTTCACCTGGTCCAACTTCAGCCCCAGATACTCGGCAGCGATCATGGTCATCACGGTGTAAGTGCCAGGTCCGATGTCGCTGGTCGCACTTGCGACTTGCGCCGTGCCGTCCGCCTGCAGCGTGACGAGGGCGGCAGCAGGCATCTGGAAAGCGCCCCAGACGCCGGTCGCCATTCCCCAACCGACGAGCAGGCGGCCGTCACGCATCGATCGGGGCTCGAACTTGCGATTCTTCCAACCGAACTTTTCCGCGCCCAGCCGGTAGCACTCCCGCAACGCCTTACTCGAAAATGGCTTGCCGCTCTCGGGGTCTACTTCGGCATAGTTGATCAGCCGAAGTTCCAGCGGGTCGATCCGCAGCGCGTAGGCCAGCTCGTCCATCGCAGATTCGAGCGCGAACATCCCGCTAACGGCCCCCGGTGCGCGCATCCAGGTCGGGGTGGCGAGATCCGTGTTGGTAATCTTCAGCGACGCGTAGAGATTCGGGCAGGCGTAGACCTGGCGCGTGAAACCCGTGGTGTTGTCTGAGAACTCCTCGATGGTCGAGGTGTTGTGCACGGCTTCATGAATCATCGCCGAGAGCTTTCCCGATCGCTCCGCGCCGAGCGCGATCTTCTGAATCGTGTGCGGACGATAACCGTGGCCAGTGAACATTTGCGTGCGCGTATAGACAACCTTGACTGGGCGCCTGAGTTCGCGGGCTGCCATCGCTGTCAGCGCCGGATAATAGTTCGGGCGCAGCGACGCTCCAAACGCCCCGCCGACGAAGGGCGAGACCACACTCACGTTTTCCTCGGGCAGGCCGAAGCTCGAAGCCAAATGTGTGCGAACGTTATAGACCTCCTGCGTCTTGTCGAAGACCGTTAGCTTGTCGCCTTGCCAGACCGCGATCGCCGCGTGCGGCTCCATGGGGTTGTGGTGCTCGATCGGGATGCGGTACTCGGCCTCTACCTTCACGGCCGCTGTACGCATCGCCTCTTCGGGATTACCGCGCGGCTTCGGAGGCGGCTCTTTAGTAGTGGGGACGCGCGCGCTCGATCGCACCGCCTCAGTGTCGGTCATGTGCTGCTGTGAGTTGTAGGAGACTTTAACGAGACGTGCCGCATAACGTGCCTGCTCGTATGTCTCGGCGACGACGAGTGCCACGGGCTGCATATTGAAGAAGATTTTGTCGGACTGGAGCGCCCGAAACGACTTGTCTTCCTCCTCGGCGGCGCGGGGCGGGGACTGCTCCGTGGAAGACTTCGGACCAAGCTTCGGTGCGTTCAGGTGCGTGAAGACGCGAATTACGCCTGCGGCGCCTTCAGCCTCACGCGTGTCGATCGATTTAATCGTGCCCTTTGCTACGGTTCCCAGCACGATAAAACCGTAAGCGAGATTGGGAACCTGGAATTCCGCCGCGTATTTAGCCTTGCCCGTAACTTTGGCTGCGCCGTCCACGCGGCTCATTTCTTTTCCGATGTATCTTGCCATTTCGTTTCTCCTCCCTAATATCAAATCCGCCCTTCATCGTCCTGTATTCATCTCTCTGTTCTCTTTCTCTGCGTTCTCTGCGTACTCTGCGGTTTAATCATTCCAATGCAACCGGAATTGATATAATTAGGCCGCACCGCTCGTCAACGCTTGCTGCAAAGCCAGAACAATGGCGCGTTTTCCGAGTTCGACTTTATAACCGTTATGTTCAAGCGGTTTCGCATCTTTCATAGCCGCTTCGGCAGCCACTTTGAAGGTTTCTTCCGTCGCAGGTTTTCCGATCAGAACTCTTTCGGCTTCGGGCGAACGCCAAGGCTTATGCGCGACGCTGCCCAAAACAACGCGTGCCTGTTTGATGGTGTTGCCGCTTGTTTCTAAAGCAGCAGCCACGGAAAGCAGTGCGAAAGCATAGGAAGCCCGATCGCGAACTTTGAGGTAATAAGACTTATTGGCGAAATTATTCTTCGGCATTTCGATCGCGACGATCAATTCCCCATGCTGAAGATTGTTATCTTTTTGGGGCGTGTTGCCAGGCAAGCGATAAAAATCCTCGAGGGGGATTGTGCGTTCTTGCCCGTTCGTGCCGCGAATCCTCACTACCGCGTCCAGCGCATAAAGCGCATTCGCCATATCGCCCGGGTAAGTCGCCACGCATTTGTCGCTGTAGCCAAAAATGGCATGAATGCGATTGAGCCCCTGAAGCGCTCCGCATCCGCTGCCGGGATCGCGTTTGTTGCACGGCATAGCGATGTCGTAAAAATACTGGCAACGGGTGCGCTGCATTAAATTTCCCCCGTTGGTCGCCATATTGCGAAGCTGCGCGGAGGCGCCGGCTAAAATCGCCATTGACAGCAGCGGGTAATTTTGCCTGATCAGCGGATGGTTGGCCGTGTCGGTATTTTTGGCTAAGGCGCCGATCGAAATTCCGTTCGAGGTCGATCGAATCTCCGCCAGATTCAAACCTGAGATATCAACAACTTCGCTGGGACGCTCGACATATTCTTTCATCAAATCAATCAAATTTGTCCCGCCTGCCAGAAACTGTGCCGTTTGATTCGCGGAAACGGTGCCAACGGCGCTTGCCGCATCGGTGGCGCTGGAATATTTAAACGATTGCATCGGCTTTGTCCTCCTCGTTTAATGCAACGGCAATTTCTTCATCGGTCGCAAAATGCCAAGCCTGGGCTGTTTCGCGCCCGGACTGAACTTCTCTGATTGCCGCCACGATTCCCGGATACGCGCCGCAACGGCAAATGTTGCCGCTCATGCGTTCTCTGATTTCTTCATCAGAGAGTGCTACATTCTGGGCGCTCGTCCGCAAATTGTTAGTGACGTGACTCGCCTCGCCGTTTTTGGCTTCCTGCAGCAGCGCCACCGCCGAGCATATCTGCCCCGGCGTGCAGTAGCCGCACTGGAAGCCGTCGTGTTTGATGAAGGCCGCCTGCATCGGATGAAGATTGTCGCCGTCAGCGATCCCTTCGATGGTCGTCACCTCTTTCCCCTCGCAACTGGCGGCAAGTGTCAGACAAGAAAGCACGCGGCGCCCGTCAACGATCACGGTACAAGCGCCGCACTGTCCTTGATCGCATCCTTTTTTGGTGCCGGTCAATCCAAGTGTTTCGCGCAGGGCGTCGAGCAGCGCCGTGCGCGAATCCACTTCCAGGCGTTGGGCCGAGCCGTTGATTTTCAAAAGCACCTTAACGGCGTTTTCAACCCCAGGGGTCTGGGCGAACACGGCCTCGGGCGCAGCGGCGAGCGTGGAAAAGGCCTCCTCTTTAGCCAGCAGGTGGAAGGCGAAGGTGCCGAGTACGGCAGCCATGCTTTGCCCCAAGAATTTGCGGCGAGCAGCGCCGACAATACCGAGTTGGTCGAGCAGTGTTTCTTCGTCCGCGCTGAGCTGCGAATCGCTCTCGGTTGAACTGAAATCTTTCTGTTCTTGATTATCGTCCATAATTCTCCTTGCAAAATTCTCAAACCACCCCTGGACAAGTGTTTGTTTTTCGCGCCGGCTATTCTAACGCTCTGCACCCACCGCAGGCGCTTGTGCGCCTTCGCTCGGGCGTCCTTTATTCTCGAAGACTTCCTTAGCTACGGCAATCGCGGTAACTGCGTTAGGCCAGCC
>CADCUR010000156.1 GCA_902805935.1 uncultured Pyrinomonadaceae bacterium
AATTTTAATTTCTCCAAAAAACTTTATTAAACTAGCTTTCTCTATCTTTAACGACATACCGTATCGTTGCGGGCGCGGGAAAAATAAGCTCGACGGCGGAGTTGACCGGTTTTCGGCTTTTACCTGATGGATATTTTTAGAGTATAAGGTTTGCCAGTGCCTTTTTCGTTGAAATCGCTGGGACCATAAACCTGCACGCTGTATTCGCTCGTTATCGGCAATTTGCCAGTCCATTCGCGCAAATTCGACTCGGCAGGCGTAATTCCGTCTTCGCCGGGTCCGAGTTTTTGCGTTTCGTAAACGGTAATTGAAGAGTCTCCGTCATCAGAAATCAGTTCTACCGAAAGTGTTTGCCCTTTTCGCGCCCGCAAAACGTAGACTTGGTAATCGCCGTAATTGAGCGGTAATTTACCTTTGACGACAATCTCGGTTTTTCCTTTCGGAAACTGAACTTTTTTGACCGTTTGCGCCTGCACCTGCACCGAAAAAACGAGCGCCAGAAAAATCAGCAAACAGACGGCTAAAGCGTTGATATTTTTTATAATCGACATAGTTTTTAATAACTCCTAATCTAACCCTTTCGCTAAAAATCTACATTTTCCCGCCGCACTCTGGACAGAATTTCGTCTGCATGTGCGGTTCAAATCCGCAGTTTCGACAGTTCGGTCTGGCGGCTTTTGCGGCAGTTCCGCATTCAGGACAAAACTTTGCCGCGCCGACTGCGTGACCGCAGTTTGAACAATCGTTTTTCGCTGCCGAGTTTTGGCGCGGTTTGACGGCATGCGGCGCAGCGATTTGCTTTTCAGCTGTCATATCAATGCCGGAAACATAATCGGTATTTTGGGCTTTTTCGTAAAGCTGTTGGCGCATCGCTTCAGATTTCGCCTGCGCGTGGGCGGAAGCTAATTGTTCTTCAAAGTCAGGCGCGCATTCCTCGCACTGGTTCGCTTTCGCGTTCCAGCAAACTTCGGGACAAGCCCATTTGCCGCAGCACGAGCATTGATGAAAATGTTCTTTGCCTTCCTGAACGGCAATTTCGAGCGCCGAATCGTGAACTTTCCCGCCGACCGCACGTTGGATTTCGTAAGCCGAGTGTCCAGCGGAATGTCCCCAACCGAGCAAGCTACTTGCCGCATTTAAAAAAGAGCTTGCCACGCCGAGAGTCGAGGTTTGAAAGCGCGACATGTAGCCGTTGCCGCATTTGTCGCAGTGAAATTTGAATTGATAGCCTTTGTCGGTCGAAAGGTCTTCCGTGTTGTTGACGAATTTAATCATAGCTGTAGTTTTATAGAATTTCTGGTTTTGTTTACCGAATCGAAACTCGTAATTTGAAATCGGTGTTTTGCGTTTCCAACGTGCTGACCCACAGCACGTAGTCGCCGCTTTTCCGTAGTTTTCCGCTCCATTTGTCGTACATCCGGTCGCCTCCGCCGAGCCGGTTGCCGTCCGGCGCGATAACCTCGAAAACGACATCGCTGTTCTTACCGCCGTCAGTAACTTTTACGGAAATTGTTTGCCCGGCTCGCGCGCCGACGAGATATGAGACGGTTTTGCCGTTAATGATTTTTCCGCGAACTTCCGCCGAAGTCGCGCCTTTGGCAAAGCGCACCTGTTGTTTTGTTTGAGCACTCGATTCGTTCGCCGTGAAAAAGAAAAGCGTTAAAGCGATTGCAAACGATGTAAATTTTAGTTTATTCATAAGTTCCTGTTTATTTGTGAACAACCCGGCGAAAACATCACGCGCTTTTTCCGGATTGACCAACAAAATTACAATCCTTATCTTTTAACGCGCAAAACAAAGCCCAAAGACTCACTTTTAATGAAAAATTTTCAGCGTTTTGGGAAAGCACAAATTCGCTGCTCATTTCACCGATGAAGATTTGCTGTTGATAAGCGGTCAAAACCTAAAAACATGGCGTAAAATTAACAAATTGGCGTGGATCTTTTTTAAGTTTCCACGCCAATTTGTTAATCCTATCCGACTATTTATTGATTAACGGTGTCGATGCTGAGGACGGCAGTTGCCGTTGCGCTCGCGCCGTTTATCGCGGCTTTGGCTTCAATAAAATGTTCGCCCGCCGCGAGTTTTTCGGTCGTCGCGCCGTAAACGCCGTCGCCAACCGCGCCGTCGCCGTGTTTGCCGTCGTCGGCGAGAGCGATTTCCGTGTTTTGATTGTTGATTTTCACCGAAATAGCCGCGCCTTTGACCGCCGTGCCGTTATTGGTCAGCGTTGCCTGCATTTTGACGCTGCCGTCCGTCTGCTTTTGAATTTCGACGAATTCGAGCGCAAGCGGATTTGAGTCAGTCCAGATCGCCGCAACCGCGTTTGCCGGAGCGTCGCCGGTGTTTTCAAAACGGAGAACTTTATTGCCGGTTTTTTCGGCGTAAAAGGTTTTGAAACTTTGAGCGGCTCCCGCGCTTCCCGCTTCGATTGTCTGCTCTGTTTCGCCGTTTTCGGCGTTGACGAGCGACACTTTGACGAAAGGCGGCGCGACGAAAGTTACTCCGGTTTTAGCGTTCGCAGCGTTAATCGGAATTTCCGCCCGTTCGCCCGGTGCGATTTTCATCTTTTTCGACGAAACGATTTGCGCCGTGTCCGCTGCGGGTTGCAGATTCGATAAAATTGCCAGCGGATTGAGCGAAGCAATCAAGTTTTCGCCAATTTGCGAATTGTTTCCGGCGAAGAACTCAAAGTTCGATTTGTTCTCGATGCTCGCCGTTTGCTTCGCCCGTTTCGGTCCCAAAGCCAGACGCGGTTTGACGAAGGCTAAAAAGTCTTCTTGTCCGGTAATAGCGGTATGAATGCGCGGGGCGTAACCTCGGTCAGCGACTTGCCAGAGCGCACTCGGAACTTCGACAACGCCGTCGCCCACCATTTTTGATTGACAAGTGCCCGGCAAGGGCATGCCCGCCAGAATCGAGAATTTGACGCCTTTGCGATTTGTCGTCTGACTGTTAAATTCGGCGACGACCGACGGTCGAAGTTGACGCAGCGCCTCGACTTCAAAGCCCAAAGATTTGTAGGTCGGATACATCAAATCGGCGCACGGACTGCCCATGTTCGGCGTGCCAAGCATTATGAGATGCGCGATGGTTGGTTTACCGTCCGGGGCGTTCGTCATCGTGTTGTGAATGTAATAACGCGAAATCAAACCGCCCATCGAATGAGCCACAACATCAATGCGCCAGGCGTTTTCGGTTTTTTGTGTGTAAAGGATTTGCTTGCCGAGTTCCTGCGCGTTTTGACGAATGCTGTAAGTGGCATCCCAGTTTCCGGCGCTGTCACCCGTGTGCATCTCCGCAACTTTCGGGTTTTCGCCGACGGCATATCCCTTCCAATCGCCGCCATATGCTTCTCTGAGATAGTTGTGGTAATCCGACCACGCCGCGCCGTTGCTCCACAAACCGTGGACCAGAACGACGGGTTTCGGGTAAACCTTAACTTCAGCTTCGGCATTGCTGCCGTTGGTCAAGCTCGCTTCGATGCGGCGATCCGGCAATCCTCCTCCCGCATCCGACCAACTGTAACCGTTCGTATCCCAGAGGATTTCGACATCTGTTGAACCGCCGCCCGCCACCGAAACCGATTGCGTTCCTAAAACTTCGCCGCTCGTCGTTTCTTTGAACGTGACTGTGCCGCTTTTCGATTTTTTAGAACTGTTTGAAACGGTGGCGGTGATTTTCACTTGATTGCCGTCAATCGTATTTTCGCCGATTTCCTGCCAGGCGGTCGGATTCGGGTAAACGTGCTGTTCCAGTTT
>CADCUR010000157.1 GCA_902805935.1 uncultured Pyrinomonadaceae bacterium
CCTGTCTATCCCGTTAAACTATTTCTGCGGCATTAACAAAACGGTCTGTTTCGCCGCTTTCTCGACCGCCGATTTTGTAAAAGGAAAAATTGGCGTATTGCCGTTATACCAACCGTCCAATTGGTCTTTCCAATGCGCGGATTTCGGGTCGCCCGATTGTCCGGTCGTGATGCCGTGGCGCGTCGTATCCCAGTCGCCCAGCGCGGCGATAAAACGCATCGAAACCGCTGCGCCGACATTCGGCGACGCGCCCGCACCGCCCGAACCGTTTTGTGGCAGCGTGTCAATCATAAATTGCCCGCCGATGAGCGGCGCGACGGCGAGCGGATGCGGGAAAGTTGATTTCACGCGATTGCCCCAAGTCCATTTCGTTTCGTCCGCGCCGGATTGCTTGCCGATTGTTTCCTTAGCTTCCGTTTCGCACGCCTTCAGCAAATCCACGTAAGCGGCGAATTCTTTCGGCAGCCAATTTTTCGGTCGTTCGGTTATCAAACGGTCGAAAAGCGCCGGGTCGTAAGGAAAGAAAATGTTTTTCGCTCGGTGCGCGCCGAAATTTCCCGCCGTGATTTTATTGCGAAAAGCCGAGCGCATCGCGTCGGCGACGAGCGCGGCTTTTGAATCGCGGTTCATTCGCCCGTCCCAAGCCGCCAGAAGTTTTAACGTCTCTTCCGAGGCGGCTTTTAAATTGACGACTTCGCGCGCAAACCTGGAGTTGATGACGCTAAACGTATCGAATTGGTAATCGCGCACGTCGTTGATTGAAACCTTTTGATTGGCATTCAATAAATCCTGCAATCTTTTAGCGCGCGAGACGGTGTGCGCCCGCGCGATTAAATCGTGATACTTGTAAGATTTTCCGACCGTGCGCTGGTTCGCCGTCATAATGAAATTCTCCGGCGGATTGTATAATTGCGGCAGTTCGTCAAACGGAATAAAACCCGTCCAATCGCCGTCGCCGCTCGCGCCGTCGTAAGGCAAGGAACCGTCGCCAGTTTTGCGCAGCGGAACTTTGCCTGCCGCAACCCAGCCGATATTTCCTTTGACATCGGCGAAGACGAAATTCTGCATCGCGCCGCTCCAGAGTTTCAAAGCATCCAGGAAATCCGTCCAATTTTTCGCTTTTCCCAATCGGGCGAGCATCGTTATCGAATCGTTTTTCGTATCGAACGCCGTCCATTTCAGCGCGTATTTTTTCCCGCCTTCTTCAAGAATGATCACGCCATTGCGCGTCGTCGTCACTTCTAAGATTTCGGTTTGCGTTTCCGCCGATAAAGGATTCGGACGAAATTTGATTTCCTCACGTCTGACAATCGGCGTTTCCCAGCCGGTCGGCGTTTTATATTTACCTTCGGCATTAAAAGTTTCGACGTATAAATCCTGCACGTCGGGTCCGACGTTTGTATTCCCCCAGGCGATGTTTTCGTTATGACCGATAATCACGCCCGGAATGCCCGCTGTCGTCACGCCCGCGACTTTCAAATCGGGCGCGGAAAGATTGATGAGATACCAAATCGAAGGCTGCGCCGCTCGCAGATGCGGGTCGTTGGCGAGCAACGGTTTCCCGTCAACCGTGCGCTTTCCGCCGATTACCCAATTGTTGCTCGCCGCCAAATCTTCGGCATAAAAACCGATGCGCTCTAACGAACGCCGTCTTCGTATCTCATCTTCTTTTAATAAAGAAAGCCAGACGTGTGGACGCGCAGACGCGGCTATATCTTCTGAAAGTCTGAGTTTCTCATCCTGTCTCAATGTCTCCGCGTCTCCTTGGCGCCGCGCCTCATCGGAATCTTTTCCAATCAACAAAACGTCGAGCGGCGACGACGGATTGAAAATCAAATCGCGTTTTTCTTTCGGCAAGTCCATCAAACTCGCCTTCATTAAATCCATCCGCCAGGTATTGCTCAGCGCGTCGTCGAAGATTTTGCTGATGACAATCGAATCGGCGGCAGTCCAGGGGCGCGGACGATACTGCAGAATTTGAAACTCGACGGGCAGGGTTTTTTCGTTAAGCGCGGCGATATAAGCGTTCACACCGGCGGCGTAAGCGTCGAGCGCTGCGCGATTTTCCGGCGCGGTGTTTTTCACGTTTTCTTCGGCGATTCGGGCGAAACCGAATTTACGCCAGCGTTTATCTTCTTCCAAAATCGTTTTGCCGAAAATCTCCGCCGTCTCGCCGCGCGCCACGCGCCGGTATAAATCCATCTGCCACAAACGGTCTTGCGCCGTCACATAACCTTGCGCGAAATATACATCAGCTTCGTTTTTCGCTTCGATATGCGCGATGCCGCGTTCGTCGCGGCGCACCGTCACTGAATCTCTTAACCCCGGCGCGCTGATACTTTCAACCGGCGCTTGCGCCAAACAAGCCGACGACGTGAGCAGCACCGCTATGAGCAGCCAAATATATTTGATTTTATTTTTCATCAAGAACGAAAATACAGAAAATTTTTGTAAATTGGAAGAGACGATTAATTTGCACGAACCGGTTGGCGAAAAAAAGCCCGTCTTTTTCGTGGACGGGCTTAAGGAAAGCCTAATTCTCTACAATTAAAAACCGCGGAGGAGTTTGCAATTTTCAATTAACTTGGTACACGCGCGCGACTGCAAAAAGTTCCAGGAGTGCGAAAACTTATTTTCTCCAGCCGACTCGTTTCGTCCACGCTTCAAACTCCAATTGCCTTTTAGTATAATTTTTCGGCTTGTTTTCCCGCGTCTCCGCATTTTCCCAAGTCAAACTTTCGAGCGGCTTTAAGCCGACGGCGCGGCGGTAATCATTAACTTTTTCATTGTCTTCGAGCGTCCAGACTTCCATCACGCCGTCGGCGTTCCAATCGCTCTGCGTGCCGTAGCGTTGCGGACGGTTTTCAAAAAAACTGATGCGGTCGTGCAAATAAGCCGCCTGATACGGTTCGGCTTCGCGTTCGGCGACGGATTTTTCAATTAATTTCAACAAGCGGCGCGAAAATTCGGGCAAGGAAATCGCGTGCTGGACAACAAGCCAAGCCGCCTCCGCGCCGTCGGCGCCGACCGTTGATTTTCCGAGCCAGCCGCCGTGTTCGTTAATCATTCGTTCAATTTCGGCGGCGTTTTTCAAATGCACTCGTTCCATCGCCGGATGATAACCGTCAAACAATTCGCCGGTTGCCGCCAGTTCTTCGCGGACGCGGGCGTCTTCGGCGCGCATCGCCAGCAGTTTTTCCCGAAGCTGCTCATTCATAGAATTTTATTTGTTGCGTTGTCGTTAAACTATAAGTTAAACTTTCGGAGTTTTCCAAGCAAATCTTTTTGGAGAGAATTGATGAAATTGATTAAAGTCGCTCTTGTTTTATCAACCGCCGCCTTTTTCTTCGCTGCCTGTGCCGAAACGAAAACGACCGACACAAATCGCGCTGCGAACGCAGTAATTGTTGCTAACGCGGACGCGCAGCCGACCGCCGCTGCTGCCGTTGACGAGATTGCTGCGTCGCGGACAATCTACTCGGAATCTTGCGTTGGTTGTCACAAGGAAAACGGCGCGGGCGGCGTGGCGGAATTCGAGGGCAAAAAAATAAAAGTTCCTAGCTTTCAGTCGAAAGGCGCAATGAACGCCTCGGACGACAACCTCTACCGCCACATCGCCGAAGGCGAAGAAGATGAAATGCCCGCTTTCAAAGACAAACTAACCGAAGCGCAGATGAGAAATCTCGTAGCATTCATCCGAAAAGAGTTTCAGAAAAAATAACTGACTTTGATGTTTTCAAATTAGAGTTTTTGACCCT
>CADCUR010000158.1 GCA_902805935.1 uncultured Pyrinomonadaceae bacterium
ATCCAATCGCCTAATTCAGAACCGAAAACTTTCTCGCTGCGAGCGAGCTGCGAAACGTAAGTTACGGGCATCACGCCGATTGATTGGAGAAGATAGCCGCCCGCAAAATCCGCGTCTTGCGGGCGATGCGTGTCTTCGCTGATTAAACCGCCGGGAATGCCTTTGTGCGGGAAAATTTCCTCGTCGAAAACGCCCCAGATTTGCACGCCTGTGTGTGCCATAAAATTACAGCCGATTTGCCCGCTCGAATTCGCCAGATTATTGATTAAAAGCAGGCGCGGCGTTTCGATTCCGCCTGCGCACAGAAAGACGTTTTTGCACGGTTGCTTTTTAATCTCGCCGTTTTGCGAGTAAACGACGGCGTTGATTTTTCCGTTTGAATCGAACTCAAATTCGGTGACGAAACATTCCGAGCGAATTTCCGCGCCGTGACGGGCGGCAAGCGGCAAAAAAGTCGTGTCCATCGAACCTTTCGCGCCGGTCGAGCAGCCCGCCTGGCAGAAACCGCGATTCGTGCAGGCGCGCCGCCAGCCGATTTTTTCCTGAAAATAATTCTGCGACAAAGCCGCGTTCGGCGCGGGCGCGGTTCGGATATTTAATCGTTCGCAAGCCGTTTGCATCAATCGCGCCGCGCCGTTCAAAGGAAGCGGCGGAAGCGGGTAACCTTTTCGGTGCGGCTTGCCCCACGGATAATTTGAATCGCCCGACACGCCCAAAAACCATTCGAGTTCGTCGAAATACGGCTCTAAATCTTCATAACTCAAACACCAATCGCGCCCGACGCCGAAATCGGAAAACAGGCGAAAATCATCTGCCTGCGGGCGCGGCGTGTAAGCCGTAAAATGCAGAGTTGAACCGCCGACGCCGCAGCCGGAATTGTTATTGCCGAACGCAACCGCATTTTCGCCCGCGCTCAATCGCTCGTCGTTCCAAAAAAGTTTATCCTGCTCGCGTTCGTCGGTAGCGAAAGTTCTGTAATCAAAACTCTTTCCGGCTTCAAGTGCGACGACTTTCAAACCGGCTTGCGACAGCCGCGCTAGAATGGGAGCGCCGCCAGCGCCCGTGCCGATAACAACGGCATCAACCACGTCGGATTTTGGATTTTGGATTTTGGATTTTGGATTTTTTGATTGGTCTTCGATCTTCGGTCTTTGGTCTTCGACCTTTGAATTTTGAATTTCATCTTCCAGTAATTCGTAATTCGTAATTCGTAATTCGCCCTCCAAATTCCAACCACGGGCGTCAGCGAAACCGACGTAGCCGATTTCCTCCAAAACGAGCGGATGCGAATAAAAAAGCTCGACAAATTCGGCGCAGATTTCTTCTAAAAATCGGTCGTGCGAAAGCGCGAATCCATTTTCGCCGTTTTTTACGCGTCGCAAAATCTCGCGTCTTTGTTCGTTTTCGAGCGCGGCGAAATCCTTTTCAAAAAATTTTACGGCGAGGCGGTCGAGTTCGCCGAGCGCGATTCGGTAAACTTCGCCGTCGGGCGGCATCTCGGCGTAACGCCAGCCGTTGCCTTTGTGTTCTGCCAGCCGCAAATCAATCTCGCCCGCGGCGAACCAGCACGGCACGACCGCGGACGGCGCGAGCGCATCGCAGACGCCTTTTAAAATTTCAAACTCGCTCACGCTGAAAAAACGCGGCGGCTTTTCTTCGGCGCGCAGACGTTTTTTCAACGCGCGGCGCGTCGGTGCGGTCACGAAATCCGAATCGAGCAGTTCGAGAATTGTTGCGGCGGGAAAATCCTTCATTTTTCTTCTTTCGGGTAATCGGGCAATTCCTTGTCAACAATGCTCGAAAAGGCCCCTTTTGATCGCATGTAAATTTCCGCTGCGAGCAGCATCGCCAGCGGCGGCGCGACAAAATAAATCCATAAATGCTCCCATTTGTTCGCCGCGAGCGCGGCGGCAAACGAGCGCGCGGGATTCAAACTCATTCCCGAAAACGGAAGCTCGAAAATCAAATAAAGCGCAATCAAAACGCCTGAGACAGGTGCGGCTAATTTTTCCAGACTTTTGGAACTGATAATGATTAACACGGCAAACATCAGCACGAACGAGATGATAAATTCCGCGACAAACGCCTCAGTCGAGCCGTGCGGCGGCATCGGTTTTGTTACGCCGTAACCGATAAGCGGGTGCGCGAACCATTCGCCGAGCGTCGCTTTTAACAATTGCGCCGCCGCAATCGCTCCGGCAAATTGCGCCAGCGTGTATAAAATCAAGTCAGCGAAACTGATTTTTCCTAATCGAAAAAAAGTCCACGTCGTCGCCGGATTGATATGAGCGCCGGATTTTTCGCCGAACAGACGAATGACGAGAGCGATATACGCGCCCATCAAAACGCCAAGCGGAACGCGCCGCCAAATCGCGTTTTCCGTGCCGCCAAAGCGACTTTGCATCGCCGGAAAATCGGGATGTTCGAGAAAAACAGTCAGAAGTCCCGCGCCGAGAACGAAGCCCGCGAGTCCGGCGGCTTCCATCAGATACACGCGCCAATTCGGTTTGAAATTTTCAATCATCGCTCGATAATTTCCCGCCCGTTACATCAATAATGCTGCCGGTCATAAAACTTCCGTCCGAAGACGCGAGCAAAACATACGCGGGCGCTAATTCTTCCGGCTGTCCGGGACGCTTTAAAGCGACTTCGTGACCGAAGTTTTCGACTTCTTCAATCGGCATCGTTCCCGGAATATTCGGCGTCCAGACTGGACCGGGAACGACCGAGTTGACGCGAATTCCTTTTTCGCCCAAATTGAGCGCAAGCGATTTGGTAAACGAATGAATCGCGCCTTTTGAAGAAGAATAATCAATAAGAAGCGCAATGCCGGTTTTGCCGACGATGCTGCCGGTGTTGATAATCGAATCGCCTTTTTCGAGGTGCGGAAGCGCGGCTTGCGCCATAAAAAAGTAGCCGAAAATATTGGTTTCAAACGTGCGCCGCAAATCTTCTTCTTCAATGTCTTCAAATTTTTTCTGCGCCTTTTGAAACGCCGCGTTGTTGACGAGAATATTTAAATCGCCGTATTCCGCAACTGTTTTTTCAACCGCGTCGAAACACATCTGCCGGTAGCGCACGTCCGATTTGATGACCAGACATTCGCCGCCTTTTTCTTCGCACAAACGCTTCGTTTCGTTGGCGTCGTCGTCGTTTTCGTTATAAACAATCGCCACGCGCGCGCCTTCCATCGCAAAAGCAATCGCCACGGCGCGCCCGATTCCCGAATCCGCGCCCGTGATAATCGCCACTTTATCTTTTAATTTTCCCGCCGCTTTATAATTCGATAAATCGCTGTCGGGCTGCCGCCGCATCTCCGACTGTTTTGCCGGATACGGCAATTTTTCGCCCTCGAATTCCTCAGCCGTCGGGCGTTTTTCTTCAATTTCACTCATTGACAAATTTCCTCGCAAATTTTTTATTTCGCTGATTTTAATTTTTATCGGCTTTCAAGCAACGTTTTTGCGACAACCGATTGCAGCGGGTCAAACTGCGGATTGAGTTTGAGCGCGCGTCGCAAAAAATCACGCCCCGCCATCTCGTCGCCCGAGGCGCGAGCAATCATCGCGGCGTGATAGAAAATTCTCGCGTCGTTTGTGCCGAGCCGCAAAGCGTCTTTAATTGCGGCTTGCGCGTCCCGTATTTTATTTGCTTTGAACGCCGTCCAAGCGAGCGCGTCCGCGCCGTAAATATCCTTTCGCGCTTCGTATTCTTTCGCGGCGAGTTTGTATGCTTCTTCGGTTTTTATGTCGTGGTC
>CADCUR010000159.1 GCA_902805935.1 uncultured Pyrinomonadaceae bacterium
TAGTGTTATTATACTGAAAATACAGCCTCTTATGAATAGGACAACAGTATCGGGTCGGTTTTGACACATTTTTGGATTATCCCGGAGCCGCGTATTTGAACGGCGGCTTCGGCATTTGGGATTCGTTTTCACCACTTTTCTCATTTATTATGCCTACCAAGGGCTTCGCTCGTATCGTTTCATCGGCGCGCGGTTGCTGCTTCATACGAGCCGGGATGCGCTGCACCATCTTTACGGAAATCCGATTGTTCCGTTGGTCCCCGGTTCGTCGTTCGGCTGCGCCGTGTGCGATCCGGTGATTGCCTTGTGGTGTTTTGCCGGGGCGCCGTCTGTATTCGATTGCGGCGCACGAAAAAAACAGAACAGCCTTCACTGACAACGGAAGTTTAACCCTGCAAAAGCGACTCGGCGCCGTCAATCCAAACGGGCGTCCCCGTTATGTGCGAAGACGCATCCGAGGCGAGAAACAACACAAGCTGTGCGACTTGCTCCGCCGTTCCCGGTTTGCCGCCGGTCAAAGGAATTTTACCTGCCGGATATTCGACCGGCTCCTGCGCTTCTTCGACATCCCGCTTTTTCGTGCTGTCGTCAATTTCCGTTTCAATCGCGCCCGGACACACGACGTTCACGCGAATTTTATGCTTTGCCAATTCGAGCGCCGCCATTTTTGTGAACGCGACTTGCGCCGCCTTTGTACAGGAATAAGCCGTCGCGCCTGCATTCGAGAAAATTCTGGTGCCGTTGACCGATGACGTAATAACGATTGAGCCGCCCCGTTTTTTAAGATGAGGAATCGCGTATTTGACGGTCAGAAACGTTCCCTTCAGATTGATGTTGATGGTGTTGTCCCATTCTTCGGGCGCGAGTTCCTCAATCGGCGCCCACACGCCGTTGACACCTGCATTGGCGAAAACGATGTCGAGCGAGCCGAACGCTTCGATTGTCGCCGCCACTGCGCGCTCGATTTCGTCCGGTTTGGAAATGTCGGCGACGGCGAAAACGGCTGTGCCGCCCGCCGCTTCGATTTCGTCAACCGTCTCACGCAATTCTTTCTCGGTGCGGCTGACAAGGCAAACTTTCGCGCCTTCCTTAGCAAATAAAATCGCCGCCGCTTTGCCGATCCCCGACCCCGCGCCCGTGATGATTGCGGTTTTTTCTTGTAAATGCATAAATTTGGTTGTTCCTTGCCTTAAACTTCGGTGTCGCTCTTGTAATCGCGCGTCGTAAAATCGAACATCTCGCCGTGCGGCAGGAGCGTCGTTTCATCGGCAAACGCTTCGATCAGTTGCCGGTAAGCCGCCGCGACCGGGCGCGGGCGGCGCTCCAAATCGAACAAGCCGCAGGCATTGACGCGGTTGTTTTGTTCGACGAGACTCGTGTCCCAGTCAATCTGGTCGGTCAGGCTATACCAGGTAAAACCCATTACCGGCACTCCGTCGCGGCGCATCCGCAAGACGTTCGCCCACTGTTTCCACAACCAGCGCGGCGCTTCCCGTTCGTCGAAAACGTTGGTTTCCGTGTGCATCACGGGTCGGTAATAACGATGATAATAACGTTTTGTGATTAAATACCAGCCAAGCACGTCTTCGCCTTGCAGAATGTTGCCGTCGGGCAGCAATAAATGCTCGTTACGACCGTAATAATCGTTGCCCATAATCTGAAAGCCCGCCGCGTCGTTGAGCATAAACCAGTCGAATTCCTCGCGCGTAAAACCGCAATCGAGAAGATACAACATTATGTCGGCGTCCGGCACTTTGCGGTAGAGCAGATCGAGCGCTAAAAAACGCAGCTTATTATCGAATTTCACTGCGTGCGACGGGTGCGGGCTGATGTGATGCACGTATTCGGCGGATTCGGATTGAACGACGATTAAATCGGGACGAGTCCGGGCGATTGTCTTGGTGGCTAAAATGTTGGCGGCTGCCAGGTGTTTGAGCGCCGTGACGAAGCCCGCGTCAGTTTTCAGACGCTCGTTCCACACGCCGTCTTTGGCGCTGGCGCGAGCGGCGATGTAAATCTCGTTGACCGGCGTGTAGCCGCGCACCCACGGATAACGCGCCGCCACCGCTCCGGCGTATTCGGCGAACGCGACGGGCAGTTCCGGGTTCTGGAAATCGCCGAGCCAGCCTGGAACGCCGAAATGCAGCAAATCCAAAATCGGCACGATGCCCAAACGCCGCATCTCGCGCATCGCTTCGTCGGTGAAACTCCAATCGTAAACGCCGCGCTGCGGGTTGACGAGATGATACGGCAAGCCGTAGCGGAGAAACTTTAAGCCTAGATCGCGCGTCAACTTGAAATCTTCTTTAAAACATTCGTAATGGCGGCATTCGGCGAGCTGGTCGCGGCGCACGTCGCCACCCGTTTTGCCCGTGACGACCGGATTCGAGCATTCAATTCCGGTGGCGAACGCGAAACGCCAACTCCCTTCGTCGTCCGCCGCCGATTTTTCGCTCTCTTTCCGCTCCGCGCCGCTCATCGGGGGCGCAAAGTTCGATTTCGCTTCTGACTCGAAACTTTTATCCGAGCGTTTTAAAATGTCCAAAAAGTCGCTCATTTGCTTTCCCCTTTTCATCGTCGCCTGATAAGTCTCAAACCGGCGGACAACCGTATTCACTCTGTATCTCGAATCGCTTCAATCAATTTGCCAAACTGATTTCGAGCGTTTTGGGCAAAGCCGTTCTCTCTTTTCGTACCGCGCGGGCGGAGAACTGCTCGATATACGTGCGGTTTAACGCCCGTGCCGATTGCTCGAGCAAGCCGACTTCAACTTGAACGCCGTTTTCGCGCAAAACCCTGATGCCTTTTCCCGCCACAATCGGGTTCGGGTCAATCATCGCCGCGACGACGCGCCTCACTCCGGCTTTAACCAGCGCGTCGGTGCAGGGCGCGGTGCGCGAAAAATGAGCGTGCGGCTCTAAAGTAACATAAAGGGTCGAATTGCGCGCCCGCGCACCAGCCGCTTCGAGCGCAATCGCTTCGGCGTGTTTCAAATGTTGCGCTCTAGTGAAAGAAAAAACCGTCGTCTCTTTCGACGCGCAAACCTTCGCCGCCTACCTCGGAGAATACGATTTCGCAAGGCGCGCTAAATACACCGTTTTAACCGAAGACGGGAAATTGAAACTCCGGGGCGGACGTTCACCGGATAAATACGAATTGCTCGCCGAATGCGAGACGAAATTTTTTCTCAGAGAAAAACCCGGGGAAATTGTCTTTGTGAAGGACGAGGGAGGGCGCATTACGGAAATGATAATTTATACCAACGGACAGGAAATTCGCTTAAAGAAACTGTAAAACCGGAAAACCTTCGATGCCAATATTGATTAGAAGTTACGTAGTTAATGCAGAAACGCGCGCGTAAGTAAACGTCAACTGCGTAACTTCTATATTATTTATGAAACTTTTAATTTTTACATGCTTTCCAGCAGTGTTTTGGCGATTGCCGATTGCAGCGGGTCAAACTGCGGATTGAGCTTGAGAGAGCGCCGCAAAAAATCACGCGCCGCCGCTTCGTCGCCCGAAGCGCGGGCAATCATCGCGGCGTGATAAAAAAGTTTTGCGTCCTGCGTATTCAACCGCAAAGCGTCTTTTACCGCCGTTTGCGCTTCGGGTAATTTACCCGCCTTTAATGCCGTCCAAGCCAGCGCGTCCGCGCCGTAAATATCCTTTCGCGCTTCGTATTCTTTCG
>CADCUR010000160.1 GCA_902805935.1 uncultured Pyrinomonadaceae bacterium
CGAAAGAAGTTCACATCATAGATTCATACCAACTTCACAGTAGTGGAAGCATAATTATCGAGAAACTTAAAATTATCAAAAATGTATGAAAATTCTAATTTCAGGCGCGAGTGGTCTTGTCGGCGAACATCTTACTCCGACGCTTCTGGCGAAAGATTACGAAGTTCACAAACTCGTGCGGAAAACTCCGAGCAATTCCGACGAAATTCAATGGAACGCGGAGACGGGTTTTTCAGAGAGTGAGAAAGTGAAACTCGAAAACTTCGATGCGGTCGTTCATTTGGCGGGCGATAACGTCGCGTCGGAGAATTGGTCGGACGAAAAGAAACGGAAAATCAAGGAAAGCCGCACTGTCGGAACAAGAGTTTTGGTTGACGCTTTGAAAAATCTGCAAAATCCGCCGAAACATTTTATCAGCGCGTCGGCGATCGGTTTTTACGGCAATCGCGGCGACGAGATTTTAAGTGAGCAGAGCGCCAAGGGCGAAGGATTTTTGCCCGAAGTCTGCGCGGCTTGGGAAGCGGAAATTAAAAAGGCTGAAACATTTGCGCGCGTCGTTTATCTGCGAATCGGCGTGGTTTTGGCAAAAGACGGCGGCGCGCTCGAAAAAATGCTCACGCCGTTCAAGTTCGGCGTCGGCGGCACAGTTGGTTCGGGCAAACAGTATATGTCGTGGATTGCGCTCGACGATTTAATAAAAATGATTCATTTCGCTTTGGAGAATGAAAATTTAAACGGCGCGGTCAATGCAGTCGCGCCGAACGCCGTGACCAACGCGGAATTTACCAAAACTCTCGGTAAAGTTTTGAGCCGTCCGACGTTTTTGCCGGTTCCCGAATTTGCGATAAAAACGCTTTTCGGGGAAATGGGCGAAACTCTGCTGCTCGAAGGCGCGCGCGTCGTGCCGCAGAAGTTGCGCGACGCGGGATTTGAATTTGATTTTCCGAATCTCGAAGACGCGATGAATCACGCTTTGAAAACTTAAATCGCATCGCTGTAAATACAAATTCAAAACCAGCGGTCAAAAAATTAAAGGCGGCGTTCTTCGGAACGCCGCCTTTTCGTTGATGTCTGAAATTAAAAGCGCTTCTAATGCTCGATTTTGTTCATCAATTCCTGAAACCTGGCGTCGGCGCGGAGCGGGGCGAGCATTCGGTCGGTTTCAAACCACGGTTTGTTTTCATTGCCCAATTTAATGGCGCGTTCCAACCAGTAAAACGATTGGTCAATTTCGCCGAGCTGCGCCGACGCCGAACACATCCAGTAAGCCATATCGTGATCGGCTTTCGCCAAGCCTTTGGCTTCGTCGTTCATCTGCGCTCTGGCTTCAACAGTTTTGCCCGTGTGCGCAAGGAAAATCGCCAGAAGCGGTCGGATGCCGTCCATCTGCGGATTGTTTTCCAGCACGTTTTTTATCATTTCGATACCTTTTTCTTCGTGACCGGCGTAAAACAAAACGGTCGAACGAAAGATTCGTATCATCGGATGATTCGGCTCGATGCGCGCGCCGCGGTCGAGTTCGGCAAGCGCTTCGTCGTAAAGATTTTTGTAAAGAAAAATTCGGGCGCGGTTGTAGCTCGAAACAACGCGCGCCGCCGGGTCGAGGCGCGTTAATTTTTCAAAACTCTTCAAGCTATCGTCGTATTCGCCGTCGAGCCGGTGCATCGTTCCCTTAACGAAATACAACGGCGCCTCGTTGGGAAATTGTTCCTTTAACAATTTTATTTCCGCCCGCGCCTTTTTCTTTTCGCCGCGCGACAGATAAATCATCACCATCAAAACGCGCGCTTCGACGACGTTTGGGTCATACTTAAACGCTTTTGAAAACGCGGCTTCGGCATAAGTATAATCTTCCGCGTCGCCCATTCCTTTGAAAACGCGGTTGGCGTAACACGCGCCCAAGCCGCTGTAAGCAAGAGCGAAATCAGCATCGAGCTGAATGGCGCGTTTGAAATTTCTAATCGCCGCCTCGCAATCTTCGGCGGCGACGGTGCGGAAAATAAAGCGTCCGAAATTGTCGCGCCCGCGCAGATATTCTTCGTAGGCTTCGGCATTTTCTGTGGTCAGGCGTCCACGTTTTTCCTGTTCCTTCGGCGAAAGTTCGAGTTCCAGGCCGCTTAAAATGCGTTCGGCGATCATATCTTGAAGAGCGAGAATGTCGCCGCCCACGGCGTCAATGCGGTCGCTCCATAAAATCTCGCCCGACGCGACATCGAGCAGTTGCGCCGTCACTCGCATCCGCTCGCCGGCGCGTATAAAACCGGCGGACAAAACCGCGTTGGCGCGCAGTTCCTGTCCGGCGCGGCGCGGGTCAATGTCCGCGCCCTGGTATTTAGCGATGACCGACGACGGACGCACAATCAAGGAACGCAGTCCGGCGAGTTCGGTGATTACCGCGTCAGCCAAAGAAAATTCGTAGAAATTAGAATTCGCGTCGCCGCTCAGATTTTTAAACGGCAAAATCGCCACGCTTTTCTTCTCCACTCCGCCAGCCGTTAAAGTCGTGTCGGGCGTAAACGTCGGCGGATTAGAAATCGAAGGCGTGCGCTGAACCGAAGTCGTTTCGGTGCCGCTCGACTTTCCGGTCAACCAATTCCAAGCGCGCTTCACCGGACTGTCGTCCAAGTGGTGCGGCGCAAAAGTATCGCCCTGCAAAATAGGCATTCCTGAAATCTCCTGTAAAACTCCCCGAAGCTCGTCGCGCATCAGCGCGATTTTCTGGTAACGATTTTTCGGGTCTTTGGCTAAAGCTCGGTCAATAATTTGTTGAAGCTGTGGCGGCAGCGGTTCGGGGCGCATCTCGACGAGCGCTTTCGGCGTGCCGTATAAGACTTGGTGGCGCACGTCAATGACGGTTTTCCCTTGAAAAGCCCAGATGCCGGTCAGCATTTCATACAACAAAACGCCGGTCGAAAAAATATCGGCGCGGTGGTCGGTTCTCTCGCCTTTGGCTTGTTCGGGCGCGGCGTAAGTCGCCGTGCCGTAGGGAACGCCAAGTTCGGTAATCTCCGTGCGGTCTAAGCCTTCAAGATGCGCGGCGGGTTCGTCCTCCATCAGTTTCGCCAAACCGAAATCGAGAATCTTCGCCTGCCCTCCGCCAGTCACCATTATATTTCCGGCTTTGATGTCGCGGTGAATAATGTTTTTGGAATGCGCATATGCGAGCGCGTCGCACACTTGCACAGCGATGCTGACGGCGCTTTTCAATTCGAGCGGACGACCGGCGACGAGCTGCCGCACGTTTTTTCCGGCGACGTATTGCATCGCAATATAAAACGTGCCGTTCGCGTCGTGAAAATCGTAAATCGTGCAGATGTTCGGATGGTCCAGCTGCGAGCAAAGCTGCGCTTCGCGCTCGAAGCGGCGAAAGTTCGCGGTTTTTTCGGTCAAGTCCGGCGGCAGAACTTTGATGACGACCGTGCGGTCGAGTTTTGTATCCTGCGCTTTATAAACTGTGCCTTGCCCGCCCGCGCCGATTTTTTCTAAAATTTGGTATTGATTAATTCGCTCGCCAACCATTAAGGATTTTAGATTGTAAATTACTGATTTTGGATTGCCGGAAATTTAATTTGTCATCATAGACCGAAATAAGTTGAAAGTCCAAAGTCAGAAGCTCAAAGTCGAAAACGGTTTTCGACTTTGAGCTTCTGACTTTGGACTTTCAAAA
>CADCUR010000161.1:0-318 GCA_902805935.1 uncultured Pyrinomonadaceae bacterium
TTCAGGTCGCGCTGGCGAATTATTATCTCGTGCCGATTATTCTTTCCGCCGTTTTGCTCTACGCGATTGGCGGTTGGGGCGCTGTTTTGTGGGGCGTTTTCGTGCGCGTCGTTGTTGGCTGGCACACGACCTGGTTCGTTAATTCGCTCGCTCATTATTCGGGCAAACGTCCGTTTGCGACGAAAGACGATTCGACCAACAACTGGTTTGTCGCGTTACTAACGTTCGGCGAAGGCTGGCACAATAATCATAACGCCTTCCCTAGTTCGTCGCGTCTTGGTTTGAAGTGGTATCTGTTCGATATGAACTGGATTTCAA
>CADCUR010000161.1:328-3651 GCA_902805935.1 uncultured Pyrinomonadaceae bacterium
TCAGCATTTTCAAACGGCTTGGTTGGGCAAAACAGATTCGCGTCTATAACGCGGAGAAAGCCGATTGAATAAAAACAGACAGTTTGAAAATTCGGAATAAATTTTCCTCTGCGAGAATTCTTACAAAACTCTTACATTCACCCTGCCGCAGAACTGTTACGATTAACATCTAAACGCCGAGAACGAGGCGTTCAAAAAATTTTATTAGAACGAGAAAGGGGCTGTCGAAAATGCAAAACGTAACGGAATTGAATCAAACACAATCAGACAAAATACAATGGGTCACGCTTAGTGCGGTGACTCTTTTTCACGTTCTGGCAATCGGGGCGTTGTTTACTTTTAGCTGGGCTAATTTGCTTGCCGCCGTCATTACTTGGTGGATTGCGGGCAGTTGGGGAATCGGGATGGGTTATCACCGTCTGCTGACGCATCGCGGCTTTAAAGCGCCGAAGGCGGTCGAGTATTTTCTGACCTTTTGCGGAACGCTCGGACTGCAGTCGGGCGCGATAAACTGGGTGGCGACGCACCGTATGCACCACGCTTTTACCGAAACCGACAAAGACCCGCACACGCCGCATCACGGAACTTACTGGTCGCATATGGGCTGGATTTTTCGCGGCACGGCGCAGAATCAGGACGAAGCGACGCAGCAGCGTTACGCGCCCGATCTGGTCAAAGACCGAGTTCACGTCTTTATGTCGAACTATTATTACGTGACGCCGATTATCGCCGCCATAATTTTATTCGCTGTCGGCAGTCTTCTGACCGGCGGAATTTTCGGCGGCTTCACGATGGTTTTGTGGGGAATTTTTCTGCGCCAGGTCATCGGCTGGCATTCGACTTGGCTGGTTAATTCGGCGACGCATTTGTGGGGCAGCAGGCGGTTTGAAACACGCGACGATTCGCGTAACAACGGTTTGATTGCCGCGCTCACTTTCGGCGAAGGCTGGCACAACAATCACCACGCGCATCCGCGTTCGGCGAAACACGGGCTTGCCTGGTATGAGTTCGATGTCAATTGGGTGCAGTTAAAGCTGATGGAAAAGTTAGGCTTAATCAGCGACCTCTACGGTTATCAAATTGAAAAACACACTGAGGGCGAACCGCTCCAGGAAGCCGCATAATTTTACGGTGGTGAGACAAAGCGACAAAGAGACGAAGGGAATTTTCTCATCGTCTCTTTGTCGCTTTGTCTCGTCTTCGCAATTTCTCTGAGTGATTCTTTTGTTTTAGTATTGAATTATGCGTGTCGCCAGCCGCCGGAAAGCCGCGATTGTTTTTCTCGTTTTGGGCATCTGTCTGGTTGCCCTCACGGTCGCGCTGAACGTCGGCTGGATTCTGCTTAATTTGCAGCAAATCGCGTTGCTCGTTTTCGGCATCGTCTTTTTTGCGATTATCATTACGGGACTCGTTTTAAACACGATTTTTCTGGTCAGGGAGATTCGCCGCAACGAGCAGCACGACGCATTTTTGAACGCCGTCACGCACGAATTGAAAACGCCGATTGCCTCGATTCGTCTTTATCTCGAAACGTTGCAAACGCGCGATGTCGCGGAAGAGAAACGGCGGGAATTCTACGGCGTGATGCTCGCCGACACGAATCGTCTTCTGAATACGGTCGAGCAGGTTTTGAAAGCCAGCCGCGCGCGCGAGAAAAATCTTCTCCTTAATATTTCGGAAATCAACTTGGCGGAACTGCTCGGCGAATGCGTCGAGCGCGTCAAAACTCGTTACAATTTAAGCGATGACTCGATTAGCTTTGCGCCGCCAACCGATGCGGCGATAAAAGTTTCGGGCGACTTTGACGAACTGCAGGCGGTTTTCACAAATCTTTTGGACAACGCCGTTAAGTATTCGGGCGAACGGATAAAAGTTTCGATTGCGGTTAAAAGCCTGAATGAAAAAATTGCCGTCGTGCGAATTAAAGATTTTGGTATCGGAATTCTGCCCGGTGATTTGAAACGAATTTTCAAGCGGTTTTATCGCGTTCCCAGTCCGCAGACGCAAAAGACGAAAGGAACGGGGCTGGGACTTTTTATCGTCCGCTCAATCGTTAAAAAACACGGCGGACGCATTTCCGCCGAAAGTCGAGGCGACGGCACAGGCAGCACGTTTATCGTCGAACTGCCGAAAATCAACGGCAACCGGTAACACGCTCGCCGCAAAATCAGCTATGAAAATTTTAATCGTCGAAGACGAACAACATATCGCCGACGGTTTGCGGTTTAATCTCGAAGCCGAAGGATTTGAAACCGAACTTGCCGGCGACGGCAAAATCGCGCTCGATATTCTAACGGCGAACGGCAGCCGCTTTGATGCGATTGTGCTGGACGTGATGATGCCCGAAGTTGACGGTTTTACGGTCGCCAAACGATTGCGCGAAACGGAAAACTTCACGCCGATTCTGATGCTTACGGCGCGCAATCGTCCCGAAGACGTGCTGCACGGATTTGAAGCGGGCGCGGACGATTATCTGCCCAAACCGTTCGAGCTGCAAATTTTTATGGCGCGGCTCAATGGGCTTCTGCGGCGGCGCGAGTGGTTTAAAAAAGAAACGAAATCGCCGAATGAAAACGAAATTTTTGAAATAAATAATCGGCTGATAGATTTTTCCAATCTCGAATTAAGAAGCGAAACCGAAACAATTCACCTGACTCTAATGGAAGCCAAACTGCTGCGCTATCTAATCGAGAACGCTGGAACAGCCGTCTCGCGCAAAACGATTTTGGAAGAAGTCTGGGATTTAAGCGAAGAGACTGATACGCGGGCGATTGATAACTTTATCGTGCGGCTGCGGCGCTATTTGGAGGACGCGCCCGAAACGCCGAAGATTCTGCTAACCGTGCGCGGCGTCGGTTATCGGTTTATCAACCAGAACGAAACGAATTAGAAGACAACTTTACGGTTTGGCTTTTCTTCTAAAAAATGTATTATAAAAGACCTCTCCAGATTTGGGGGCGACAGGCTTCGACAGGGGCTTGTATAGATCTTTGGATGCACGTCGGGCTTGCTTGTTAGCTCGTTAAAACACCAAGCAAAACACAAATGCCAATACAGAAATGGCTCTTGCTGCCTAGTTAAACGCTAGCCACCAAGTGTTTCCCCGCAAGTCAGCTTGAAGCGCGCGACGGAAGCATAACTTATTTTAAGCTAGCGCATTTTCTCCGTCTGCGAAAATGCGCGAAATGTCAGCCGGACTAGCTTTTCGCAAGGTCTTGTCAATTCACTTACTTGCGATGAGCGAAATAAAATAGAGAATTGACTAAGCGTGTAGATTCTTTTGGTCGCAACCTTTGGATGCGGGTTCGATTCCCGCCGCCTCC
>CADCUR010000162.1 GCA_902805935.1 uncultured Pyrinomonadaceae bacterium
CCTTTGTCTATAGTTTCGGCTTTAGCATTTCTGCTTCGGCTCAGGAAGAAACATCGGCAACGGTTACCGGACAAGTTACCGATTCGACCGGCGCGGCAATCAGCAACGCCTCTGTCGTCGTCACCAACACAGAAACCGGACAGACGAGAACCGTTCAATCGAACGAAGAAGGAAACTATACGGTTTTTCCGCTGATTCCCGGCGCCTATACGATTAGCGTCGAGCAAAGCGGCTTTAAGAAAACCGTCGTCAACACAACTTTGAACGCCAGAGACCGCCGACCGATTGATTTGGTTCTGGAAATCGGCGAGGCTTCGGCAGTCGTAACCGTCACGGATGAAGCACCGCTGCTTCAGGACAGCCCAACCGGACAAGCGCTCGTCTCCGGCAATCAAGTAACGGAGTTGCCGCTTAACAATCGCAATTTTATCCGTTTGCTTGAGACGATTCCGGGTGTCAGCTCTGATCTGGATGACGAATCGAATTTCGGTTTAACGAGCCGCGCCAATGTTTCCATCAACGGGCTGCGCCGCAACGCGGTCAATTATCTGGTTGACGGCGTAAGCAATACCGACGTGGGTTCAAACATTACGCTGCTTTCAACTCCGACGGTTGATTCAATTCAGGAGTTTAAGGTTTTAAGTTCAAATTATACAGCCGAAATCGGACGCTCCGGCGGCGGTTCGGTAATTATCGTCACGCGCGGCGGCGGCAATGAATATCACGGCAGATTGTATGAATTCGTGAGAAACGATTACTTCAGCGCCAATTCGTTTTTTAACAATCGCATTCCGCGCCGACCCGATGGTTCAGTTGTCGCCGGCGTTCCGAAACTTCGCTACAACAATTTCGGCGGCACTTTCAGCGGTCCGTTGCCGTTTTTAAGATTCGGCGAAGGCGGTCCGGTAACGACATCCGGCAAAAATAAAACATTCTTTTTCTTTTCTGAAGAGCAGCGACGCATTATCCGCGCGACGACCGACGCCAGCACGTCTGTTCCTTCGGCGCTAGAACGTCAGGGCAATTTTTCCGAAACGCTCGGTAATCCGATTTGCCGCGTTACAAACCCGACGACCGGAGTGGTTACTTTCGTTGCAACCGCAACTGGAGCTTGTCCGACCAACGGAGTATTTCAAACGGCTGTAGATACGGCGGGTAATACTGTTCAAATTCGGCAGAATCAAGTTTTCCGCCCGACGGACAATCGCCCGTATGCCGGAAACGTCGTTCCGTTTTCGGATATTGACCCGCGCTCGCGCGCTTTGCTGGCGGCTTTTCCGTTGCCGAACGGCACGACCCGCAACGGATTTACTTTCAGCCCGGTCAATATCAATAACACGCGTCAGGAAGTCATTCGCATTGATCATAACTTCAACGCGATGCACAAAATCTTTGGTCGCTTCACGCAGGATACCAGCAACACGCAGGAGTCTTTCGGTTTATTTGGGACGGCTACTTTTCCGAATGTCGCAACCACCGATACGAAAGTTCCGGGTCGGGTTTTTGCCGTCTCTTATACCGGAATCTTTTCCAATTCGATTGTTAACGAATTTACCTATAATTATTCGACCAACACGATTGATTCTCAGCTAGTCGGACGCGGACGCAAATCCGATTATCCGGGCGCGGAAGGAATAAACGAGTTTTTCCCGGAAAATGTGGCTAACGCGCTGCCGACGATTTCGACTCGTTTTACGCCGCTGCAATCAACACAGGGCTTCAGCATCGAATACGGCAACAGCACGTTCCGCGATGTTTTAAGTTACACGCGCGGCAACCACCTTTTCAAATTCGGCGGTGAAGTCACCAAAGAATTTAAAAATGAAAATCTCGGCGGCAACTCCGCGGCGGGAAGTTTCGGATTCAGCGCGGCGCAGTCTCAAGGGTTGGTCGGAACGGCAGGCGTTACAGGAACTGGTGATTCGTTCGCTTCGTTTCTTTTAGGCAGAGCAAGCACTTATTCGGAAGCTGAACGCGACCCGCGTGTTCGTTTTCGTTTCGGGCGCACTGAATTTTTCGCACAGGATACGTGGAAGATTCGTCCGAATTTAACTTTGGATTTCGGCGTTCGTTACCAGTATTTCCGTCCGGTCACTGATGCGGACAACTTGTTAGTAACATTTGATCCGGCGCTTTATCGCGCGGTCAATCCCGCAACCGATTGTTCGACGCCGGCTTGCACCGCGATCATCACCGCACGAGTTGACCCGTTAAACGGCATCGCCCGCGCCGGTGTTAACTCGCGCTTCGGCGATACGATTATTCCGAAAGACAAAAACAATTTCAGCCCACGCGTCGGTATCGCTTACCAGCCCAACTTTGAAAGCGGCATCGGCAAATTCCTTTTCGGAGGCTCGGGCAAATCCGTGATTCGCGCCGGTTACGGATTGTATTTCGACCAGCCGCTCGTGGGCATTTTTGAAAATGCCACGTTTTTTACGCCGCCCGTTAATACGGCGGTCAGCTTTACCAGCACGGCGTCGCAGGTGATTACCTTCTCGAATCCGGGCGCGCCTTTTACCGGCTCGATTATCGGAACGACTTTTCCGGTGAGAAATTTGGGTGTCGGCGGCGCTATCGCGCCGGACTTCCGCACGCCCGAGTCGCAGGTTTATTCAGTCGGCATTCAGCGCGAAATTTTCAAAAATGCCGTCGTTGACATTAGCTACGTCGGAACAAAAGGCGACCATTTGATTCGGCGGCGCAACATAAATTTTGTTACTCCGCAACAGGCGATTGCCGCCGGCGCGACCGGCGCGACCGCCGGAAACACCAACGCGGTTCGTCCGTTTGTCGGTTTCTCAAACATAATTTATTACGAAACCAGCGCCATCTCGCGCTATAACGGTTTGCTCACGTCGTTCAATTATCGTCTTCAGCAAGGTTTTACCATTACTTTGGCTTACACCTTCAGTAAGACTTTGACCGATTCGACAAACGACCGCGACGCGATTGACGACCCGCAAAATCCTTTTAATACACAAGCTGAATTTGCCGAAGCGAGAACTTCGCGCCCGCATATTTTCAGCGCGAGCTACGTTTACGAATTGCCGTTTTTCCGTAAATCATCCAATTCGCTTGTTCGATTGCTGCTCGGCGGTTATCAAGTTTCGGGCATCACCAATATCGAATCAGGCGCTCCGGTTCCCCGCGTCGTGATTTCCACCACAGACCAGGCGAACGGAACGCGCGGAATCTACCCGAACGTCATCAGTGACCCGCGCGGTGGTCTGGCAGGAACGATTGACCCGATTTCGGGCTTGCCGTATATTTTCGACCCGCTGGCTTTTGAAGCCGCTCCGCTCGGACAATTCGGTAATTTAGGACGCTCGTTCGCACGGCTTCCGGGACGTAACCAAACGAATCTCGCTTTGTCGAAACAATTTTATTTCAACGAAGAGAGAACCGTGTATGTGCAGTTGAGAGCGGAAAGTTTCAATCTCTTTAACACCACTCAATTTACAGGCGTTACGGCGGGTCGCCCGACAACAGGCACTAATATTGAACGAGATTCGACTTTCGGTAGACCGACTTCGACACGGCTTCCGCGCGAGTTTCAATTCGGCGCGAAGTTCTATTTCTAAACTTCGGATTGAAAAATCATAAAAGTCCGCGTCGGAGAAATTCGGCGCGGACTTTTTTTGTTTTGTTCGAGACAAATTTACGGCTTACCTTTTGGAACGGTCGTTGGCGCTTCAGAATCGCGCTGGGCTTTTTGCAGTTCCTGAGCTTTTTTGAAGGCAATTTTGGCTTCTTCGCGTCGTCCGTTTTTTTGCAGGGCGAGACCTAATTGATAAAAACCTTCGGCGATTTCCGGGCGTAGTTTGACCGCCGATTCGAGTTGTTCGACTGCCGTCAGGTATTTGTTCGTCAGCAAATAAGCGCGACCGAGCGCGAAACGGGTGTCGAATTCATCGGGGAAGTTTTTGACCGCAGTTTCCAGAAACGGCACGGCTTTAGCCGCGTCGCCATTCGTCAGGTAAATATCACCGAGATTGAAAGAGGCTCGCGGCTCGTTCGGCTCGCGCTTTAGAATTTCCGTAAATTCGCGCGTCGCGTCTTCGTAGCGGAACTGTTTCCAGTAGAGCGAGCCGAGCGCGTAGCGGTAATTTATCGAATCAGGATTCGCTTTAACGGCTTTTTCGTAAGCGGCGGCGGCTTCGGCGGTTTTCTTCTGCGCGTCGAGCGCGTCGCCGTATAACGCCCACCATTCCGCTGACGCATTGCCCAAATCGAGACGACGCTTGAGAACTTTTTCCGTTTCGGCGAAGCGTTTCTGCTGCCAGAAAGTTTGCGCCGCCATTTCGAGCAGTTTTAAATCCTTTGGCGAACGCGCCAGAAGTTTGGCGATTTCGCGGCTCGCTTCAGCCGGTTTTTCCAAGCCGACAAGCGCGATTGCCAAACCGAGCCGCGCTTTATCATTATCGGGTTCGGCGCGTAAAACGGCGGAAAAAATCGCTCCCGCCTGTTGAAAATCTTCGCTCTGCAAAAATTGAAAACCTTTTTGCATTTGCTCGCCGGAGACAGTTTGCGAGCGAATCGGCGCAGTCGCCAAAACCGCCGCGAAAAAGATAAAATAAATTGTCGCCGATAGTCTTTTCATCAAAACGTAATTTAAATCATCAAAAGGAAATCCGAAAATCTGAAACATAAGTTATGACCGAACAACCGATTTTACTGCGTAACGCCGCTCCAATTACAGGGAGCGAGGCAAAAGAGCGAACAGACATTTTAATTGAAAAAGGAATCGTCGTCCAAATTTCTGATGTTCAAAATACGGATGCGAAAATTATTGATGCCGTTGGTTTACAAGTTTTCGCCGGATTCATTGACATTCATAATCACGGGGCTTTCGGAGTTGATGTTAATTCAGCGACGAGTGAAGATTTGCGCAGAGTTTCTAAATTTTTAGCAAATCAAGGCGTAACGGCGTGGTTGCCGACGTTCGTTCCCGACGCGGATGAAAATTATCGAAAGGTAATCGAAGCGATTGACGAAGTGATGGAAACGCAGACGAGCGAATCCGTCGCGCAGATTTTGGGCGTGCATTATGAAGGCGTTTTCGCCAACGAAAAAATGTGCGGCGCGCTGCGTCCGAAATTTTTCAAGACTTTCAAAAACGGCGACGAAATAGAGAGTTTGCCGAAACTTAAAAAGGGCGTTCATTTAACGACGCTCGCGCCCGAAGTCGAAAACGGCGTCGAATTGATTAAAGAATTGAAAAAGCAAAATTGGATTGTTTCGATTGGTCACACGAAGGCTGATTTGGAAACGCTTGATAAAGCATTTGAGGCGGGCGCGCGGCATCTGACGCATTTTTTCAACGCGATGACCGGCTTGCATCACCGCGAAACGGGCGTGGTCGGTTGGGCTTTGACCAAAGAGGAAACGACTTTTGACATTATCGCCGACGGCGTTCACGTTGCGCCCCGAATGTTGAAATTCGGCGCAGCAAGTAAAGGCATAGGCAATGTTTCGCTCATCAGCGATTCGGTCGCGCCGACCGGCTTGGGCGACGGCAGTTATGAATTGTGGGGCGAAAAAGTTTCCGTCGTTAATGGCAAGACGCAGAACGAACGCGGCAGCATCGCGGGCAGCGTGATTACAATGCTCGACGCGGTAAAGCAGATGCGCGAACTCGGATTTTCCGATTCGGAAGTAAGCAGAATGGCGAGCGCGAATCCGGCGCGTCTTTTGGGACTCGAAAAAACTTACGGCGCAATCGAAACTGGCAAACGCGCCGATTTGGTTGCGCTCGATGAACAGGGAAATGTAAAGTTGACGATAATCGGCGGGAAAATTCAAACGGGACGGACAGGATAAACAGGGTAAAACCAGTAGAAAATAATCCTAAAAAACAATCCTGTAAATTCTGTCCATTCTGTTTGAGGTTAATTCGGGCGCAAATCAAATCTTGGAAATAACCTCGCGCTGGCGTTTGCGCGTGACCAGAAAAACGCCGGTGAAAATCAAAAGCATCGCTAAAAATATCCGCGGTTTCCACGCTTCGCCGAGAATGAAAATCGCAAGACAAGTTCCGATGAGCGGCTGCAAATAAATGTAAACGGCGACAACCGAAGGCTCGACCCGCGCCAGCGCCCAGGCGTTCCAGTAATATGCGAGAATCGTAGAAAAAAGCACGACTCCGCCGAGCGCCAGCCACGCCCCCGAATTAATTTGCGAAACGTCCACGCTCGAAAGCGAAATTAAACCGACGGGAACATTGACGATTGAGGCGAACAGAAACAGCCACGCGATAGATTTCAGCGCGCCGTAATGAGTGATCAGGCGTTTCGAGACGGCGATATAAGTCGCATACGACATACTGTTGAGAATGACGAGAATGTCGCCCTGCGTCGTCGCCGACGAAAAGCTCGCATTTTGCGGGTCAATCAAATAAACCACGCCGCCGCCCGCCAAAACGGTTCCGGCGATTTTCAGCCGGGTGAGTTTATCATTGCCGATCAGGACGCTGACGAGAATCGTAAAAACCGGAATCATCACGGCGAGCAGCGAAGTGTTGGTCGCCGTCGTGAGAGATAAGCCTTTGAAAAAAAGCAGTTGGTTGAAAATCACGCCGAAGCAGGCAAACAGCGCAAAATATAAATAATGCACCGGCTTTTCAAGCCGCAGACCGCCGCGCAAATTTTGCAAAATCGAAAACGCAATCGCCGCGCCCGCCACGCGAAATCCGACAATCGCAACTGGCGGAAATGCCGTCAGCGCATACTTTCCTAAAATAGCCGACGACCCGAACATCACCTGCACGGCAAACAAAGCGATGTGCGGCGCTAGATTATCTTTTTGCGAATCTTGATTATCCAAATTTTAGTGTATTCAAAAAACAAAGAACGGACAAAGCCGTTCTTAAAAAAGATAAAATTACAATTCTTGATTACATCAACATCAAAATCGGATTTTCCAACATCTGTTTAAACGTCTGCAAAAACTTCGCGCCCGTCGCCCCGTCAATGACTCGGTGATCGCAACTCATCGTCACGTTCATCACATTTCTAATAACAATTTCTCCATTTTGCACGACAGCCTTCGGCGCGGCTGAACCGACGGCGAAAATCGCGGCTTCCGGCGGATTGATAATCGCCGTGAACTGCTCGATGCCGAACATTCCCAAATTGGAAATCGAAAACGTCGCTCCCGTATATTCTTCGGGCTGAAGTTTTTTCTCGCGGGCGCGTTTCGCCATTTCTTTTATCTCGCGGGAAATTTCCGTGATGGTTTTGCGGTTCGCGCCGCGCACGACCGGCGTAATCAAACCTTCGTCAATGGCGACCGCCACGCCGACATCAGCGTCGGCGTAAAAGCGAATCGTTTTGTCTTGGTAAGATGAATTGACGAACGGATGTCTCAAAGAAGCCATTGCAGCGACTTTGACGATGATGTCGTTGACGCTGACTTTTTCTTCTTCCTTAATAGAATCATTGATTTGTTTGCGGAACTGCATCGCCGCGTCCATCTCGATTTCGACAGTCAGATAAAACGTCGGAACCGGTCCGATTGAAGTCGCCAATCGCTGCGCGATAACCTGCCGCATTTTTGAAGTGTTTTCTTCGCGGAAAGCGGATGCTCCCTGAACCGGCGCGGTCTGAAACGCGGGCGTAGCTTCTTGACTGATGACTTCGGGTTTTGATCTTTGGACTTCCGCGAGAGCGGTTTCGATGTCGCGTTTGATAATTCTGCCGTTCGGACCCGAACCTTTGATTGATTTGAGATTGATGTCGTTTTCCGAAGCCATCCGCGCGGCAATCGGCGAGACGATCATTCTTTTAGAATCGCTTTGCGATTGGTCTTCGGTTTTCGGTCTTTGGTTTTCGGCTTCTTCTTTCGCTTCGGGGCGTTGGTCGTCGTAGCTGCGTCCGGCGGTTTCGTTCGCTTCTTCTTTTAATTGCTGTTCGCTCTGTTTGGCGATAGTTTCCTCTGTCTGGCTCGCTGGTTCGGCGGATTTTTCCTGAGAGTCGTCAAACGATTCTTTTTTCGCCGCGTCTCCTTGTCCGCGCGTCGCCGCGTCGCTTTTGGCGCTCGCGCCGTTTGAAGACGCGCCGTTCAGAAGTGCGGAAAAGTCCTCACCCTGTTCGCCGATAACGCCGATGGTTTCGCCTAATTTGGCATTATTGCCCTCGCCGATGACGATTTTCAAAAGCGTTCCGGCTTCGAGTGAAGTAACTTCCATCGTCGCCTTGTCGGTGTCAACTTCGGCAATCGGTTCGTTGGCTTCGATAGCGTCGCCCTCTTTTTTGAGCCAACGGGAAATTTGTCCTTCCTCCATCGTCGGAGAAAGTTTCGGCATTATAATTGTGTTCGCCATAAAAGTTGCTTGCTGATAATTTCAAAAATAATTCGCTGATTTAAAGTTACAGAATTTGCGCTTATCTTTTGCTCATTTCCGCTAAACCCTGCAATCTGGCTTCGATTGCCAACCGTTTGGCTTCGCGCTCGCCGTATTTTTCAATACTGAATGTCTTCACGCGTCGCTGGTATTTTTTCGGACTCCAGCGCGCCTGCCAAACTTCATAATTGTGTCCGAATCTGGTTTGCCAAACTTTCCGCACGCCGACGATTTTTCCCGTGCGGACGGTTTGTCGTTCGGCGTTTTCCTGCCGACTTCTTTTCGGATTGTCGCGCAGCAATTGACGATGATGTTCACGCGCCGCCCGCAGCGCAGCGGTTTTGCTCGTGTAATCCGAATCTTTAAAGAATTTGGAAAACTTTTCGCCGCGGCTTTGCAGCCTAACCCACCAGCCGTTCGCCCGCCGTTTATAATTTTCAATGCGCGTAATTCCTTTCGGCACAATTCAATCAATCTTCTCCGTTTACAAATAACAAACTTCCTTAATCGCCTGGATGATTTTCGGAACGTCGGGCAATGCCATCTCTTCCAGATTTTTCGCATACGGCATCGGCGCTTCGGCGCAAGAAATTCGTTTGACGGGCGCGTCCAAATAATCAAAAGCCTGTTCCATCACTTGATGCGAAATCTCCGCGCCGACCGACGCGAAAGCGTGAGATTCTTCGACCACGATTAAACGATTCGTCTTTTTCACTGATTTGACAATCGTGTCAATGTCGAGCGGTTTTATCGTGCGCGGATCAACGACTTCAATTGAAACGTCGAAATCGGTTTGTATAATCTCGGCAGCTTGCATTGCGAGTGGAACAGTCATCGAACGCGCGACGATAGTGCAATCGGTTCCTTCGCGTTTGACATCGGCAAGCCCCAGCGGAATCGTAAAATCGTCGTCTTCGGGAACTTCGCCCTTAATGCCATACATTCTTTCCTGTTCAAGAAACACGACCGGATTGTCGTCGCGGATGGCTGATTTCAAAAGCCCTTTTGCGTCCGCCGGAGTTGACGGCATCACGACCTTAAGCCCCGGAAAATTCGCATAAAAAGCCTCTAACGCCTGCGAGTGCTGAGATGAAACCTGATAAGCCGAGCCGTTCGGACCGCGAAAGACAATCGGAACTTTGAATTGCCCACCCGACATATAACGCATTTTCGCCGCATGATTAATAATTTGGTCTGAAGCAAGAATCGAAAAATTGAACGTCATGAATTCGATAACGGGACGAAGTCCAGCCATCGCCGCGCCGACGCCGACCGCCGCGAAACCGAGTTCGGTAATCGGTGTGTCAACCACACGCTTGTCGCCGAACTCCTTCCAAAGCCCGCGCGTCACTTTATACGCGCCGTCGTATTCGGCGACTTCTTCGCCCATAATAAAGACGTTTTCGTCCCGGATAATTTCTTCGCGCAACGCTTGATTGAGCGCGTCGCGGATTGTCAAAATTGCCATTATTTTTCTATTTGCTCTTTTTCAATTTCAAGAAAGTCGCTTTCAAAGCCTTCAGCTACTCGTTCTCTCGCCTCGTATAGAATCTCTCTGTAGTTTCCGCTAAACATTGCGGGTGTGCTTTTATCAATTTGCGCGGAGATATTCATCAATGCAATGTATTCTGCCGGATGAACAAAATACAATTTGCCTTTGTCTCCAAATCTTTCAAAAAGCTCGAATAAAACAATTACTTCGTCTTCTGAAAGTTTTATACTAACTTCATCCATTTATGCGTAAACGTCGGTGAACAATTCCTTTTCATCCGGCAACGGACTCTCGTCGGCGAATTTCAATGCTTTTTCAACCGCGTCTTTTGCCCGATTTTCGATTTCTTCGTAATCCTTATCGGAAATGATTTTCGCGTCCGTTAAACTGCTCCGAAATAAAACAATCGGGTCGCGCTCCTGATATTTTTTTATTTCATCCGAGGTGCGATATTTTCCCGGATCGGACATTGAATGTCCCATAAAACGGTAACAGCGAATTTCGAGCAACGTCGGCAAGCTATCTCGTCTGGCTCGTTCAATCGCGCGTTCGGTCGCTTCGCGGACGGCGAGAACGTCCATTCCGTCAACGAATTCGTTGGCGATGCCGTAAGCTTCGGCTTTTTTCGCCACGCTCGAAATTGACATCGCGCGCGTTTGCGACGTTCCCATTCCGTATTGATTGTTTTCACAGATGAAAATGACAGGCAGTTTCCACAATGCCGCCATATTCAAAGATTCGTGAAACATTCCTTGATTAACCGCCGCTTCGCCGAAGAAACACAAAGTCACGCCTTCTGTTCCCTTATATTTTTGCGCGTAAGCCATTCCCGTTCCGACGCCGATTTGCCCGCCGACGATGCCATGTCCGCCGTAAAAACCGCGCGCCGCATCGAACATATGCATCGAGCCGCCTTTGCCGCCGACGATGCCGCCCGCTCTGCCGTAAAGCTCCGCCATTACTTCTTCGGGCGGTATGCCTTTGACAATCGCCTGCACATGTTCCCGGTAAGCGGAAATTACTAGGTCATCTTCACGCAGTGCCATTATCGTGCCGATGCCGACGGCTTCCTGTCCGATATAAAGATGACAAAAACCGCCGATTTTTCCGATGCGGTAAACTTCGGCGCATTTCTGCTCGAAGTACCTGCCAAGAACCATCTGGTAAAGCATCTCTTTGAGCAGTTTCGGCTCGATTCGTTTGATTGAATCCGTCTGGTGTTTTTTACGCGAGACGTTTTCGGTTTGCGCTTCTTTGCGGTTCACTTTGTCGGTTACGCCGCTGTTGTTTTTCGTGTTCGAGACGGTTTTAGCCGCTGCGCCGTTTGTGGAATTCTCGTTCGTTTCGGTTTTTTGGCGAGTCGCTGTCTTTGGCAAAATTAAATCCTCCGCGCTGCAATTAAAATGTAAATTGTCGCTTTTGTCTTTTTAAAATTATATGCGAGATGCAGCGTTTTGTGCAAAAATGGTTTTTTGAGAACTGTTAATGATAAAATCGCATCTGACTCGTTAGAAAAATTATGCCACGCCTTCGACAGTTAAAATTTATAATTATTTTGCTTCTCGCTTTGCCGCTCGTCTCGCTCGCCCAAAATCCGACGAAATGGAGTTTGGAATCAGACGCGAAAGAGAAGACGCTAAAAGCAGACGAAACTTTTCGAGCCGTATTAAAAGCGGAAATCGAAGCGGGCTGGCATCTTTATTCAATCGAGCAGCCGACGGGCGGACCTTTCCCGACCAAAGTAACCGTCGCCGAAAACACGCCCTTTAAAATCGAAGGAAAAATCCAAACGCCCGAACCGATAACCAAACTCGATCCGAATTTTAACGTCGAAACAAAGTTCTTCGACGAGCGAGCCGAGTTTGCTTTGCCGATTAAAACAAACGCGGAAACAAACGCCGACGCGCTCGCCGTCAACGTCCGTTTTCAAGTCTGCAACGACACGCTGTGCCTGCCGCCGAAAACCGTTAAAGTTTCATTCGCCGGTTTTGAAGATGTGAAAAAGTCCTCGGTCCTCAGTCCTTCGTCTGTCGTCAAAACCGAGAATCTGCCAAACGCCGCTTCGATTTCAAATGACAAGCAAAAGACGAAAGACGAAGGACGAAAGACAACGGACAATCCCAACGATTTACCCGTTTCGTCGTTCATCTGGCTGGCGATAACTTTGGGCGCGTTGTCGCTTCTGACGCCGTGCGTCTTTCCGATGATTCCGATTACGGTTTCGTATTTCACGAATCATTCGAGTCAGAACCGCGCTAAATCCGTCAAATTGGCGAGCGTTTATTCGCTCGGCATCATCGCCACGTTTACTATTTTAGGAATGCTTCTGGCGATTTTCGTCGGCGCGGCGGGAATCAATTTGTTTGCGGCAAATCCGTATGTCAATCTTTTGATCACGGGAATTTTTCTATTCTTCGCGTTTAATCTTTTCGGCGCGTATGAAATTACGATTCCGACCGGCATTTTAACGAAGTTGGATAATTTAACGCGCAGTCGTGAAGGCGAAGGCAGCGGCATCGTCGGCGCTCTCTTGATGGGTTTGACATTTACTCTGACTTCATTCACCTGCACGTCGCCGTTCGTCGGCACGATTCTCGTCTCGGCGGCTGGCGGCGATTGGCAGATGCCGCTGCTCGGAATGCTCGCTTTCTCGACTGTTTTTGCCCTGCCGTTTTTCGTTCTCGCGCTCGTGCCGCAATATGTTTCTTCGCTTCCGCGCGCCGGCGGCTGGATGAATTCGATAAAGGTGGCGATGGGTTTTCTGGAAGTCGCGGCGGCGATGAAATTCTTGTCGAATGTGGATTTAGTCTGGAACTGGGGAATTTTCACGCGCCCGGTCGTGCTGGCGATCTGGATCGCCATCGGCATCGTTTTAGCGTTTTATCTTTTGGGCAAATTCCAGTTGCCGCACGACACGAAACCCGAACGCATCGGCGCGTTTCGCGTAATGTCGGCGGTCATCAGTTTGGCAATCAGTTTTTATTTGCTGACCGGACTTTTCGGCGCGCGTCTCGGCGAACTCGAATCATTTTTACCGCCGGATTTGGAAAATTCTTCCGCGCGATTTTTCGGCAATTCAAATCAGGAGAAATTAACCTGGATTGACAACGATTTGGAAAAGGCGATTGAACAAGCCAGAATCGAAAACAAGCGCGTGTTTATAGATTTCACCGGCTACACCTGCACGAATTGCCGCTGGATGGAAGCGAATGTTTTCCCCAAAAAAGAAGTCGAAGCGGAGATGTCGAAATTCGTTTTAGCCCGTCTATACACCGACGGCGACGGTGAGATTTACGAACGGCAGCAGCAGTTTCAAGAGCAAACTTTCAAAACCGTCGCGCTGCCGTTTTACGCGATTCTTGACGGAGACGGCAAAACCGTCTCGACGTTTCCCGGCTTGACGAGAAACGTGCCGGAGTTTGTTGACTTTTTGCGAAAAGCAGAAGAAAATTTAGCCACAGAGCGCACGCAGAACGCAGAGAGTAAATCACAAAATTCTCTTTAACTTCTGTGTCCTCGCGGCTAAAAAATCTTATGAAAACACTCCGAGTCGAAAACTTAATAGAAGGCTTGTGCGCCATTCCCGAAGCTGCATTCACCTGCGATAACGTCTATCGTTTCTTAGCCGAAAACCCGGTGGACGTTGATTCGATTGCGCCGTATTTTCATTGGAGCCGTCGGTTTTACACGCGTAATCTGATTTTCAAAAACGAGCGCTTCGAGATGATGGTCTTGTGCTGGGACAAAGGACAAGCCTCGCGCATACACAACCACGCCGACCAGATGTGCTGGATGACCGTTCCCGTCGGCAGACTGCGCGGACAGAATTTCGCCGTCCGGGAAATTGACGAGAGTCGGGGTTTTTGTCGGTTAAAAGAAACGGATAATTTCGATTTGTCCGAATGTCTCGCCGCCAAAGTCGAACTCGAAGAGCCGATTCACCAAATCTTGAATTTACCCGAATTCGAGAGCCGCGCCGTCAGCCTGCATATTTATTCGAGACCGTTTGACACGTGCCTCGCCTACTGCCGCGAGACAGACACTTTCAAGGAAGTTCCGCTTTTTTACACGAGCGTCGGCGGCAAACTTTGTGACAATGTCGAACTCTGAAAATAAAAAATGTTTCGGCAGGAAGATCTCGAAAACATCGCTGAAAGCGGCGCGTATCAATCAATCGAGCAGACAATAATTGTCGCCGCGCAATGGCTCAAACTCGGCATTGAAACCGTCGGCGCGTTGATCATCTGTCTCGGTGTAATTCTGGCGATTTATCAGTTAACCGTTCATTTCATCCGCGAGCAGTCGAGCAATTTCAACCATGTCCGGCTGACGCTCGGAAAATATCTTGTGCTGGCGCTGGAGTTTCAGGTCGGCGCGGATATTTTGTCAACCGCGATTGCGCCGAGCTGGGAACAAATCGGCAAACTCGGCGCCATCGCGCTGATTCGCACGGTGCTGAATTATTTTTTGACCAGAGAATTAATCGAAGAACAAAAACGCGAAGCCGCCGCGCAAACGCCGAACGACCGCCAACCCGAAATTCGCAATGAAACTTAAAGACCGAACGCGGCTCGTAATTATCGCTTTAATCTGCCTCGTCTATGTTTCGCTTCGCGTGTGGAAGCTGACCGATTCGTGTCTCTGGTTCGACGAGATTTTCGGCGTTCACGCTGCCGAAATGTCTCCGCCGAATCTGCTTTGGTTCGTCGCGCAGGATTTGATTCACCCGCCGCTTTTCTACGGTTTATTGAAAATCTGGATCGCCGTCTTCGGCGAAAGTTTGTTTTCGCTCAGATTTTTCCCAGTCTTTTTCTCGACGCTCGCCATCGCTCCGTTCATTTTGCTTTGCCGCCAGTTAAAACTTTCCTTTCCGACCGTCGCCGTCGCTCTGGCATTTTTCGCGGTCAACGGTTCGCTCATCAAATACGCACAGGAAGTGCGAATGTATAGTCTGCTGCTGTGTTTCGGTCTTTGCTCGTCTTGGCTGTTCGCGCGGTTTTTAAATTCCGGCAAAGGTTTCTACCTTTTAATCCTCGCCAACATCGCGCTTGTCTATTCGCATTATTTCGGCTGGCTGATCGTCGCGTCGGAGATTTTAGCCGCCGCAATTTTGGCGCGCGAAAGATTGAAACAAACGGCTTTGATGTTGATTACGGTCGCGGCGAGTTTCGCGCCATGGGTTTACATGATTTGGCAGGCGGCGCGAATAAATTCCAATGTCGGGCAAAACATCGGCTGGATGACGAAGCCTAATCTTTTATCCGTTCTCCGATTCGTTTTCGATCTTTTCGAGCCGATTTATTTCGAGCAGAGCAACGCGGATTCGCCGGCGATTTTTTTGATCGTCGCGCCGATTGTCGCCATCGCCTTTATCGCGTTCGGCTTTTACATCGCCGATTGGAAAAACCGAAGCGCAATCGAACGAAGAAATTTTTGGCTGCTCGTTCTTTTGACGCTGGCGCCGATTTCAATCGCTTTTATTGCCAGCCGAATTTTGCCGCATTCAGTTTGGGGAACCAGGCATTTGATCATCGTCTTCGCGCCGTTTGCGATTTTGCAGGCGATTGCCGTTTCAAAAATAAAAATTCGGCAGTTGAGAACAGCGAGTTTAAGTTTGATTTTTCTACTTTTTGGCGCGGCGTTTCTGTTTCAGGCGACGCGCCGCGAACCGAAATATATTTGGTGCGCGTGGGAAAATCTCGCGTTCGGTTTGCGGCAAACTCAGCCGAATTCGGGCGAGCCGACGAAAATTTACGTCTTTGAAGATTTAGTCGCCTATCATTTCTGGTTCGCCCTGCGGCGCGATTCGGACGCGCGATTTCAAATCGTAAAAATAAACGATGTCGAAGGTTTAACCGAAGACAAAGCCTATTTCCTGCCGCGCGGTTTCGAGGCGGTGCAAACGGCGAATCAATTTGAAGGCGAAAGATTTTTCGTCGCCTTCCGCAGCAAAGATTGGAACGAGTTCGCGCCGCCGCTGCAAAATCTAAAAGCGCAAGATTTCAGAATCGGCGAGCCGCAAATTTTCGAGGCGCAGGGTTTGAAAGCGTTTATGGTTGAAGTTCAAAAAGAAAACCGAACCGCAAAATAACACGAAAAGAAATTTAATTTCTTTTCGTGTTATTTTGCGGCATTTCACGGTTGAAATTATTTTCGTTTCCATCGCACGCCGTCTTTCGTATCTTCCAAAATAATTCCTTGTTCGGCGAGCGTATCACGGATCTCGTCGGACCTTGCGAAATTTCGATTGCGTCTGGCTGCTTGTCTTTCCTCGATCAAATTTTCGATTTCCGCGTCGAGCATTTCCGTTTTCGCCTCGCCGAAGATGCCCAAAACTTGGTCGAATTTGTCAATCGCGTGCAGAATAACGGAACGGTCTTCGGTGCAAGCGACCGCGTGCGCCATCGCCGTGTTCGTTTCGCGGACGAGATTGTGCAGCGCGGCGAGCGCGATTGACGTATTTAAATTATCGTCCATCGCCATTTCGAAATCATCGAGATAAGCGCCAACTTTACCTTGTAAATCCGTGTTGATCCCGTCGGGCAAATTCGCTTCTTGGAGCCGTTTGCGAAAATCCCTGAGCCGCCCAATCGTCTGCTCCGCCCCGTCCAGAGTTTCAAACGTGAAATTCAATTGTTTGTGATAGGGAACCGACATCAGCAAATACCGAATTGCTACCGCCGAGTAATCTTTCGCAATCAAATCGCGGAAAGTGTAATAATTTCCCAACGACTTCGACATCGTTTCGCCTTCGACTTTTAGATGCTCCGAATGCAGCCAGACTTTGGCAAACAATTTGCCGGTCGCGCCTTCGCTTTGCGCGATTTCGTTTTCGTGATGCGGAAACTTCAAATCAACGCCGCCCGCGTGAATGTCGAAAGTTTCGCTCAAGTATTTCATTGCCATCGCCGAACATTCGATATGCCAGCCGGGACGACCGCGCCCGAAAGACGCGTCCCAGCCGGTCGGCTCGTCAGCGTCAACCAATTTCCAGAGCGCGAAGTCTTGCGCGTTTTCCTTGTCGTATTTGTCGGTGTCAATGCGCCCGCTTGCACCGGAGACGTTGCCGGCGAAGTTTATTTTCGAGAGTTTGCCGTAATCGGGAAAAGCCGAAATGCGGTAATAAATCGAGCCGTTTGATTTGTAAGCGCGTCCGTTTTTCAAAAGCGTTTCGATAATTGAAATCATCTCCGCGATGTGATGCGTCGCTCGCGGCGTGATTTCCGGTCGCTCTAAACCGAGCGCGTCAAAATCTTCCCAGAACGCCTCGATAAACGGCGCAGTGAATTCGTCAATCGTCTTGTCCGCCGCCTTCGCTTCATTGATAATGCGGTCGTCAACATCGGTCAAATTAAAAACGTGCGTCAGATTATAACCTTTGAATTTCAGGTAACGCCGCAGAACGTCGCCGAACGTGAACGTGCGAAAATTACCGATGTGCGCAAAACTCCACACGGTCGGACCGCAAATGTAAAGCCGAACATTGTTGCCGTCGAGCGGTTTAAATTCTTGGAGTTGTCCCGATAATGTGTTATGAAATTTAAGCATAAACTTGAATTCTCATTTTAAAAAAATAATGATATAACAAAACGTCAAGCAATTGGATTTTTCAAAAATAAAACCCAAAGTTGATTGTGCAAATGATAAATTGTCGGCTAGAATTTAGAAACGACAGGATTCTTTCGGCGCGACGCCGAGTTTTTCGAGAAGCGTGCGGGTTGGATTGATTTTGAATCTCATACGAATTTTATAGCACATTTCCTCTGCAATTTCACCAACCGTTTTTATTGGTTTTCCGACAAATCGAGCATCCAAACGTCCGACTCGGAAGAAAAGTTCGTGTAGTAAATCAAATCTTCGGGGCGGTTGATGCCGACGCTTTTCAGTTGTTCTTCGTTCGGCGGCGCAAAAACCACGCGCGATTTTTTCGTGTGGATGTCAACGATGTAAGCCTTGTTTCCCTCGTCGTAATAAATCAGCCGCGAGCTGTCAGCCAGCCAGCGCAGATTGTAGGTGGCAATGTTCAAATCTTCCCAACGCCCCGTATCGAACGAGTAATAGCCGACCCTCAGCCCGTTGTCGTCTTTGGCGAACTGCTTACCTTTTTCAGTAAAAATTCCCGAAAGTTTTTTGCCGTCGGGCGACCAGTCCCAAGCGATGACCAGCGAATAATTTTCCGCGCCGGGCAACAGTTCTGGCTTTTGTTCGCCGGGCGGTTTCGTCAAATCCAAAATATACGCTTTGTGATTGAAGTCGTAGCCCAATTTCTGACCGTCGGGCGACCAGAACGGATACGACGCGCTCGTTTGATTGCCGAACGTCCACTGTTGGTGGTTCGTGCCATCCGCGTCCATCGTCCAGATTTCGTAGTTGCCGCTGCGGTCGGAAACGTAGGCGATGCGGTTGCCGTCGGGCGACCAGCGCGGGTAATTCTCCGAAAATTCGTCGTTCGTGAAATCGCGCCAGCCGCCGCCGCCGCCGACTGCCGCGATGTCGTGCTGTGTCAGGCGCGTTAGGCGCATCACGAATTGTTTGCCGTCGGGCGAAATTTCGGGGCGCACGACTTCCTGTTCGCGGCGCGTGATCGAAAACGGCTCGCCGACGATTTTCTCTGCCGCCTGGTCGAATTTGACCGCTTTAAGATTCGATTCGTCTTCGGTCTGCACGTAAATCAGACGTTTACCGTCGCGCGAAAACGACAGATGCCGGACAAATTTTGCCGGTGTCGGCACGCTTTCCGGCTCACCCAAAACTTTGCCGCTCGTTTCGTCAATCCGCATGCGCCAAAAGCCCATATTGCCTTTGCGGTCTGAAGCGAAATAAAGATAATTTCCGTCGGGCGACCAAACCGGATTCCAATTTACACCGCTCAAATCGGTCACCAAAACCGGCTCGCCGCCCGTCGCCGAAATTGTCGCCACGTCGCGCTTGCCGCCGGGCTGCATTATCCAGAAGGCGACGCGCTGACCGTGCGGCGACCATTGCGGCTGCGCCGCGTAGCCGTCGTGCAGAACGCGCTGTTCGCCCGTGGCGACGTTCGTGATGATGAGGCGGCTTTTGTAGCGCGTGCCCGGCAAATTCTGGTCTTCTTCAGAACTGACGATCTCCTTGCCGTCGGGCGACCACGCCGGATGATAACCGTCTTTGCACAACCGGCGCGGATTTTCGCCGGTTGATTCCATCAGGTAAATTCCAGCCGGATAGCGCGTCGAACGAAAGGCAATGCGTTTTCCGTCGGGCGAATATGCCGGATGCGTTTCGTCCTCGTTCGCTGTGTCGGGCGTGAGGTTCGTCGCGTTTTTGCCGCCGACGCGCCGCCGAAAAATATCGTATTTCTCGCCGTTTTTGGCGACATAAATGAATGCTTCGCCGTCGGGCGCGAGCGACGGCATAAACTCAGTGCCGGGTTCATCGGTCAAATGCTCGTTCCGCGCCTGTGTCCAATTCGGCGCAGGCTGAGTGGCGTATTTTTGCCAATAAAAATAACAGGCGACGCCGGCGGTTATAAGTATTAAGGCAGCGAGCGGAACGGCGTAAATTAAACGTGATTTTTCCGTCGTCTGAATCGTTTGCGGGTTTGTTCGCCGCATGCTTTTGCTCCACGACGACGATGACGGTGACGAATCAATTTCTCGCCTGACCCTTTTCAAATCGGCGCGAAAATCCGACGCGGTTTGATAGCGAAGGTCTTTATCTTTTTCCAGAGCCTTTTCCAAAATCCTGTCGAGTTCAACAGGCAATGATGCGTTTGAATCAGTCGCTGCCAGCGGCTCGCCCGACAAAATAGCATTGAACGTCGCCTGTTTCGATTCGGCTTGAAAAGGCTTTTTGCCCGTCGCCATTTCGTATAAAACTACGCCCAAACTCCAAAGGTCTGCTCGCTGGTCAACCGTATCATCGCTGATTTGTTCGGGCGACATATAAGCGAGCGTGCCGATAATCATTCCTTTTTGCGTGTAGTTCGCGAGGCTGACGTGAATAGAATCGGCTTGCGGGTTGAGTTTTGCCAGACCGAAATCAAGGACTTTCACATAACCGTCGGGACGTACCATTATATTTTCAGGCTTTATGTCGCGGTGAATGATACCGGATTTGTGCGCGGCGTGGAGAGCTTCGCAGGTTTGCGAAACGACGTTGAGCGTTTCCTTTAACGACACTTTTGCATTGATGAGTTCGCGGACGGTTTTTCCTTCGATATGTTCGGTGACGATAAAATTGATGCCGTTAAGCTGTCCGAAATCGTAAATCGTGACAATATTTGGATGGTTTAGCGCTGAAACGGCTTTGGCTTCGCGCTCGAATCTTTTCACTCGTTCGCTGTCCAAAACGAATTCGGCGGGCAAAATCTTCAACGCAACTTTACGATTTAACTTGCTGTCGTGAGCGAGAAAAACCTCGCCCATTCCGCCCGCGCCGAGCGGTCGTTCGATGCGGTAATTTCCCAGCTCTCTGCCGAGAATCGAAAAATCAACGACCGTCGTCCCGTCGTGAGCGATTTCCTTTGCCATCAAGTTCATCGCCGAATTTTCCAAAAAAGCGTCGGTCTCTTTTTGCGCTTTGAGCAAACTCAAAACTTCGCGTTTTAACTCGTCGTCGCCGCTGCATTTTTCCGACAGAAACGCTTCACGCCGCTCGTTTGGAATTTCCAGAACAGCGTCTAAAAGTTCGTCAATCTGTCGCCAACGGTTTATATCCACAGAATTTATTTTAACGCAAAGACGCAGAGACGCAGAGGAAATCATTGGCAATAAAATTTTTTGCGCCTTCGCTTCTTTGCGCTTTTGCGTTAAAAAATTAACTCGCGTTCAATTCACGGTAAAGCCAAGCCTTTGCCTTATTCCATTCGCGCATCACGGTAACGCCGGAAATCTTTAGAACCTCAGCCGTTTCTTCGACTGACAATCCGCCGAAAAATTTGAGTTCAACAATCTTCGCTTTGCGCTCGTCAAATCGAGCGAGTTCGGTTAACGCTTCGTCCAGAGCAACGATGTCGGCATCTTTTTCATTTGAGACAAACAGTGCTTCTTCAATCGAAACCTGCCGCGCCGCGTCATCGTTAGCGCGCGGACGCTTTCTGGCAAAGTCAACCAAAATCCGCCGCATCAAATTTGCCGACACGCCGAAAAAATGCGCCCGGTTTTCCCATTTCGCCGATTTCCAATCAATCAGGCGAACGTATGCTTCGTTGACCAGCGCGGAGGTTTGCAAAGTGTGACCATCGCGTTCGCGGCGCATATAGCTTTTGGCGATGCGGTGCAGTTCGGCGTAAATAACGGGCGTTAATTCTTCGAGCGCGGCAGCGTCGCCGCCGCTCCATTTTTGCAGTAATTCGGTAACTTCTTGTGGTGTTTCGGCAGGCATTTTCGGGAAACAATTTTAGATTCAAATTTATCACATTTGCTCGAAATAAAAAATATTTTCGCATTCGATGATAGTTTTCTCGCAAAAACTTCGCACTAACTATTGACGGCGAACAATTCGCCTCGGTTAACAAACTTGTAAAACGAGTAATCACACTAAAAATAATAATGAATACGCGCTTTTGGCGATTCTTTTCAAAAAAACGCGGCAAAGCGGCAAACAAGGAGAAAAATAATGAAATTTATACAAAACATTTTCAAACTAACAGTAGTTTTTATGATGGTCGGCGGAATTTTTTGCGTCGTCGGCAACGCAAAATCTTCGGTCAATGAAGAAGCGGTTAAACAATTACGCAAGTCGGGCGATTATGATTCGCTGCAGAAGACGTTTGCTGATTCGATGGGGAATATGGAAAACGAATCGCCCGCACAGGCGGCGGCGCAAAATAAAGTCGTCGGCATCGGTCAGCCGACGAAAAGTTTCGGCGAGAGCGTCGCCATTAGCGGCGATACGGCGATTGTCGGCGCGCCGTTGAGCAATTTCGGACCGAATGTTGAGCAGGGAATGGCATTTATCTTTGTCAAAAACGGCGCGAGTTGGACACAACAAGGCTTGTTGCTGGCATCGGACGGCGCATTATTTGATAATTTCGGTTCGAGCGTCGCCATCAGCGGCAATACGGCGATTGTCGGGGCAGAGATGGATGACGTGAACGGGGTCACAAATCAAGGTTCGGTATATGTTTTCGTCAGAAACGGCAATAGCTGGACACTGCAAACCCGTCTGACGGCGCCGGACGGCGCGGCAGACGACAGATTCGGCGGCGCTGTTGCTTTTAACGGCGCGGCTTTAGTGGTCGGAGCTTCCGGCGATGATGTCAACTCGAATATCAATCAAGGCTCGGCATATGTTTATGCCCAAGTAGGAAACGGTTGGAATTTTTTGGAGCACATATTTGCAACGGACGGCGCAGCAACCGATTTTTTCGGCGGCTCGGTCAGTATCAGCGGCATTACTATTATTGTCGGAGCAGCGAGCGCAGACATCAACTCGAATAATTCTCAGGGCGCGGCTTATATTTTCTCGTCTGCCGGTAACGGTTTTGAGCAGCAGGCTAAACTAGTTGCGCCGGACGGCGCGGCATCAGACAGTTTCGGCAACGGCGTTTCCATTTTTGAAAACACGGCAATCGTCGGGGCTTATCTAGACGACATCGGAACTAATAATAATCAAGGCTCGGCATACGTCTATGTCAAAAACGGAAATGTCTGGACGCTTCAGGCTAAACTTTTCGCGGCGGACGGGGCGTTAGTCAACGAATTCGGCGGTAGTGTTTCTATAAGCTACAACAAAATAATTATCGGAGCTGAAAGGAATGGGAACATCGGCGCGGCTTATGTGTTTGTCAGAAACAGCGGCACCTGGAAACTGCAAAATAAATTAGTCCCAGCGGATGGCGTCACGAACGATAATTTCGGTGCGAGCGTCGCCATCAGCGGCAACAATGTCATCGTCGGCGCAGACAGAGATGACATCGGAAATAATGCGGATCAAGGTTCGGCTTATTTGTTCAATGTCGTCAACCGCACGCCCGACGACTTTGACGGCGACGGCAGAAGCGACATTTCGGTTTTCCGCCCGTCAAACGGCTCGTGGTATATCAATCAGTCAACGGCGGGTTTTACCGGTGTAACTTTCGGACTCGGAACGGATTTACTGGCGCCCGCCGATTACGACGGCGACGGTAAAACCGATGTCGCCGTCTTTCGTAATGGCAATTGGTATTACTTGAGGTCAACAACAAACTCGTTCGTCGGTTTGACGTTCGGGCTAGCCGGAGACGTTCCGATTCCCGCTGACTACGATGGCGACGGTAAAGCCGATGTTAATGTCTTTCGACCGTCAGACGGCGGTTGGTATCGTCTGAATTCTTCAAACGGCGCATTTGTCGGACAGACGTTCGGACAAAACGGCGACAAACCTTTAATTGCCGATTTCGACGGCGACGGCAAAACTGATATTACTGTATTTCGACCTTCATCCAGCGCCTTTTACTCGCTCGATTCGTCGAGCGGAAATTTCAGAGGAGCCGTTTTCGGTTTCGGCACGGATATTCCGACGCTGGGCGATTACGACGGCGACGATAAAACCGATATTTCAGTATTTCGCTCGTCGGACGGCGGTTGGTATCGTCTGAATTCCGCAAACGGCGCATTCGTCGGACAGACGTTCGGACAAAACGGCGACGTTCCGGTGGCGGCGGATTACGACGGCGACGGCAAAACCGATGTCGCGGTGTTCAGAAACGGCGAATGGTATCGTCTGAATTCCATAAACGGCGCATTCGTCGGACAGAGTTTCGGCTTCGGAACGGACAAACCGATTCCGGCGGCTTTGCAGTAAATTTGGATTCAACTCTTTATTAAGCCGGACGATATTTTAATCGTCCGGCTTTTCACTATCCAGTAATCTCTGCGCCTCTCGGCGCAGAAGCGGTATGCGGAAAATCACCCGCGCCACGGATTGACGCTTGAATTGTTTGCGCCGGTGCCGGTTTGTAAGTCAGCTTCGACGTATTTTTTTCGCGCCGCATCGGAAAACAGAAGCTCGCGGCTGTAGAATTTGAGCGGCAAATCTTTGTCGCGGCAATTTTCCAAAATCGCATTCATCGTTTCGACAAATGAGATTTCCTTTTGTGTTTTAATCAAATCAAAAATTCGCCGCATCCAAAAAACGGTTAAGGTCTCGTGATACGGCATTTCAGTTGATAAATCAACGCCGAAGCAGTCGAGCAGATTGAAGATTCCGTCGCGCATTTTTCTGAGAGCTGTTTCGTAATCGTGTTGAAAAGCGTAGCAGCAAGCGACGGTCAGATGTTCGGCGTGCCGCCATTCTTCGCGCCCGATAGTGCCGTTTTCAAAGCCGCGCACAATCTCGAAAATTTCCTTTTCCGATTGGTAAGCCATCCTCTTAACTGTTCAGAGTTACGGCTTCTGCCGCAAAAAACGCCACGCTTTTACGCCCGAAGCTGCAACTCTGAATCTGATTCGACGCGCAGCCTGTCAATGAAAACTTTGAGAAACTCCCGTTGCGCTTCGGAAAGTTCGATAAATTTGACGGCAAAGCCGATTTCAAAAACGTAATTCAAGACTTCGCCCCAAAACTGAATTTTTCTGCCGTCGGCTAAGGGAAAGAAAATTTTGACGTTCTCGCCGTCTTCGACTTCGCCCGAAGACAAAACGAAACAGCCGATCAGCGAGATGTCGCCGAGAGTTCCCGGTTTTCTGCCGATTAAGCCTTCCCATTCGACTTCGATACTGACGTTAAATCGCTCGACGGCGCGACGGTCGCTGCCCGTCCTTCGGTCGGTAATTGCCATTAAATTTTTCCTTTAAATTTATTTTTCGCCCGCTTCTTCGGCGCGATTGATTTTAGTCAAATAATAATAAACGGGCAATCCGAGCGCAATCAGAAAAATTCCCATAAAAGATTGTTTCGGACTCGTCCAAATCGTGTTGACGAGCAGCCAGCCGGCGACCAGCAGAAAAACAATCGGAACAATCGGATAGCCGAACGCTTTGTAAGGTCTTTCGGCATTCGGATACTTTCGGCGAAAGACGAAAACCGAAGTCGTGACGAGCGCGTAAAAAATCCAAGAGCCGAAAACGACGTAATCGGTCAAAGTGTCGAACGAACCGGACATCGCCAAAATACACGCCCAAACGCCTTGCACGAGCAGCGCGCCGATTGGAACGCGCGTGCCTTCGCTCAATCTGCCGAGCGATTTGAACATCAAACCGTCCTGCGCCATCGCGTAGGGAACTCGCGCGCCGGTTAAAACCGATGTGTGCAGAGTTCCGAGCGACGAAGCCATCAATCCGGCGCTCATCAAAACCACCGCGCCCGCGCCCAAAAATCTGATCGCCACTTCGCGCGCTACCGAAGAATTTGCCGAGACGCTGGCGATTTGCGTCGGATCAAGCACGTAAAAATACGCGAAATTAACGAAGACGTAAAGCAGAATAATTAAAATCGTTCCGCCGATCAAAGCGAGCGGAATATTTCTTTGGGGATTTTTCACTTCCCCAGCGACGAGCGTTAAATTATTCCAGCCGTCGTAACCCCACAGCGCGCCGAGCATCGCCGCGCCGAAGCCAGCCATAAACGTAAAACCCGCCGCGCCGTATTTCACCGAATTGTCAACGCCTTCGCACGCGCCGCCCGCGTTTTCCATTCCAAAATGCGCGAAATTACCGTCGGCGAAAACGAACGCGCCGACGCCGACGAGCAGAATCAAACCGATTTTGATAATCGTAAAATATGTGGCGAGCTGTCCGGTCGCCGCAACGGACGCGCAGTTTATCGTCGTGATGATGACGATGATTCCGACGGCGATAATTTGCAAAGTCGTTAGTTCAAACGTCGAGCCGAAAAGATTCGTCGTCAAAAGAGTTTTCTTCAAATCGCCGCCGATAAAATCGTTCAGGAAAATCGCAAAGGCGACGGCGACCGAAGCCTGCGAGCCGGTTTTGGCGATAAAAATCTGCATCCAGCCGTATAGGAAACTCCACACGCGCCCGTATGCGTCGCGCAGAAAAACGTATTCGCCGCCCGCTTCCGGCTTCATCGCAGAGAGTTCCGCGTAGGTCAGCGCGCCGGCGAGCGACAGAACGCCCGCCGCAATCCACGCGACAATCACCCACGTCGGGCTTCCGACGTTGCACGTCATCACTCTTGCTTTCAGAAAAACGCCCGTTCCGATGACGTTTCCCAAAATGATGGAAATCGCCGCGAGAAGTCCGAGACCGCGAATCAAAGTTATTTTATCAATCGAATTGGAAGCCATAATTTTTATGGAAGATTATTTAACCACAGATGCATACCGTAGATTAACACGGATAAGAAAAAGATAAGAATTTGAAAAATCATCTGTGTCCATCTGTGTTAATCTGTGGATTCATTTTTCTTTAATCGTTTCAGAGATGCGCGAAATAGAATTTTCAGCCGATAGACTGATTTCATCCTTGCTCAAGTTGTCCGAACGAGAGCCGGTCTGTCTGCTCGACAGTTGCGGCGTTTCATATCTCGGCTCACATCTTTTAATCGCCGGAATCAAACCGCTTGAAACTTACAAAATAACCAACAACGATGCGCGCCGAACGCTCGAATTTCTCGACGATAAATTTTCCGAGTCCGGTTCGGCATTCATTTTTTCGATTTCCTACGATTTCGGTTTAAAGTTGGAAAATATCAAATCGCGTCCGAAGGAATTTTCTGCTTTTGGCGAACCGGACGTTTACCTCGCCGCATTCGATTGTTTAATCGTTCACGATTACGACACGGGCGCGACACGCCTGACCGGAAACGAAAAAAGATTCGACGAGATTGAACGAATTTTGCGGGAAAGGGAAAACGCGAATTTTGAAATCAATTCGATTGAAAATTCTGTAGTTTTCTCAAATTTCACGCCGGAAAATTATATTCAAACCGTCGAAAAAATTCAGGAACGCATCAGGCGCGGCGACACTTATCAAACGAATTTGACGCAGCAGCTTCGCGCTCGTCTGCCGGACTCGCTCACGGCGCAACGAATCTTTTGGCATTTAAGAAAATCGCATCCCGCGCCGTTCGCCGCATTCCTAAAGCGCGAAAGCGATGCGGTCGTCAGCATCTCGCCGGAAAGATTTTTCAAAATCCAAAGTCCAAAGTCCGAAGTCCAAAGTCGAATCATTTCGACGAGTCCGATTAAAGGAACGCGCCCGCGCGGGAGAATGCCGAATGAGGATTTGAAATTGAAAAGGGAATTGTTGGATTCGGAAAAAGATTTGGCTGAAAATACGATGATTGTAGATTTATTGCGAAACGATTTGGGAAGAATCTGTAAATTCGGGAGCGTGACGGTCGAAAAACTTTGCGATTTGGAAACGCACCCGACGCTTTACCATCTCGTCTCGACCGTGCGCGGCGAACTTCGGGAAAACACAAAATTCTCCGACATCTTAAAAGCCGTTTTTCCGTGCGGCTCGATTACGGGCGCGCCTAAAATCAGCACGATGCGGATTATTGATGAACTCGAAACGTCGAATCGCGGGCTTTCGATGGGCGCCATCGGTTATTACGACCCAAGTCCCAAGTCCCAGGTTTCAAGTCAGGAACAATTTTCGACTCTGGATTTTGGACTTGAGACTTGGGATTTAAGCGTGGCAATTCGGACGATGGTCGTTAAAAATAACGAAGCGATTTTTAATGTCGGCGGCGGCATTGTGATTGACAGCGTTCCAGAACTCGAATACGAAGAAACGCTGGTTAAAGCAAAAGCCTTTCTTCAGGTATTGGGCGCGAAGTTATAGAAAAATTTTTAATGACATCCATCATCACAGCAAGTTTTGCCCTGCAACGCTTCGGCGCCTTCTTTGACGATAATCGGAATCATTACGAGCGCGGCAATCGGGTCAGCCCACCACCAGCCGACGAGCGCGTTTAATGCCAGACCGCCGAGCAGAATCGCCGACAAGTAAGCGCAAATATCGGTTTGTCTGGAATCGGCTTGCATCGCCCGGCTGTTCAAACGCGCCGCGACTCGTCTTTTTTCTCTAGCAAGAATCGGCATTACTATTAAGGACACAACAGCAAGCACGATACCGGCGTAACTACTATCCGGTCGCTCTTGAAAAATCAAAGATTTCACCGCATCAAAAGCGACGTAAGCCGCCAGCAGCAAAAGACTGATGCCGACCAGCCGGAGCGCGACCCGTTCTTTTTCTTCGCCCGCCAACAGCCGCCACAAAATAATTGCGCCCGACGAGCTTTCAATCACCGAATCAACGCCGAAACCGATGAGCGCGACGCTTCCGGCAACAATGCCGAAACTGATGGCGACGACGGCTTCGAGCGAGTTCCAGCCGATGGTGAAATACTCAAGCCTCCGCCCGCGCCGCACGTCGGCAGCGCGAATGACGGTCTGCGGTAAAACTTCGACGCTCATTGATTTTCGCCCCGTTGACGATTTTCTATCAATCGCCTGGTTTCGTTATTTTTTCAATTCTTCGTTGATCAAAGATTTCAAGTCCGCTTCGTTGAGTCGCGCCAGTTTTCTGCCGTTGACGAAAACGGTCGGCGTTTGCCGCGCGCCCAGAGATTGCCCGTCTTTTTTATCGCGCTCGAATTTCGCCGCGTAGCGATTTTCTTTGACGGCGGCGTCTATTTTTTTAAGGTCTAGACCTAATTCCATCGCATATTTTTCAAACAGAGCCGGAACGTTTTGCTGCTGCTGCGCGGCGGGCTGTCCGTGCCGTTCGCCCCATTCGGTTTGGCGTTGAAAAAGCAGTTCCTGCATCTGCCAGTATTTTCCCTGTTCGCCCGCCGCTTCGGTGTAAGTCGCCGCCACCGCCGAATTCGGGTGAAACGTCAGATACCTGACGACGAGCCGTGTTTTACCGTCGTATTCCTTTAAGATTTTCTTCATCGTCGGATTAAACGCGCGACACGATTCGCATTCCGGGTCGAGAAATTCGACGATTGTCACGGGCGCGTCAGCCGCTCCCATAGTCGGGCTGTCCGGGCGGACGAGCGCGCTGTCCGCCGTCGTCGGTTGGCGTTCGCTCTGGATTGATTTTCGGTAGTAATTCGCGCCGACAAACGCCGCGACGATAACGATTATGGCTAGCGCGCCTAAAATTTTAACTTCTTTTTTCATATTATTTTCGTTTGGATTTGCCGGATAAAATCAGGCACAACGCGGCGCCGCCGAACGCCGTCAGAGCCATCAGCGGAATCGTGATAAAGCCGAGCCATTCGATTTGCCGTGAAGTGCAGGAAATTCCTTCGACGCACGGCGCGATGCTTTCGGGCAGAATTCCGTAATAAAGCAGATTGTGATAAATAGAAATCGCCAAACCAATCAAACACACGGGCAGCGCGTAATTTCTCATACGCGCGTCGTTTGTCAAGATTCCGACGCCGATGACGACGACCAGAGGATACATCGCAATGCGCTGATACCAGCACAGAACGCACGGCGGCAAATCCATCACTTCGCTGAAAAACAAACTGCCGACGGTCGCCACAAGCGCGATAATCCAAGCCAGATACGCCAAATAATCGCCGGATTCGCTGCTTTGCCGATTCTCGATTGGCGTTCTTTTTTCCATACTTTTAATCGCGCTCGATTCGCTGCTAAAACGAAATGCTGTAATTCGCCCCGAAATTTTTCCCCTGCGCGAAAATCACGCCGAACTGATGCTGTTTGTATGAATAATTAAAAGTCGGGTGAACTTTCACGCCGTCAAACAAAACAGTCGAGCTAAAGCCCTTCGTCAAATCAATGTTCAAACCGCCGATGACGCGAAGGCGGTTTTCATAAGTGCCGTAAGCGATGCCGATATACGGCGCAATCGGCAGCTTTGTTTCGCGTTTCAGATTCTTGCTCGCCGTCGCATAAAACGATTGTCCGCTCGGCGTTCCGATGCGGTCGCTGCTCGTGCCTAAAATTACCGCTGGGCGCGTTTTCGTTTCGGTGACGGCGACGAAATTGGCGAGCGGCGAAACTTTCCCCGCCAGCGGATTATATTCGATGCCGACCGACAGACGCGGCAGAACCTGATACGTCAAAGTGTTCCGCCAACGGGCGCGGTCAATCTGATTCGTCACGAAGCGCGTGCCGAACGTCCATTTTTTCTGATTTTCTTGTCCCGTCCCGCTCACGGCGCGACCTTCGCCCGGTCAGAGCGGTCAGCTCGGAACGCTCGACGCTTGCGAGTCGGAAATTTTTGTTTGTTTTTTCGTTTCGATTTTCGCTTGCTTTTCCGCGTCTTGCAGAAGTTTTTCGACATCTTTTCGCAAATCCGTTTGATTGACGATGCCGGAAATCGTTTTATAAACTTTGCCGTCTTTGTCAATGATGACCGTCGCGGGCAGAGCCGTTCCAACGCCGAAACGAAGCGTGTCCGCCGAAGTCGCGCCGAGCCAGACGGGGAAATTTATTTTTACGTCTTTGATAAACTGCAAAACTTTCGGACGGTCGGCGGCTTCGTCGGTTGACGCGCCGATAACCTGCACGCCGAGTGCGGCGAATTCGTTTTGAATTGCAGACAAATCCGGCATCTCCTTGCGGCACGGAACGCAGTATGTCGCCCAAAAATTCAAGACTACGATTCTGCCTCGATACTGCGCGAGCGATTGTTCCGCGCCGAATAAATCTTTTAGTTTCAGTTCGACCTGCGTTCCCGTTACTTCTGCCGATTGTTTTTCCGCCAGACTTTTCTCTATTATTTCCAGTGAGTTAACTCGGACAACTTCCGCTTTTTTAGTTTTATTCAGCGTTCCCGAAACACTGATTTTTTTGCCGACGTAGGCGAGCCAGTTTTTTTCCGCCAAGCGAAATTTTCCCTCGGCTAATTGGTAAAGTTTGAACCGGTCGCCCGCGCGGACGGCGAGCAGCGTCGGGTCGCCGCCTTCGACGCACGATTTGGCTTTTAATAAATCTTCGGCGTTGCCGTATTCAACCTTCGTGCGGTCGGCTTCCGCCCAGCAATCGGCGCAGCAAACAACTTGACCTTCAAGTTTAACGGCGGAACTCTGCGCTTGGACAAACATTGAAAAACCCATTATCGCCAATAGAATATAAACTGATTTTTTCATAGATAAACTCCAATTTTATAGAACACAAATTACAGATTTTCACTTTGGAAAACCTTGAAAATAAAAAACGAATTGTGTTTGGAGATTATTAAATTCGCAGTTGCCGGAGATTTTGAAGCGGCAGTCTGACAAACATTTTTTCGTTGCCGTATAAAAGAACCGGCGCGGATAGCATCTGAAAAATTGCCTTTCGGGATTGATGAGGAAGCGAAGAGAAGTTTGCCGAAGCGAATACTTTCTGATTTGAAAAAATAACCGACGGCGCGGTTTGAACCGCGCAGTAATCTTCGTCCGTATTTTCGAGGTGGATAGAATCGGAAACTGAGTGATGAGCTTCACAATCATTTACGACTTCCGCCTGACAATCTTCGATGCAAACCCAGAACGAGAA
>CADCUR010000163.1 GCA_902805935.1 uncultured Pyrinomonadaceae bacterium
TAAGCTTCAATCGTTGCCTTGTCAGAAAATGTAGCGCAGCGAAATTTGTATGTTGCGCGGCGAATAAGTATTTGACGCGCCGGTAATGCGTCCGAAGTTTACCGAAGCCAAATCGGGATTCGGGAACCCGTACTGGACTTTGTTAAAGGCGTTGAAGAAGTCGGCGCGAACCGAAATCCGGTGATTCAAATTTTCGCCGAAAGGCAAAAGAAAAGTTTTATACAAACTCAAATCAACGTTGTTCACCGCGTCGCCGTAAAAAGTATTGCGCCCTAAAACGCAGCAGCCGTAGTCATTAACCGTCGCAGCGCGAAAAGCCTCGCGCGGCAGGCTTTGAACGGAAGTGTTCGGATTATTGATGCGCGTTCCTAAAATTGACGGGTCAACCAGTGCCGGGCGAATTTCGGTGAATCCGTCAAAGTTCAAATCGCCGAAGCCGTTGCTGTTAATGACGGTGAACGGCGTTCCGTGCGCGAATCTCCACACGGCGGAAATATTCCAGCCGCCGAGAAGCTGACCGACAAAATCCGTTCGATTGTTGAAAAATGGTGATTGATAAGCCCCAAATAAAGTGAACCGGTGCGGCGTGTGAAAACGCGACAAAGCACGTGAGTCGCGAGCGTTCGGTCCATTCGCGTTCGTGTCGCCCACGCCGACATTCGTCGCTTCCGAGTTCGTGTCAATTGATTTGCTCCAGGTGTAAGCCGCGCTCATCGAAAGTCTTCGGCTCAGACGCTTTTTCCATTCGATTTGCAAGCCGCTGTAATAACTCCACGCGCCGTTTGCGACGAGCGTGTTGGTCGTAAATTGCCCGTCCGGACGACGCTCATTGATGCGCGGCACTCGCACGCTGAATTCGTTTGCGCCGAGCGGCACGGCAACCGGACAAAGCGCCGTTGTCGGAATGCCGGTCAAACCCGTTCCGGCACATTGCGCGTCCGCCGCCAGCCGAATCACCTGCCCGCGCACATCAGCGCGGCGCGGGTCATTCGCCGGAAGAGTCGTGCCGTAAAGAACAGTCGGCGCGTTGTTCGGATGATTTGCCACCAATACGCCGTCGGGCGAAAAAACCGGCAAGTTTCCGTTGTTAAACCGAACGATTCCGATGCCTCGATTGTGTGAATAAGTAAAGCGAATGCTCGACTCAAACGGCAGTTGACGCTCGTAAGACAAACTCGCCTGCTGCGTGTAAGGCATTTCCAAATTCGGGTCAATCAAGGCTTCGGCGTGACGCGCCGTTTGCGGTCCGGGCGTGAACACAAAACCATTGGTTGGATCGCCCAGATTTGTTCGATTGGTAAAGCTCAAGAAAATCGCGTTCGGCGGATTAAAGCGCACGGTCGCGCCGGATTGCGAAAAAACCGATTGGAAAAGTCGTCCGTGATAAATACCGTAGCCGCCGCGCAGAGAAGATTGTCCGGTTTCGCCAAAAAGCACGCCGAGAATTCCTTCTTTGAAATTCGGACTCCACGCAAAACCGACGCGCGGCTCGTGGTTGTCTTTATCGTCTTCAAAACCATAATTGATACGACTTTCTTTTTCGCGCGGCGCGGCGACGTATTCGTAGCGATAACCGAGATTAAGCGTTAAGTTTGGCGTGACCTTCCAATTATCTTCCGCGTAAAAGTTATACTCGCGCAAACGATTTTCGAGAAAAAATGGTCCGTATCCTTTTTGAAAAGACGTGACGCAGCCATTCAAAAATGCGTTGAAAGAAGTTCCGTAATTCGTGCCGTTGCAGGTTGCGCTGAAACTATAAAATCCGCGTGAAAAATTGTCCGCAAAATCGTCGAGCGCCGAACGGCGAATGTCTGTGCCGATTTTGAGAAAGTGATTGCTAGCAATATTTGTCGAAAGATTATAGACGAATTGATTATCGGTTTGATAACGGTTAATCGGGAAACCGCCGGCGTTGCCGATAATCGAAGCGGCGACCGGAGTTCCCGCGAATCGGATAATCGGCGTATCGTTCCCGGCTTTGATGCCGACGAGCGTTGTCCGCAAGCCCAAACCGTAGCGAAATTCGCCGATGGTTTTACCGGAAAAAAGATGCGTCCACGTCACGCCGATGTTTTGCTGTTTATTATTTTGCTTGGTCGCTTCGCCGATGATGTTGTCGCTGTTGTCGAAAATCTGGCGCGTGTATTGGTAACGCGCCGAGACCGTGTCCGATTGACGCGGATTCCAATCAATTCTGCCGGAGAAATCGTCGAGCGGACGGTCAAATCCGACTTGTCCGGCGTAGGTGCGCGAACTGCGCGAATCGTTCGGCGCGAATTCAGTCGGAAAACGGTCAATCACCGATTGAATAAAAGCGCGATTAGCGGGCGTATTGTTTCCCGGAGTCGCCGCAAACCAATTTGCCGGGTTGCGCTCAAACGCCGTAAAAACGTCGCGCGTGTAATTGAGCGCGCCGCTTTCCTTTTTCCAATCGGCGCTAACAAAGCCGAACAGATTATTTTTGACGACCGGAAATCCGGTGACGAAACCGAATTGATTACGCCGGTTGACCGGCTTGGCAACTCCCGTGGCGAAATGGCTTTTCGCGTTCAAGTCGCTGTTGTTGTGATAAATATAGGCTTCGCCGTTGATATTATTCGTGCCTTGTTTGGTTTGCACGAGAACGACCGCGCCGTAACCGCGCCCGAATTCCGCCGTAAAGTTGTTGGTCAAAACCTGAAATTCTTTAATCGTCGCTAAAGACGCGCCCTGCCGATTTTGGTTTTCCGACGAGTCATCATTGTTTACGCCGTTGATTTGAAACGTCGCGCCGCGCGTTCCCGTGCCGTTAAAATTGATTGACGAACCGGAAGAAGTCGTCGGATTATTTTGTCCGCTCGTCGGATTTTCCTGAAAGCCGGTGAAAGTTTCGGCGAGTGTTAAAAAATTGCCTTGGTTAAAAGTCGGTTTGGCTTCAATCTCGCGCTCGGTCAAAGTGCCTTTGACTTCGGCGTTCGTCGTATTGATGGAAGGCGGCTCATCGGTAATAACAACTTCGGCTTTGACGGACGGGTCAAGTGAAATGTCAACCAGAACCGTTTCGTTAAGCCGCACCGTCACGTTTTCCTGAGTAACCGTCGCAAAGCCGCTTTGATTGACCGCCACGCTGTAACGTCCGAGCGGCAGAAAAGTCGCTTGATACGAACCGTCTTCATTCGTGGTCAAAGTTCGCCGCAAGCCTGTTTCGACATTGATAACTTCAACCGACGCGCCGACGATTAACCCGCCGTTTGTGTCAACCACCGTTCCTTTAATCGTTCCGGTAACGGTCTGAGCAATCGCCGCAAAGCTGAAAGTCATAAGCAACATCACAGAAAGTAAAACACTTTGAATCATCGAAAATTTGCTTTTCATAGTCTTTCTCCTCGTTCAAATTGAAAATAAAATTGCGAGCTATAAGAAAAAATTAGCTGCTTAAGAAAACTGTCAAGATTTTGTTATGGATGATTTCACAAAATTTCAGCCGAAATGCTTTTTTCAAACAAGTAAAAATGGCGAAAATTTAAGATTGTTGAAATCGGTTATAGCTCGAAAACGAATTTTTGTAAAGCAAATATTGTCTGCGACATTTCAAAACCGTGAAAGCGAATTGAAAATAAAAAGTAAAT
>CADCUR010000164.1 GCA_902805935.1 uncultured Pyrinomonadaceae bacterium
GGTTATACCATATTTCGACGACCGGTAACTCCTAATGCCGGGTCATACCAGTGTTGTTTGATAATTCCTTTATTGAACTTATATTACTTATGTTATGGATAAAAAGTTACTAACTTTCAGCCGAATCTTTGTTGCTTCATAACGTAACAAAACCACAGTAAAACAACTATATGATCATAAAGGATATTCTATTTTTTTTCGCAATTATTCTGCTTTACGGAGTCGGAATTTTGTTTGCCCAAGTTCCTCCTTCTTCATTTAACAACAACGCACAACAAAAGCGCGTCGGGCAGCGACTTTTTCAGCCGGAAGATTTGTTTCGGGTCTGGCAGATTGGCGCGAGCAAATGGTCGCCGGACGGGCGACGCTCCGCCATTGAAGTCTTGAGACCTGGGCGTACCATTGATCGTTCAGTTCCGACCGGTGAAATCCGCGTGCTTGACGCAGAAACCCGCTCCTTGCGCATAATCAGCTCGCCATCATCGGCTTATATCGGTTTCTTTAACCCGATCTGGTCACCGGACAGCAGGCATCTGGCTTTTCTATCGGTAGATGAGAATGCAGTTGTGCAGCCGTGGATTTGGACCGTCGGCACGAAAACTGCCCGACCGCTGACAGGGTTCGATGTAAAAATCGGTCTCCTTGATAACCCGATTGCTTGGGCGGGCAACAATCAGATAGCAATAGTTGCGTGGGAAAAAGAAGCGGAAAAAAGTGGTCCGCTCTATTTTCGTATAACGCGCGGGCAAAAGATTGCCGAGGGATACAAAAGAGCCGCTGAAATGAAAGCGCCGACGGTTTCTGTCCTGGAGTCACAGGGGATAGCAAAATCTGATACGCCGAATGCGCTCCTAAAGATAGTGGATATTCGTTCCGGCAAGCAAAGGACGCTGGCGCAAGGGGGTATTCACCGCCTGTCCGTATCCGAGGACGGACGTTTTATCTCTTTTCTTCGGGAAAGTCCGGGGATTCCCAATCAGCCCGTTTCATCCTACTTCGCGTTTGAAACGGTTGATGAAGCGTATGATGCAGTAAATTGGGGCACGAGTCGTAACGTAATTGACGCGCAAACCGGCAACCTAATGGATTCATCATCGATGACAGCGAATCCTTCGACTGTCAGAACACCAAGAGCCGCTATTCCTGCCCCTAAGCCCGGAGCTCGACTGCTGTCGGCTGCGCCTGGCGGCGATGCCGCTCTCTTCATAACAAACGATTCGGAAGGTTCCAAGCTCTGGATCGTCGGCGGGAAAGGGCAGTCATTAACTGAGTCATTCGCCGTCTGGGAAGCCAACGAATGGGTGCGTGAGATTAAACTGGGCGCGGCAGAATTGATTTCTTATAAATCATCAGACGGAAAGCATTTAACGGCTTGGCTTCTGCTACCCCCGAACCACACGCCTGGCACGAAGATTCCGATTGTAACGATTGTGTATCCGGGGCAGACTTTCGGACAAACGGCGCCAGGCAGTTTCTCACTGCTTCAACCGAATTTTGAGCATCCGCAGCTTTTCGCCGCGCTTGGCTACGGCGTACTGCTGCCGAGTATGCCGGAGGACGAATCCCGGTCACTACAGCAACTCCCGAACGGCGTACTGCCGGCGATTGATGCAATCGTTGAACGCGGCATCGCCGACAGCAATCGAATCGCCGTATTGGGGCAAAGCGACGGCGGGTTTGCCGTGCTCGGGCTGCTTACTCAAACGAATAGATTTCGGTCAGCCATCGCGAGTGCCGGATTCTCGAATCTTGTGAGTCTCTACGGCACGTTTTACGGGCAGCATCGTTACGGCGATGCTGGACATCCGCAATCGGGCGCTGTATTACGGATGCTCCAACTCGAAAAGGGTTACGGCGGAATGGGTGGAGCGCCCTGGGCTTTTTCTAGTCGATACCGCGAAAGCAGCGCTATTCTGCAGGCAGACAAAGTAATGACGCCGCTCATGCTGGTACACGGCGATCTCGACTTCGTTCCGATTCAGCAGTCCGAGGAGTTTTTTACTGCCCTCTACCGGCAAGACAAGCGGGCTGTTTTTGTTCGCTATCAGGGTGAATGGCACACCATCGCCAACCGCCCGAATGTCCTTGATCTTTGGCAACGCTTTAGTATCTGGCTGGCAGAAACAACCGCTCCACGTACTCACTAATAGTTGAAGAGCTAAGGTCAAAAGATTTCATAGGAAATTATTTAGCAATTGTATGTTTCAAAACACTCTTTTGAGGACACTTGAAATAGTAGATTATTTGTATCATAAAGGACCCGATACTGTTGTCCAATTCAAAGAGCAAGTCTTTTGAATCGTGAAACTCTTGTTTTTGCAATCATTTTCCCGCCAAGAAAATTGATCGTCCGCAGGAGATTTATGCCCGTTGCCGCGGCTACTTCCTGCAGCTGCGTTTTCTCCATCCCGCGGTATCTCGACCGCCGCGCTGCTCCGCGCCTGACAGCCTGCGAGATCGTTCCTTCGATCCCGGCTCGTCTTTTGTATTCTTCACGCCCTCGCTCGCTTGCCAGTTTACCGCGCGTTTTCTCGAGCGCTTCGTAAAGCTCTCGACCCGGCACCTGCAGTGATCTGCCCGCTCCGGCAGCGCGCACGCATTTGGCGCGGCTGCCGCAGGCAAGGCAATCCTTGACGCTGAATCTGATCTTGACGACTGCTCGCCCGGCGGCTTTGCTTTGATATTCGTGCCAGTAACTGCTCGACTTGCTCTCGGGACAACTCGCCGATTGCTTTGCCCAATCAATCTTAAATTGAGTAGCATCGATTCCGCCCGTCCGAGTCTGCCAGCTTGGATTGAGCCGCGTCGGTCCGAACAGTTCGACCGCGTAAGCCTTTTCGCTTTCGACCAGCAGTTCGGCGTCGACATATCCGGTATCGACCAGGTGACGCGCCGGCAGTAATCGCTTCTTTTTCAGTGATTGGTGAATGCCGGCTGTCATCGACACGTCCTGTTCGGTCGCCGCCCTTGTCAGCACGTTCGTGATCAGTCGCGGCAATCGGTCATCGCACGTCTCCGTCAAATGCACTTTATAGCCGGTCCAAACAAGATCTCGTTTGCGGCTGTGACGCGCCTCCCGATCATAAGGCGATTCGATCGCCTCGGCTGCTGGACCGAGTTCTTCGCTTTTCCGCCACTGCGTTTCGCCCGCCTCGTCGCGAGTGTAATGTCGCTGCCAGACTTGCCGCACCGTCTCAACGCTTTCACGTTTGAGCAGATCCGGCTGCTCGCCGGCTAGCCGCTCGATCAGATAATAGCCGTCTCGACCGACCGCTTCGGCTAACTCGGCTCTGGCTTTTTCGGTGCGCGGAAGGCGCGTGTCTTCAATGCGTGCCGCGTAACGCACAAACCATTGCGCAGGCGCGATTCCGCTCAGCCAGATCGGCGCCGCCTCCGACAGATCGTTCAAAGCGGCGCGCAGCGTCTCCATCATCAACTCCAGGCGGTTCATCACCCGGACCGACGCCAGAACATGCGTCGAATCAGTGCGCTGTTTGCCTCGTTCTTTGATCAGTTGCTTTTCTCTGAGCAGTTCGAGTATTCGATCGAGCAGTAACTC
>CADCUR010000165.1 GCA_902805935.1 uncultured Pyrinomonadaceae bacterium
ATCGTCGAAACAATCACGAGAACCAAGATGACTACCCGCAGTTCCACCAGCGTTACGCCGTTTTGATTAAAAAATTTGTCGCTCTTTTGTTTCATTGTCTTACTTTCCGCTGCGAAACTAGACACAGTTTTATTTGCTGCCGATTTTTCCGGCTAATTCAAACATCGGGCTGTATAAAGCCGCGACGATAAAGCCGACGAAAATGCCGACCGGCACGATGGCGAAATTTTGCAGCCAGAACAACACGGCTTCGAGTTCGCGTTCGGCGCGCGTTTCGACGACTTTAGCGTAATTATGGAACGTCGTCTGCATATCGGCGGTTTTTTCAAACGTCATCAAAACGCCCGCAAATTCCTTGCCCATCAAAAACGGATAAGGCACAAACAATTTGTGCAAATCGGTTGATTCGGTCATAAAGCGGTGACGCACGTGCAAAAGCATTTCGGTGTATTCGGGGTTGCTCGAAGTTTCGGCGGCGACCAAAAAGCGCTCGGTCATCGAAGGAATGCCCGACGCCAGCATTGCGAGCGTGCGCAAAGTTTGGGCGGCGTAATAATGCCGGAAAAACGATCCGAAAACCGGCATCCGCAAAGACGCGACTTTTATCCGGTTGCTGCCTTCCGGCGATTTCGCCCAGCGCACGAAAAAGACTAAACCGATGAGAACCGCAATCATAAACGCGATTCCCCAATAACTGATTAAAAAGTCCGAACCGCCGATCATAATTCGCGTAATCAAAGGCAATTGCGTGTCCTCGCCGGTTAAAAGTGAGGTGTACAGCTCGACCATTTTGGGCATGACGAAATACTCGACGATGCCGACGGCGACGATACAAAAGGCGATGACCGCAACCGGATACATCATCGCCGAACGAATCTTGGAACGAATCGAGTCCGCCTTTTTCTCCGCCTCGGCAAACCGGCGCAGTGTGAGCAGAAAAGCGCTCTTGTTTTTACCGCTTTCGGAATCGGTCGCCGTTCCGACTTCTTCGCCGATGCGCAGGGCGCAGATAAAAGTAATGGGAAAAAGCGGTTTGCCTTTGTGGTCGCGCTGCGCGGCGAAGGCTTCCGACAAATTCCAGCCGTTGATGACCAATTCGGCGGCGTTCAGAAGGGCGCTCGCCAAAACTTTATTGGTTTGGGCAAAAGCTAAAAGGCGACAAACCTGCGTCGGGCTTTCGCCGATTTCCATTAAATCGCCGAACTGTTCGGCGAGCGTGGCGAGTTCGACGCTCGTCGGGCGACGATTTTTTTGGCGTCCGCTACGCTTTTCGCTGATTGATTGAACGCTGATTCCGGCTCTTTCGAGTTCTTTAGCCGCGAGCAGTGCCTCGGTCGTTTGAACGAATCCTTTAATCGGTTCGCCGAGCGAATCTATGCCCGTAAAATTAAAACCGTTTTCCGAGCGTCCGAGTTCGGCGGCGTTTGACTGAACGTTAAATGTCCGTCCGGCGGGCGCGATTGGGCGAACTTTCCCCGCCGCCGCCGCCGGAGCAGCGCCGCGGCTGGCGGCTGAATTGTTCGGGCGCAGGGGCGCGGTTCTTGTTCCGGCTCCCGAAGCGTTAAAAGTGTTTTTAACTTCGTTCATAAATAGCGTTCCTTATAAATAAAAATAATTAAAACTTTCGAGCCGGTAAACGATTTCGGCTGCTGAATTGTCGCCGCCGAAACGTTTCGTCAGCCGACTATTTCGCCCTCGATGATTTCCTCGTGCTGATTAATCGTTTCCTGTATGGCTGAGGACTCAGCCGAGGAAGCGGCGGCGTTAGCATACGAGTAATTGGCATACTGGCGTTTGCTTTCGACCAAGCCGAGAACGGCGGCGACTTCCTGTTCCGAAGTAATTCCGGCGAGAACTTTTTCCCGCGCGACGGCTTTCATCGGAATCAGATAGCCCGCGTCCATCGCCTTATGCACCACGTCACGCGCCGTTAAATTTCGGTTCTGAATCCATTCCTTTACTTCGTCGTTAAAATAAAGCAGCTCGGTCATCGCCGTTCGCCCGCGCGTTCCTTTGTTAAAACACTGCGGGCAGCCGACGCTTTTGTATATTTCCCGTTCGTAAACGTCCGACGGATGCTGGTCAACGACTTTGCATCTTTCGCACAGTTTTTTAACCAGCGCCTGCGCGAGTATCAAATTCATCCCGGTCGAAAGATTTTCGCGCGGCAGTCCCATCTGAAACATACGCGACAAAGTATCTTCGACGCTCGCGGCGTGAAACGTCGCCAGCACAAGATGTCCGGTCAGCGCGGCGTTAATCGCCAGCGAAACATGCTCGACCGAGCGCAGTTCGCCGATGCCGATAATGTCCGGGTCGGCGCGCAGGCAAGAGTAAAAAGCGTCCCACCAGCTAAACGGCGTGTTCGGACGCAGGCTCATCTGCGTCCGGCGCGCCGAACGAATCTCAATCGGCTCGCCGATTTCGATGATTTTATAAATGTCGGGTTCTTCGAGCGCGGCGTAGATGGCTTCGAGCGTGTTCGTTTTCCCGGAGCCGGTCGCGCCGGTAATCGTCAGAATGCCGCGTTTTTGCGAATAAGCCGCTTTCAAATCGGCAATCTGGCGCGGCAAAAAACCGACTGCGCCGATATCTCGAATCGGCTTTAATTGCGAGCGCAAAACAATCGAGGGCGCGTAAAGCGTCGGCTGCGACGCGAACCGCAGTTCGACGTCAGCCGTTCGCCCGTCGCGCAAAGCCCGCACTTTAATCGTCGAGTCAATGTCTTTGAACTTCATCTGCGTCGCGTCTTTGCCCGAAGTTTCCGCCATTCCCATTGACAGTTGTTTGATTTTGACAAACGGAATGTTGTCCCAGCGCGTAAACATTTCGCTGTCGTAGCGAAACCGTATGCGACCGGTCGGCTGTCCCGCCTCGATGTGCATATCGGATGAGCCGGAGCGCAGGAATTCCATCAAAATCAAACGGATAAATTCCTGCGTTGTCAATTCCGATTCGCTGCGCCGGATGTTGCGTTCGTATTCTTCCTGATTCGTCAAATCAATCCATTCTTCGGACTCGTTGGCGTAATCGGCTTCGGTCACTGCCTGCGCCGCGCGCGCCTGCTCGTCGCTTAAAGTCGTTTGACCTTCGCCCCAATTTTTCGTTTTCTGCGATTGTCTTTTCTGCTGGTGTTCGAGCGCTAAAGATTGCGCCTGCGCGTTGTAAAGATGCGAATGCACATACTCGAAAAACGCTTCGTCGAGCGGGTGAAACGTGACGTGAAACGGGCTGACGCGCAGCGCGCGCACCACGCCGTTGCGGTGGTCGCCGTTTTTGATATGCACCAGCCCGACTTCAAAATACGGAGATTCGTAATCGCCCGTCCAGGTTTTCAGCACGATTGCCTGATAGCGGCTCGAAGATTCTTTATTCAGATACTGCGAAAACGGCTGCAAGCTCTCGACGCTGTATTTTTTTTCGGGACTGGTCTGAACGAGCAGCGACACATTCTCTGACGGCTGTTGCTGCTCTTCCGGCGCACCGCTTTCCCGCAGATGCTCGCCGTCCGCGCCGTCGGCGGCAGTATTAGTGGCGAGGCGT
>CADCUR010000166.1 GCA_902805935.1 uncultured Pyrinomonadaceae bacterium
GGGGCGATTTCGGTTTCTGGTGGCGCGACATTTCTACGCTTCTGCGGGTTTTGAGTTTCTGCGGTTAATACGTTTCGGCTACATCAAGGTCGTCAGGACGCTACGCGGCATTGCAGTCTGAATAATTTCAGTTAGTCACGCGAAAGGAAATAGGCTCATGAATATGAATCTCAGGTTGAACGTGAAGAATCTGAAAATAAAGTCCATAGTGCTATCGATGTAGATATTGGCCGTGCAACAACGCTTCCGGCGGCGGATGCCGGATCAGAATGGAGATTTATCATGGTTTGCAAAGCAATTATAATTGGCGCCGTGCTGATGGTCGCCGTGTGGCCTTCCGGTTGCGCGCAAGCGCAAAAAGAGAAGCCAGAGGACGCAAAGACAGCAGGTGCGTCGTCGCCTGCCGATACCGCGCCGATTACCGCGTACGCTAACGACAAGGCCGAAGTGGTTTTATCGCGTGCGGGTCAGGAATATCTGCGGTTCGGCTGGGCGGTGTGGGGGCCGAACTGGGCGTATACGGGACTCGATGGCCAGACGACAGCGCAAAATGGCGTTTCAAGCGGCGAACTTAAGGGCAAACTGAGCGGCACACAAACGCCCGCCAAAATTGTGTTTGGCGCGCAGAAAACCGGCCCGCGCACCTTAAAAATTACCTATTCGGCAAGCGTCGAAACCGATTCGCCGCTGACGTTAATGATCGCCGGCTTTAATCCTGGCCAGGCGTTCAATGGCCGCGAATCGCAAGTTGCATCTCAAGGCGGCGCCAAAACGGTCAAGATTCCGTTTGAACGCGGGAATTTGGGCGAGAAAGTGCAGAGCGTTAAGCTGTCCGATGCCGCCAATCGGGAGACGACACTCAAGTTCGATCCGGCTATCGAAATTCAATTGGATGGCGGTGCGCGCGTCGTGCTGGCGAAAGGCAAATTGAAAGCTGGGCAAGTGCGGTCGGTCGCAATTAAAGTCGAACTGCCCGAAACCGTTCAATGGTATGGCAGCGTGAGTGAAATTCCCAACGAGATAGGCCTCAATACCTGGTATCCCTGGAGCGCGACCGGCGACACAAGCGCGAGCGTGCTGGGCATGGACAATTGGAATACCCATCCGGCGGGCCAATTCGGACGCATTTTGCGGCGCAGTTCGCGATTGATTTACAACAACAAGCCGATTAAATTGTGGGGCTTGAACCTGAGTTTCGGCGCGACGGCTCCCGAAAAAGCTTTGGCGAACAAGCGAGCTCTATTTTATCGCAAATACGGCGTCAACGCCGTGCGCCTGCACAAATGGGCCGATGGTTCGGGCTGGGCGGGTATTTTGAAGGAAGACAGCGCCGTCGAGTTCGACCCAGAGGCGCTTGATCGCTTCGATTATCAAATCGCCAAGCTGAAAGAAGCAGGAATTTTCGTCAAATTATCGGCGACATTTGGTTCGCTCAATCTGGGCACCAAGGACAAAGCGCAGGTGCCGTGGATCGAAGAGTTTGGCCCCTTCAAAGATGGGCGCATCGAAACGCCGCACAGCGCGATTCACTATTCGCCCGAGCTGCAAGCTGTGCAAATCGCGCAGGTCACGAACCTGCTCAAGCATCGCAATCCATATACGAAGTTGACCTACGCACAGGAACCTGCCGTTTCGTTCATCGAAATTATCAACGAGCAAAGCATTTTGTTCTGGAGTTCGATGGATCCTCTCAAGAAAAGCGCGACGTTGCGCCGGCAAGTCGGCAAGCGTTTTAGCGATTGGCTGCGGGCCAAATATAAAGATCAAAAGGGTCTCGATGCCGCATGGGGTGAAGGTAGCATGAACGCGCTGTCGAGCGAAGTCACAGTGGAAGGTGGCGAAAGTTTGGAGAACAACAACGTTTTGCCGCTGGGCAATCCGTGGTTTTGGGAGCCCGACCAGCTCAACGGCTCACAAAAGTCGAGGCGCCGACGATTGCTCGACACACTACAGTTCCTGACCTTGCTGCAAGATGAGTTCTACGGCCGTTACACCAAGGCAATGCGCGACGCAGGTTACGAAGGCGAATTGGTCGGCTCGAACTGGCAGGCCGGACGCGCTTTGAGCCACTTCGCCAACCTGCATTCCGATGCGCTCGTCGGTACCATTGACCGCCACAACTATTTTGGCGGCATGGCCAACGCCACGATGATTTCGCGCGCCGGTTCGGGCCTGCTTTCATCAGGAATGCAGCAGGTCGCTGACCGACCCTTCATGCTGTCCGAATGGATTCACACCTTCCCCAACGAATACGGTTTGGAAGGCCCAGCGATTCTGGGCGCCTACGGCATAGGATTGCAAGGCTGGGACGTTTCGTATTTGTTCCAGAACGATGACGACGGCACCTTTTCCAACCGTCTGGGCCGTGCCGAATGGGACGTGACCGCGCCGCAGCTACTGGGCATCTTTCCGGCTGTAGCGCGCCAGACTATACGCGGCGACGTCCAAGAATCTCCTGTCGTCGCGAAGCGCAATGTTCATTTCCCTTCACTGTTTGAAGGCGAAATCAGCTTCGACGACAAAGTCGTGCAAGGCTACGATATCAAGGAACTCGATTCCTCCAAAGTTCCCGCCCGTGCTCTGGCCGTCGCGCGCAGTGTCGTTGATTTCACGTCCAAAGCCGAAGCAACGCCGGTTTTCTTGCTTCAGCCCTACGAACAAAAAGGCGCGCTCGTCTCTTCCACCAAACAGCTTTCGTGGACGGAAAGTCTGACCCCAACGGGCGGCTTTTTCACCATGAACACACCCGCGACAAAAGCGGTTGTCGGCTTCGCGCAAGGTCGCACCTTCGCGTTAGGCAAAGTCACAATCGAACCGCAAAGCCGCTACAGCGCGATTTATCTGACGGTGCGCGAACCGCATGGCACACTTGTAACCGCCAACGATCTGCTGATCGTCGTGATGGCGCGGGCGCGCAACACAGGCCAGAAGTTTTCGCCCGACGGCGCGGCAATGCTATCGCCCGGCAAAGGCCCGATTCTGATGGAGCCAGTCAGAGCGCGCCTTACATTGCGCCGTACCGGAACGCCGCAAGTCTTTGCCCTCGACCACGATGGCAAAATAACGGCTACAAAAATCGCGGTTAAAAACGGCGTCATCGAAATCGACGGCGCCCGCGATAAAACACCTTATTACCTGGTTCGCTATCCATAAAATTGAAGTGCGAAAAACGGTCCACTAAGACATCGGCGGCCCCAACGAAGACGGCCCGCCGAAAAGAAAGGAGGCACTTCCATATGACGCGCTGCACCTGGCGCTAAACTGCGCTCCTTCGTCGCTCATTCCGACTGCACTTCCAGCGGTGGTTGAGTTTGATCGTTGTAACGGTGTGGGCGGCGTTGAAGCGCGAAGGCGGGAGTACTCTGACCTACTCTGAGCGCTGATATTTGGCGGTGCGCGTAAATTGGCGGCGTCGGGTTTGTCAGTTCCTCCGGCTCGCTCTGGCGCGGCTTGTATCCCTCTTTCATCAGTTTAGGCAGAGGAGAAGCATAAATTTGCTAGTTGCTCTTGGGCTGGCAACCAACCTTTGAACTGCA
>CADCUR010000167.1 GCA_902805935.1 uncultured Pyrinomonadaceae bacterium
TGGGATTGATGCTTCTTTTCACAAATCCTCAGTTGATTAACGCGCAAACGAATACGAGCAATAATGCCGTAGCTGTTGAAAAGATTAAAGCAAATGTAACAAGACGCGGAACCGGCGAAAAGGCGCGCGTCAACGTCAAAATGCTGAATGGAACAAAAATGAAGGGGTTTATCAGTCAGGCGGGAGACGATTCATTTACTCTTACCAATTTGAAGACTAAGCAAACAAGCACTTTGGCTTACAGTGATGTAGCACAGGTAAAAGGTACTGGATTATCAACCACATCTAAAGTTCTTATTGGAGTCGGAGTCGGAGTTGCAGTTACAGCGGTTGTATTAGCTGTTGCTGTTAAGAATGCCGATTTTGGTGGTACTATATCTATCTTCCCTGCACCGTAACAATTGGACTATAAATTTACAACTCGTTCAAATTTTCCACCCAATAAACTCAACAAAAAGGAGAACTACTATGAAAAAACGAATGCTCAATTTAACTGCATTTTATACTTTATTGCTTTGTGTGTTAATGCTTTGTGCCGAAGTCGGCGAGCTGAGCGCAAAGTCCAACTCAAAGGCTAATAACCGTGACCGCGAATTGAGCGTGATGACGCGCAATATGTATCTCGGAACTGATTTCAGTGAAATCTTTGCCGCTCAAACGCCCGAACAGCTTGTCGCCGAAGTCGCCGAGGCTTATTCGGAAGTCGAAGCCGGCAAACCTGCCGAGCGCATTGCCGGAATCGCCGACGAAATCCAAGCCGCATCGCCAACTTTGGTCGGACTTCAAGAAGTCGCGCTCTGGCGAATTGGTGCGCCCTTCGACCCATCTCCGGCTGAAACGGTAACTTATGATTTTCTGCAATTGCTTCTCGACGAACTCGCCGCACGCGGTCTGCATTACGCGCCAGTCGCAATACAAACAAATCTCGATGCTGAAGTGCCGGCGGTTTTTAGCCAGACACACGCCTTTGACGTGCGCTTTACCGACCGTCTCGTCGTGCTGGCGCGGACTGATTTGAAAAACTCGCAGTTTAAACTACAAGGTACACAAGCTCAGCAATTTACTACCAACCTTACTCTTCCCACCGCTACACTCGGAACGTTGACGATTCCGCGCGGGTGGATTTCCGTTGACGTAAAAATGCGCGGAAAAACATATCGGTTCGTCAATACTCATTTAGAATCGTTTTCTCCGATAATCAATTATATCCAATCAGCCGAGTTGCTTCAGACGGCGGGCAATACGAATCTGCCGTTGATATTTGCCGGAGACTTCAACTCGGATGCCGAGAGCAACGATGCTTCTTATCAACTTCTGTTAAACGCCGGCTTCAGGGATGTTTGGGAGCAGACGCATCCGAACGAGCCGGGATTCACTTGGGCGTTGTTTTTGACTGACCCGTACACTTATACCACTCCGTTTCAGAGGCTCGATTTAATACTGATCCGCGGAGAAATTGAAGCGCTTGATGCTGATGTGGTCGGTGAAAATCCGACGACTGACCGCACGCCTTCAGGTTTGATGCGCTCGGATCACGCCGGTGTTACAGCATCGCTTAAGTTAAGACCGACACCTTAGGATTGAGTATTTCTTCAGTATTGAAAAGTGTTCGCGCCGGGCGTTAAGAGCGTATAAAAATGAACTTCCCGGCGCGCAAACTCTTGACCGGTTTTTATATTTGAAACTAAAGAATACAAAAACTCAAAGGAATAAAGTATGATGCTTGGATAAATAAATTTCTGTCACATAAAAATGTTTTCAGGCAATAACTTCAACGCCTTTCCAAAACGCGACGTGGTTTTTGATTTCCTGCGCCGCGTCTTTCGGTTCGGGATAAAACCAAGCCGCGTCTTTGTTTGTTTCGCCGCCAGCCGCGACATCATAATAACTCGCCGTGCCTTTCCAGCCGCAAACTGTGTGCGTTTCGCTCGCGCGGAAATATTCTTTGTTTATTGAATCTTCGGGAAAATAATAATTTCCCTCAATAACGACGGTTTCACTGCTTTCGGCTAGAGTTGCACCGTTCCAGATTGCTTTCATAATTTTTCTTCCTTTTAATTCATCGCCAAAAATCTCTCGCGGATTTCCGGCGTCGGCATCATACACGCGTCCTGTTTGCCGAACATCTTGTAGCGATATTTGGCGAACAATTTATAGAAAACATCTCTGACAAATGCCGGAACAATTGAAAATCCATAAAAATAACGCCACGCGCCTTTGAGTTTTCGCGCGATGCGCAAGGCGGCGGTCGTGCGGACGTAAGTCTTGCCGTCTTCAATTAAGACGACCGAATCGGTGACGGTTTTATCAATGCCGTGTTCCTGAAGAAGTTTACGTCCGATTTCCGATTGCAGCGGCGCAAACTTGAAATACTTGTCCGGGTCGCGGTCAATGATGAAATTCACCGAACCGTTACAGAAATTACAAACTCCGTCGAAAAGAATAGTTGCGCTCATAATCTCTAATGGTAAATGGAAAACCGGAATTGGTAAATAGCAAAATCGCGGCGCGCCCGGATTATGAAAATTTTCAAATCCGCGACTTCGCTTGAAATAAAACGGCGCAGGCAATACAGTAAAAAACTATGCGGCAGATATTCTTAGCGGTTTTGACGACGCTGGCGATTCTCGTCACGAGCAATCATCCGGGTTTCGCTCAAACGAATTCCGCAAGCTCGCCGAAAACCAAACAGACGAAGGCGGAAAAACTAAAAAAGAAAGTCGAAAAAATCGGAATCGGCGGAAAGATTACGGCGGTCAGATTCGACGGGCGAGATTTCTACGGCGCGGTCAGCGACTTCGAAGCGGGCGACTTTGAGATGGTCGAGGTTGACTCAAAGCGAACGGTCAAACTCGAATACGCCGAGCTGAAAAAAATCCATAAGGGCGACGGTGAAAGAAATCTCATCACGGGAAAAAGAAACAATCCGCAGCGCGGCTGGCTTTACGGCTTAGCGATATTCGGAACGCTGGCGGTCTTGCTCGGCGTCGGTCTGTCGGACAAGGATTTTTGATTCGCGCGCTTTGAATCAATTCAATCGAAAAGCCGTTTTCATTCTGAAACAAATTCGTTTATACTGCGTAGAAATCAAGCAGTTTCTTTTTTACACAAATCTTTCCGGCAAAATTTTTATGAAGAAATCTTTTCTGTGGTTCTGCGGCGCTCTTTTTGCGTCCGCCGTTTTCGGTTTAAATGTTCACGCGCAGCAGACTAGACCTTCGGCTTATGCGATAACCAACGCGCAAATCGTCACGGTTTCGGGCGCGAACATCTCGCGCGGCACAATTGTCGTGCGCGACGGTTTGATTGAAGAGGTTGGCGCGTCGGCGCGTGTTCCGGCTGACGCGGTGATAATTGATGGCGCGGGCTTGACGGTTTATCCGGGATTTTTCGACGCGAATACGAGTCTCGGATTAGCTGCGCCGCCCACGCCGCGTCCCGGCGGTCAGCCGGCGCAGGCGGCGCAAACGACGCAGCCGCAATCGAACTCGAATTACCCCGACGGTTTGCAGCCGGAAGAATCGGCAATCGAACGCTTAAAAGCGGGCGAAGCGCAGTTTGAAACGAACCGCAACGCCGGTTTCACAACTGTTCTGACCGTTTCGCGCGAAGGCGTTTTTAACGGTCAGTCAGCCGTCATCAATCTGGCGGGCGAAACCGTTTCGGAAATGATTATCCGTCCGGCGTTCGCCGAACATTTTTCGTTTGTCACCTTGCGTTCCGGTCAATATCCGACATCTTTGATGGGAACTTTTTCCGCCTTGCGCCAAATGCTGCTCGACGCCCAGCGGCTTCAGGAAAACCGTAAAGCGTATGACAAAAATCCGCGCGGAATGCGACGCCCCGAAGCGGACAAATCGCTCGACGCGCTGCTGCCGATTCTCAACCGCCAGATGCCGATTGTCTTTAACGCCAACACGGAAATCGAAATCGTCCGCGCATTGGATTTAACGAAGGAATTTAATTTGAACGCGATTATTTCCGGCGGGCAGGAAGCAGCGAAAGTTGCGGGCAGATTAAAGGCGCAGAATGTTCCGGTTTTGCTTTCGCTGAATTTCCCGAAACGCACGACGACCGCTTCGCCCGAAGCCGACGCGGAAAGTCTGGAACTTCTCAGGCGGCGGGCGGAGACGCCGAAAACCGCCGGACAACTAGCGACTGCCGGAATAAAATTCGCTTTTCAATCAGGCGGAATGACGAGCATCAGCGACTTTACAACGAACGCCAACAAAGCGGTTGAAAACGGTTTGGCTAAAGACGCGGCGATCAGAGCGATGACTTTATCGGCAGCGGAAATCTTGGGCGTTGCCGACCGGCTCGGCTCAATCGAACGAGGCAAGATTGCAAATTTAACCGTCGCGCGCGGCGACATTTTTAACAAAGATAAGACAATCACGCACGTTTTTGTTGACGGCAAACTTTTCGAGCAGAAGGAAAAACCGAAAACGTCGACGCCGACTGCAACTCCGGGCGGCGCGCAGCCCGCAGCGACGGCAAACGTCGGTGGCAATTATTCGATTACCATCGAAATTCCCGGGCAATCGCTCGCCGGAACTTTAAGTTTGACGCAGCAGGGCGAAACGTTAACCGGCAATCTGCAAACGCAGCTCGGCACGACGCCGATTAAAGACGGCAAAATAACGGCGGAAGGTTTCACCTTTACGACGACGGTGGAATTCGGCGGTTCGACTTTCGATTTATTCGTTACGGGACGAGTTTCGGGCAATGACATCAGCGGCACGATGACGAGTCCGCAGGGCGCGATTCCATTCAGAGGAACGAAGACTCCGTAAGGAACGCCGTCATCTTGACGGCATTAAAAGATTGCCAGCAAGATGCTGGCGTTCCAATAAAAAAATGAAAAAAGCAACAGTATTTTTATTGTTAATTTCGATAAATTTGATTTCGCTGAAACTCGCTTCGGCGCAATCGAAAAACGAGATTTTAATTCGCAACGCGACCGTGATGACCGCCGCGAAAGGCACACTTGAAAACACGGATATACTTATTCAAAACGGCAAAATCGCCCGCATCGGCAAGAATCTGAAAGCCGCGTCGAACGCGCAGACGATTGATGCTACCGGCAAATTCGTGACGCCCGGCATTGTTGATTGTCACTCGCACACGATGATGGACGCGGTGAACGAATTTTCCTATTCGGTTACTTCGATGACGCGCATCCGCGACGTTTTGAATCCGACCGACATTGCCATTTATCGCGGACTGGCGGGCGGCGTGACGGCGGCGAATCTGCTGCACGGTTCGGCGAACGCCATCGGCGGACAGAACTCGACGGTCAAATTCAAATACGGCAAGCCGGTCGAAGATTTTGTTATTGCGGACGCGCCGCCGGGAATAAAATTCGCCCTCGGCGAAAACCCAAAAAGAACGAATTTCAACCCCGCGCCCGGACAAACGCCGCGTTATCCGCGCACCCGAATGGGCGTGCTGGAAGTGATCCGCGATGCGTTCATCCGCGCCAGAGATTATAAAAAAGATTGGGACGACTTTCGCGCCAAACGAACGACGGTTCAGCCGCGCCGCGATTTGGAGTTAGATCCGCTCGTCGAAGTTATCGAAGGCAAGCGTCTGGTTCACGCGCACGGTTATCGCTCGGACGAGCATTTGAATTTAATGCTGCTCGCCGACGAATTCGGTTTCCGCGTGGCGACTTTACAGCACGCGCTCGAAGCGTATAAAATCGCGCCGGAAATCGCCAAACGCGGAACCGCCGCTTCGATTTTCGCCGATAGTTGGAGCTACAAACTAGAGGCTTACGATTCGATTCCGTATAACGGTTACATTCTTTGGAAAAACGGCGTCAATGTTTCGATCAATTCTGACTCGAACGAGCGTATGCGCCGCTTGAATTTAGACGCGGCGAAGATGATGAAATACGGCGGCGTGCCGGAAGAAGAATCCTTGAAGATGATTACGCTGAATCCGGCGAAACAGCTCGGCATTGACAAAAGAACCGGCTCGATTGAAACGGGCAAAGACGCGGACATCGTGATTTGGACGGCGCATCCGTTCAGCGTTTACGCCCGACCGGACTTGACGATGATTGAAGGCGAAATTTATTTCGACCGCAGTAAAGACATTGCCAAACGCGCCGAGCTGCAAAAAGAGCGCGAAGCGTTGGAAAAATTAGACGTGAACCGCGCGCCCGGCAGCGGCGGCACGCCGCCCGCCAGACCGAGTGAACACCGCCAGGAAGACTTGGACGAAGCCGACGGAGGAAACCGATAATGAAATTACGAATTACGAATTACGAATTACGAATTATAAAATCAGTTCTTAATCTGTGTTTATCCGTGTTCATCTGTGGTTTAATATCTTCCGCGTTCGCGCAAAGCGACGGCTCGCAACAAAACCAAACCGGAAAAGCGGGAACTTTTGCCATTACGAACGCGAGAATCGTCACGGTTTCCGGCGCGGTTATCGAAAACGGAACAATCGTGATCAGCGACGGAAAAATCGCGGCGGTCGGCGCGAATGTTACCGTGCCGGGCGGCGCGCAACGAATTGACGCGGCGGGTTTGAGCGTTTATCCGGGAATGATTGACGCGGGAACGAATATGGGTTTGGCGGAAGTCGGGCAGGGCGCGCCCGCCACGATTGACGTTGCCGAAACGGGCGATTACAACGCCAATGCCAAAGCGATGCTCGGCGTCAATCCGCATTCGTCGCACATTAACGTCACGCGCGTCAACGGCATCACGACCGTGCTTTCGATTCCGCAGGGCGGCATCATTTCCGGTCAGGCGGCAGTCATCAATCTGAACGGTTCGACGCAGAACGATATGGCGGTTGTGCCGACGTTCGGCTTGATGGTAAATTTTCCGCGCATCACGCTCGGTGGTGGGGGTTTTAATCCGTTCGCGCAAGCCGCGCCGATTGATTTCGGCGAAGCAGTCAAACGCCGCGACCAGCGCATCGAGGATTTGAAAAAACTTTTCCGCGACGCGGAAAATTACGCCAAAGCGCAGGACGCCTATGCCAAAGATAAAAGTCTGCCCGCGCCCGCGATTGACTTGAAAATGGCGGCGCTCGCGCCATACGTTCGCGGCGAACGTCCGGTCATCTTTACGGCGGAACGCGAGCGCGACATTCGCGGCGCAGCGCGATTCATCGCCGACACAAAGGTTAAAGGTATTATTCTCGGCGGACAGGAAGCGTGGAAAGTCGCCGATGAGTTAAAGAAAAACAACATCGCCGTCATTTATACGAACATTTACAATCTGCCGGTGCGCGATGACGACGCTTACGATTATCTGTTTGAAGCGCCCGCGAAAATGGCGCAGGCGGGCGTCAGGTTTTGCATCTCGACCGGCGACAGCGGCGCGGAAGTGCGCGATTTGCCGTATCACGCCGGACTCGCTGGAGCCTTTGGTTTGTCGAAAGACGAAGCCTTAAAAGCCGTCACGCTTTACCCGGCACAGATTTTGGGCGTCGCCGACAGATTGGGTTCAATCGAGCAGGGAAAAATCGCCAATCTCGTCGTCGCCGACGGCGATTTTTTAGAGCCGCGCACCAACGTCAAATACGTTTTCATCGGAGGCAGATTGATTCCGCTCACGAGTCGGCACACGGAACTTTTCGAGAGCTTTAAAGATAGAAAATAGAAAGTGAAAAAGTGAAAAGGTAGAAAAGGGAAAAAGTTTGGTTAGCAAAATCAACCAAACTTTTTCCCTTTTCCATTTTCTATCCTTTCAGACTTTTCCAAGCCTTTTTTGCTTCGATCAAAGTCAGAGCGGCAATGCCCCAGTTGGTCATCGCGCCGACGATGCAGTAGCCGCACCAGGCTTTTTCTTTGGACGGCATTTGATAAAAATACCAACCGGCGACGGCGGCTTCGACCGTCGCTTTCGCAGCGGCGGCAAGCGGAATCAAAGGCGCGTCTGAAGCGCGGTTTTCACCGCCGAACGCCGCCAGCGGAATGTTCGCCGCCAGAGAAGCCAGCGACAATGCGCCGTCCGGCACGCCAAGGGCATAAGCCGTGTCCGACGAATTTACTTTGTCCGAGTCGAAACCGTCAATGGGCGGGTCGGGCAGATGTTTCAACACGCCCGTTTGAAAAAGCGTGACGGCGGTCATCGCCGCTATTCCGACGAGCGACAAGCCAATGACGCCGCGCCGCAAATTCAAATCGGATTTGTTTGAATTCTGCAGCTCGCGCCGTAACTGCTGCGGATTTTTATCTTTCATTCTTTCCAGTTCCTGCATCGTTGTTCTCCCTTGTTTTAGATAAAAGTCGCCAAGCCAATAATCCGCCAAGGACGCCGCCCGCGGCGAGCAAGACATTTTTTTCTTTCGGATGCGTTGCGAGCCACGTTATCGGGTCGCTCTTGAGTTGTTCGTCGGAAAAGCGTCCTTCGACCGTATCGAATTCTCCGAGCGGCTCGAACAAACTGCCCGCGAATTCGCCCGTTTGCGGTTCGTCGGATTTTTGTCCGACGAAGCCGACTTTTTCCGTCACCCAATCGGTCACGCGCGGCGAAAATCGTTCGGCGAAAACCACGCCTAATCCTGCGCCGCCCGCGATTAAATCCGTCACCGGATTTTCGGCGGCGTAGAGAATCGCCTCCGAAACAATTTGCGGATGATAAATCGGCGGCACCGGACGCGGTTTGAACGGCATTTTGTTTCTGCCCTTGTCGTAGATCGGCGTGTTGATGGCAGCGGGCAAAATCTGCGTGACTGCAACGGGAATTTCATCATGCGCGAGTTCGACGCGCAGTGCTTGGATGAAACCGTTGATGCCGTGTTTCGACGCGCCGTAAGCCGATTGAAAGGGAACGGTGCGCCACGCTTCGACCGACGAAATGTGAATCAATGCGCCGCCGAATTTTTTCAAATATGGCAGGGCGGCTTTCGCGCCGTAGATTTGCCCCAAAAGATTGACTTCGATCAGACGTTTGTATTCTTCCGGTTCGGTTTGCTCGACTTTGGCGAAAAGAAACGCGCCCGCCGAATGAACCCAGGTATCGAGCCTGCCGAATTTCTCGATTGTTTGGTCGGCAACGGCTTTGACCTGCTCGAAATTCGCCGCGTCCGCGATTTGGTAATATGCCGTGCCGCCGCCCGCTTCGATTTCTTCGACCAGCGATTTTAAGCCTGTCTCGCTGCGCGCCGCGACGACCACTTTTGCGCCGCGCCTGGCAAAATCGAGCGCGGCAATTCTGCCGATGCCGCTCGACGCGCCGAAAATCACTACTACTTGGACACCGATTGGTTTTAACGTTATTTTCATTTTTAGCTTCTCTTGTTCGTTATATTAAATTGCAAATGCCGATTTTTAATCCGCGTCTTGAGCGCCGAATGTTCGCGCGCTACGACTGAAAGCAGAGCGGCGCACTCAGATTGATTTATAGATTGACGGCGAATTTTTGTTTCCGTCGCCCAAAAAATTTTTTCTTGCATCATATAATGACAAAACCGCCGTTAAAATTTCAAATTCCGCCGAACGGTATTTTCGTATGGAAATTCTATATTGCGAAAAGATTGCAGCCGAGCTATTTGGTGAAGAACTAAAAGTAATGCTTTTACCGCATTATTGTCGGGCGCGGTGATTGGCATCGAATCGTCCGCCCTCTCGCCCGTCAATTGTTTCGGAATCACGCGGCTGATTGTTCGCGTCCTCTAAAGCGAACTCGACAATCTTTTCGACTGACGATTCGCGTCCTTCGGCGAAAGACGCGGCAAACGATTTTTCGTCGAGCGCGCAGCGCGCGGCTTTGAGGCTCGGCTCGTGGTCGGCGCGGAAAATCGGCGGCGGCGCGGCGTTGAGCGCGTCGAGAAGCCGATCTATCGCGCCGAGTATTTTCGCGGCGCGGCGCGGTTCGCCCCCGATTGCGGCGATTGCCGCCAGCGGCACTAAACACTGCACCAAACCCCATTTGTCGGATAACTCTTCGCGCAGACGCAAACTTTCGCGGCATAATTGTTTCGCCCGCTCGAAATCGCCTTCGGCGAATTTCAGACGTCCGTAATTGACCAGCGCGATTGAGCGCGCCAGATTGTTGCCCGTGCGTTCGGCTGCTGCCATACTCGCGTCGAGCAACTGCGCTGCCCGCGTTAAATCATTGTTGGTTTGATAAATCGCGGCAAGCACGACCGACGCGAAAACAACGCCCGAATCGAATTCGAGTTCGCGGTATAAATTCAAACTTTCTTCGAGATAAGCGATTGATTTTTCGGCGTCGTTGTATTGATACCAGTAAGACATTCCCGCAAAAAAAAGCGAAAGCGCGCTTATCATCGGGTAATTGATTCGTCTGGCGAGCGACAAACTTTCCTCGCACACCGCGATTGCGCGCGGGTAATCGCCTTTAACCCAAATCAGTTGTCCGAGCGAGGCTAAGGCTTTGGCTCGCGCGGCGGGCGCGGTGTTCGGATTCGCTTCGACGGCTTCGCACAGGCGTTCGACGCCCTCGCTCAGATAACCGCGAAACGTATACAACGGAGTGAGCGCGGCGGCTAATTTCAATTCGTTTTCGCCGTCGGTTTTTCGATACCAATCCATCGCGCGGCGAAAATTATCGCGGTCGGCTTCCATCCGGTCGAGCATCTCCGCCTGCCGCGCTCCGAATAAATCGCGCTCGATTTGTTTGACGCGGGCGAGGAAAAAATCGGCGTGGCGGCGGCGCATTCGCGTTTCTTCTTCGGCGTTTTCGGCAAGCCGCTCGGCGGCGAATTCACGAATCGTCTCGAGCATCAGAAGGCGCGCGTCGCCCGCTTGGTCTTCGGTCTGCCGCAGCAAATTGCCGCCGATGAGCGATTCCAAATCGTCGAGAACTTCCGCGCCGCAGGGGTCGTTTCCGCAAATCGCTTCGGCAGTTTCTAAAGTGAACCCGCCTGAGAAAATTGCCAGCCGCTTGAAAAGCGTTTTTTCGCGCTTCCCGAGCAAGTTGTAACTCCAGGCAATCGTATCGCGCATCGTTCGCTGACGAGCGGGCAAATCTTCGACGCGGCTCGTTAAAATTTGCAGCGGATTTGCAAGACGCCGCAAAATCTCCAGCGGTTTGAGCAGTCGGACGCGCGCCGCCGCCAGTTCAATCGCCAGCGGCAAACCGTCGAGCCGGCGGCAGATTTCCGCCACCTGCGCCGCGTTTTCAACAGATAAAGCGAAATTCGGTCGAACGGCGCGCGCCCGTTCGACGAACATCTGAACCGCCGAGTAATTTTCGGCTTCGGCGACCGAGAGCGCGGAAGAATTTGTCAGCGGCGGCACGGCGAGCGGCGGCACAATCAATTCGTTTTCGCGGCTCAGCCGCAGCGCGGCGCGGCTGGTAACGAGAATTTTCAGGCGCGCGGTTGCGGCGAGAAGATTCGCCAGCAGAGAGGCGGCGGGCGCGACTTGCTCGAAATTGTCGAGCACGAGCAGCGCGCGACTCGTTCGCAGAAAATTTTGCAAAGTTTCCGGCAGCGAACCGCCGCCTGAATCTTTTACGCCGAGCGTTTGCGCGACTGCCGCCGCGACCAGTTCGGGACTGAAAATCGCGGCGAGCTCGACGAAAAAAACGCCGTCGGGAAAATCCGGCGCGCAATTTTCGGCGACGACGCGCGCCAGCGTCGTTTTGCCCGAACCGCCGACTCCGGTTAAGGTAACGAGCCGTGCCGCTTCTTGGCGCAGCAGAATTTCCGCCGCTGCGATTTCGCGGCGGCGTCCGAAAAGCAGGCGCGGCGCGGGCGAAATTAAATGCAGAGCCGATTCCGCTTCGGGCATTCTCTCCGGCTGCCAGTCGGCGACGGCAAAAACATTTCCCCGGCGCTCGACCGTGAAGTGATGCGCGGGCGCGATTTGCGGTTTGAGCGATTCGTGAGCGCCGAAGTTTTGTGCGGCGATTTCGGTTTTCAATTCGAGGCGGCGCACGTCGGCGATAAAACGATAACCGCGGCGCGGCACGGTTTCGATGAAGCGCGGTTTTTGCGCGTCGTCGCCGAGAGCCTTGCGAAGCATTTTGATATTGAATGTCAGATTGCTTTCCTCGACAAAGCGGTCTTGCCAGATGCGCCGCATCAATTCGTCTTTTTCAATTAAGCGTCCCGCGTCTTCGACCAGCACGCACAGCGTCTCGTAAACCTTCGGCGTAATCCGAACGAGTTTTTCGTCGCGCAGCAAAAACTTTTCCGTGAGGTCGAGACGGAAATCTCCGAAATCGTAAAAAACATTTGTTTTGAGCGACATAAGTGACTCTCACAAATTTCTCACCGAAATCTCATCGGTTTCTCAAGACAATTTCGGCAGAAAAAATTTACAGTTCGGTTTGATCGAAAGATGCAAGCAAATATATCACAATCACGAGATGTTTTAAAAAAATTTGTTCGCAACGGGTGCGGGCGGAATAAGTGATTTGTTGACCGATAAGCGCCGCAGAATAATAGCGTTTTCCGATACAAAATTCGGATGTCTTTTTTAAATGTTTATCTAGCTGCTTCGCGCTCGGCGCGAGGCGTAAAGTCAAGCGATTAAAAAAGGCGAGCTTTGTTGAATTGTTTTGCCGGCTTGAAAAATAAAGGGAGGATTTATGGCTATGAATGAAGAAAAACTGAATCAATTTTTGGGGAACTGCATTACGGATTTCGGCGCGACGATGCACGCCGGATTGGTTGTCATCGGCGAAAGTCTCGGTCTTTACAAAGCGATGGCGCGGGCAGGCAAAGCGATTACGCCAGCCGAATTAGCCAAATTTACTGACACGAACGAGCGTTACGTGCGCGAGTGGCTCAACGCGCAGGCGGCGGGCGGTTACGTTTCTTACGACGCGGCAAATCAAACGTATTTTCTCTCGGAAGAACAAGCCTTCGCGCTGGCTGACGAGCAAAGCCCGGCTTATTTGCCGGGCGCGTTTCTGCTCGCCGTGTCCGCGATTCGCGCCGTGCCGCAACTGACCGAACGGTTTCGTACGGGCGAAGGCTTTGGCTGGCACGAACACGACGCGGGACTTTTTCGCGCAACCGAAATGTTTTTCCGTCCCGGCTACGCCGCCAATCTAATCAGTTCTTGGATTCCGGCACTTGACGGCGTGGAAGCGAAATTAAAAGCCGGAGCGCGCGTTGCCGACATCGGCTGCGGGCTTGGAGCTTCAACCGTTTTGATGGCGCAAGCGTATCCGAATTCGACTTTCGTGGGCTTTGATTATCATGACAAATCAATCGAAACGGCGCGTCAACGTGCCGAAGAAGGCGGCGTGGCAAAACGCGTTTCGTTTGAAGTCGCAAAAGCGAAAGATTTTCCCGGCGGCGATTACGATTTTGTCACTTACTTTGATTGCCTGCACGATATGGGCGACCCCATAGGCGCAGCCGCGCATGTGCGCGAATCGTTGGCGTCGGATGGAACGTGGATGATTGTCGAACCGTTCGCCCACGACCAAGTCGAAGACAATTTAAATCCAATCGGACGCGCCTTTTATTCGGCTTCAACGTTGCTTTGCACGCCAGCTTCGCTGTCGCAGGAAGTCGGGCTGGCGTTGGGCGCGCAAGCGGGCGAATCGCGTATTAAAGACGTGATAACCAAAGGCGGTTTTTCGCGTTTCCGCCGGGCAACGGAAACGCCTTTTAATTTGGTGTATGAGGCTAAGCCATAAACATTTCCTTTTGTTATGGGCGGCTCGTATCGGGAAATATACCGAGCAGGGTCAATAGACGCGGGCGCCAAACAACTGCTTTGTTAAAAATTTTGTTTGTTTCTTTTCACGTTGTCTCAATCGGAAAAGCCGATTGTCCGTCGCTAAAACGGAACGCGGCGACGGACGACGCATTTTAGGCAAAGCGTTCTCAAAAAAAACACAGGAGTAAAATTATGGCAATCATTGAAATACCCGAAAGCGTAAAAGTATGGAAAATCGGCGATGGCGCGGCGAACATTCAATCGTGGAACAACTATACCAACAACCAGGGATACAATCTGTTTTGTCGTTCAAACGGAAAATACCTGACGTGGCAAAAAGTTCCGTTCGGCATTAATCTCGGTTTTACCGACGATGTTGCGCTCAGGAAAACTCATTTCCGTCTGCCGGACGGCAGCGAGCGCGACATTCTATCCGGCGAGTCGGTCGCCTTCGGCATCGGCGGCGGCGAAGCGTTTCTGCAATACGCTCACCGCGATGTCGGAATAAATTTAAAGTGGAATAAGAATCCGGTGTATGAATGGAGGATATTCGGCTCGAATAATCAAACCGGCGCGCCGATAGCGGAAAATTCGTTTGTAGCGCTGGTTAACGACCGAGTAAAGCCGTCGCCCGATTTTTTCATCTATTTCAACCGACCGTCGGGAATGGCGGATGTCGGCTGGACAAGCAGCCCGGAATTCTGGAATTCAATTTTGAATTTTACCGAACAACAAATAATCAGCCGCGCCAAAACCGCGATTAGCGGCGGCGTGTGGCGTTGACTCGCTGATAAAATAGAAAAATTAACCGCAGAGACCCGCGAGAAAATCATTCGTAAAAATCTCGCGAGTCTTAGCAATCTTCGCGGCAATGTTTTCACAAGCTGAAATTCGCTTCGATTCGGGGCTTGGGCGGCGTCAAATTACTTTTTCTCTAATTTTTCGACTTTTTTCGTTAAATCCCGAACGGTTCGCGCCACGTCGCCGAGCCGCCGGAAAGCGGCAATCGAGCGCAGCCATTCGCGGTTGTCGAAGGCGGGAATGCCGGAAATGATTTTCCCGTTTTCGACATCGTGGCTCGTCGCCGATTTCGCCGTCACCACGGCGTCGTCGCCGACTCGCAAATGTCCGGCGATGCCGACTTGTCCGGCTAAAATTACGCGCTTGCCGATGACGGAACTGCCCGCGAGTCCGGTTTGGGCGCAGATGAGCGCATCTTCTTCAATCGTGCAGGAGTGTCCGATTTGCACTAAATTATCAATCTTCGCGCCGCGCCTTATTCGGGTTTCGCCGACCGACGCGCAATCAATCGCCGTGTTCGCGCCGATTTCCACGTCGTCTTCTAAAACTACCGTTCCAGTTTGCGGAATTTTCAGCCAACTTTTGTTTTCGTCTTTTGCGTAGCCGAAACCGTCAGAGCCGATAACCGCGTTGTTGTGAATAATACAATTTGCGCCGATTTCGCAATTCTCTCTGACGGCGGCACCCGAATGTATTACCGAATGCGCGCCGATTTTTACGTTGTCGTAAATTGTTGCGTTCGGGAAAATCTTTACGCCGCTTTCGACGACGCAGTTTTCGCCGATGGCGACGAAAGCGTCAATCGAAACGTCGGCGGCGACTCGGGCGGTTTCGTGAATCGAAGCGGAAGGATGTATGAACGGCGCGAATCGGGGCGCGGGATTGAAGAGACGCAAGGCTCTGGTGTAAGCCAAGTAAGGGTCTTTCGTCCGCAGAATGGCGACATCCAAGCGTTCGATGTGTTCGGTTTCGTTTAAAAAAATCGCGCTCGCTCGGGTCGTTTTGATTTGCGGCGTGTATTTCGGATTTGCCAGAAACGTGATTTCTCCCTGACCGGCGATGTCGAGTCCCGCCGCGCCTCTGATTTCCAAATCCGCATCGCCTTGTTCGAGGACGGAAAAAGTTTCTTGCGATATTGTTGCTAGTTTCATACTTTTTAGTTTAAAGTTGTTTTATAAAACTTAACGCCGCTGCGCCACGACGGTGAGTTTTTTCTTCCCGGTAGTCCAGCCCGAATTACAAATTAACAAATTTCAAAAAAGGAAGCATTATGAACGATAAAAACACAGTCCAAGCCGAGAAAAACTACACAATCGAAGAATATCAAAATATGGAACGCCGCAGTCCGACCAAAAGCGAGTTTTTCGACGGAAAAATTTTAGCGACCGCCTCCTCGAACCGTGTCAATAATTTAATCGCCACTAATACGACGATTGCCATCGGCAGCCGTCTGCAAGGACAGAAATGCGAAATTTACGTAAACGATATGCGCGTCCAACTCGACGCTAAACATATTTCCTACCCGGACGTGGTTATTGTCAGCGGCGTTCCGGCGTTTTACGATAACCAATTCGACACCTTGCTGAACCCAACTGTGGCATTTGAAATATTTTCAAAAAGCACGAGCTTTCAGGACAAGACGAAAAAACTCGAATGCTACTTGGCGATGGACAGCATCCGCGAATATCTGCTCATCAAAGAAGACGAAATGCGCGTCGAGCATTATTTCAAGCAGAACCCTAAACAATGGATTTACCGGATTTACGACGCGCGAGAAGACGTTATTTCGATTGAATCAATCAATTGCAAAATTTCTCTGGCAGAAATCTACACGCAAGTCAAATTCGGACAAGTCGAAGCGAAATCGCAATCGGTGAATTAGGCGAGAAGTGAGAAATGAAAAGTGAGAAGTGAAACTGTTTATAGTTTTCACTTCTCATTTCTCGCTTACAGAAGATTCACCGGGTCAATCTCGACATTCACAATCTTTAAGTCGCAAAATTTCTCCTGCGCTTCGTGAACCGCGAAATCAATCGTCTCGCGCAATCTCGCGCGGTTTCGCGCCTTGACCAAAATCTGTAGACGGTGTTCGTTTTTTAATCTTGCCAGCGGCGCGGGCGCGGGACCTAAAACGATGCAGTTTTTTTCCGCGTTCGCCCGGTGCAGACATTCGCGCAGAATCTGCGCGTTATCAAAAGCGTAATTGTAATTCGGATGTTTTATTAAAATCGAAGCGATAGCGACGAACGGCGGGTAGTTCAGATTTTTGCGAAAGCGGATTTCCTCGTCGTAAAAGTTATCGTAATTCTGCGTCGCGGCGTGGCGCAGCGCGTAATGTTCCGGGTAAAAAGTTTGAATAAGGACGCGCCCTTTTAACTGCCCGCGACCGGCGCGTCCGGCGACTTGCGTTAAAAGCTGAAACGTTCTTTCGGCTGAGCGAAAATCCGGCAACGCGAGTCCAGCGTCAACCGAAATCACGCCGACTAAAGTCACGTTCGGAAAATCGTGTCCTTTGGCGAGCATTTGCGTCCCGACGAGCATATCAATTTCGCCGCGCGAAAACATCATCAAAGTTTCCTCAAAAGATTTGCGCCGTCCGGTCGTGTCGCGGTCAATCCTGGCGATTTTCAGAGCGGAGAATTTTCTTCGCAGAATATCTTCGATTTGTTCGGTGCCTTCGCCGATAAAATAAAGATACTGGGACTCGCAAGCCGGGCAGCGGCGCGGCGTTCGCTCGCGGTGATTGCAGTAATGACAAATTAATTTCGCCTCGCGCCGGTGAAACGTTAGCGTGATGTCGCAATTGTTGCAGCGAATCGTTTCGCCGCACGAACGGCACAAAACGAATTGCGAAAAACCGCGCCGGTTCAAAAGAATTATTGATTGTTCTTTTTTGGCGTGCGTTTCTTCGATTGCTTCGAGCAGCGCCGGGGAAAAAATCGTGTCTTTGCCCGTCGCTTTAAAGACTTCGCGCATATCAACTAATTCGGCATGCGCGAGCGGACGATTGCCGATGCGGTTCGGCAAAGTCAGGTATTTGTATTTGCCATTGTGCGCGTTGTGAAACGATTCGAGCGCGGGCGTTGCCGAACCTAAAACCACAACGGCATTAGCGTAATGAGCGCGGACAATTGCCGCGTCGCGTCCGTGATAAAACGGTGATTCGTGCTGGCGATAAGACGAATCGTGTTCTTCGTCAACGATGACGAGTCCGATGTTGCGCAGCGGCGCAAAAACGGCGGAGCGCGTGCCGATGGCGATTCGCGCCGCGCCGCTGCGCAATCTGCGCCATTCGTCGAAGCGTTCGCCCGTCGAAAGATTTGAATGCAGAATCGCTACTTCGTCGCCGAAAACCGCGCGCAGACGACGCGAGAAAACCGGCGTCAAAGCGATTTCCGGCACGAGCATCAGCGCGGATTTTCCGCGCTCCAAAACAGTCCGCATCGCGCGGATGTAAATCTCGGTTTTGCCGCTGCCCGTTACGCCGTGCAGCAAAAACGAACAGTATTTTCCACCTTTTAGAGCCGCCGTTATTTCCGCTAAAACCGAAGTCTGCTCGTCGGTCAAAGTCAGATTGAGTAATTCCGGCAAGTCAACTTTCGACAACGGATCGCGCCGGACTTCCTGGACGAAAACCTCCAGTACGCCGCGCTTCGCCAAAGTGTTAATCGAAGACGCGCTCGCTTCCGCACTTTCGATTAAATCAGTAAAGCTCGCTTCGCCATCGCCATTTAAAAGCGTTTCGACAATTCTCGCCTGCGCTTCGGTAAAAGGTTTTTGGTTCGGCGAATCCGTTTCGGGCGGCAAAAGGCGCACGGCTTTACGGCGTTTCGGTTTGATTTGCGTGGTCAAAGTTCGGTGGAAAACCGTCGCCCAGCCCGCTTTGATTATTTCGCGCAACGCGCGCTGCGACTGCGCCGCGCCGAATTTCTTGGTCAATTCACGGCTCGAAGTTTCGTTATGCTCGACTAAAAAACGTAAGATTTGCGATTTTAAGGTTGTCGCGGAAGAAGTTTTCAAAAGCTCGTCGCGTCCCCGCGCCGTAATCGAATAAACTTGTTCGGTCGTCGCATTAATTCCGGCGGGCAACGAGGCTTTTAAGACTTCGCCCCACGAAGCCGCGTAATAATCCGCCGACCACTGCGTCAGGCGTATGATTTCTTCGGTCAGAAGCGGTTCACCGTCGAGCAGTTCGAGCGCCTCTTTTACCGTTTCCTCTTCGATTTCGAGTTCGGGACTGATTTTTGTATGAAGCGCGACGGCGTATCCGGTCAGTTGACGTTTGCCGAACGGCACGAGCAGACGCGCGCCCAACTTGACGTTCTCGCGCAAACCGACCGGCAGCCGGTATGTAAAAGTCTGGCGCAGTGGCAAAGGCAGCGCGATTTCGACGTATTCCGGTTTGGCTTGGTCTTCGGCGTTCGTGGTTCGTTCGGGTGACAATTGTAAATCTCGCATTCCGGTTCTCGATTCGAGAAAAGCGTTTTCGTCGGCGTAAATAAAATGATAACGTAAAGGGAACTTTTTGCGAAAATAAGAATCTAACAATCAAACAAAATCTGGAATCCGAAATTTGAAATTTATTTTATGGAGACGTTTTTACAGGAAAAAAAAGAAGAAAAGCGCGGCATCAGCGGCGTTCTGGTCGGAGCGGTGCTGCTGTCGGCGGCGCTGGTGGCGGGCGCGCTGTGGCTTTTGACCTTTAGCCCGACGCGCGAAGAGCAAAAGCAGCAGCAACTGGCGGGCGCGTTTCTCGAAGGCACGCCCGAATTCGAGGAATACACCAAACAACTGGTCATCTCGACCGATTTCGACCGCACAACCGAATCGCCGCTCGGACTCGGCACGGTGCAAATGTCAATTCACGGAACCGTCCGCAATAAGGGAACGAAAACGATCAACGGTTTGGAAGTCAAAGTCAGCGTGATTGATAGACAAAATAAAATTATCAAGGAAAAGAAAACGATGGTCATACCGAATCAATCGCCGACTTTGCAGCCGAACGAAACGATTCCGGTTTTCGTCCCGATGGACGGTTTCAGCAAAGAAGACGACCGCGCCAACATCCGCTGGAAAGTCTCGGCAATCAGGTTTGAGTAAGGAATAAGGGATGAAGGATGAGGGATGAAAATACTGATTATTCTCAGTATTTTTTTATTTTATTATGTCACTTGTGTTCTTTTGCCTTCAAAGCAATTGAAACGAAAATTGCGGTAAGTTCATTCGTTTCATCATATAAGGGTTTCAATTTGCTTTCAGCGACAAAACCGCCTTCAATAAGAAGTTCTAACCAGTAGGTGCTTTCATCCAACTCCTGCAAAATCCTTCAATTTTACTGATAAAATCGGCATTGGATTTGGTGCGGCAAGCCTCTCGGTATTGTGCGCCGGGCGAAGTGCCGGAACGTAGAATTTGGTGAGAGACGATGTGAACCGCACCGTATTTCGGCAAAGATTCATAAAGGCGAATAATCCGCAAAGCATAATTTTTAAGACGCTTCTTCATTGCCCAAATCTTTTCATCATTCCTCATCCTTTATCCTTCATCCCTTATTTCGGCGTGTTGACGTGAAACGTACAGAAATCTTTCGGCTGCTCGCCTTCGTTAAAGGTTTTCGGCTGTTTGTTCGGGCAGTTAACCGTCGCCCGCATTCTCGTCACCGGACAAATCATCACTGTGATGGTGTGTACGAAATCAATATTTGATTCCAGGCGCGGCGGCGCGGCAGACGGCGGTAAAGCGTTTTTGGGCATTGCCTGTGTCGGCTGCGGTTGCGCCTGTTCCTGCCAGGTTTCAAACGGCGTCTCAGTCGGCGACGGCGCGGTGACGGTTGATTGCTCTTCGGGCAAAATTGTTTCTTCGGTCGGCAGCAGCGTTTTGTTGGGAACCGTGCCGCTGACGAAAAGCTCGACGCGGCGAAATTCCGCCGGAACGTCGGTCACGTAAATTTCCTTTGTTTCGAGCGCCGTTTCGTTAGCCGGATTTTCCGCATTCGCATTGTCGTCTTTGGCAATTTTATGTTGCGCTTTAACCGCGTCGGCTTCTTCGTCTGCGCCGTTGAGTTCGCGCAGCAGGTTGCCCGTGCGCAAGTCAATCTCGGCTTTGCGAATGGACGCGGGCATCTGCCAATCGCCGTTCCATTCAGGATGAAGCCTGAGCGCTTCGCGCATAAAATCCGCCCAAATCGGCATCGCCGAATCCGAACCTTTCATTCCCAAATCATCGTTGTCGTCAAAGCCGACATAAACGACGCAGACGATTTCCGGCGTGAATCCGGCGAACCAGCCGTCGCGCGACGTGCCGGTTTTGCCCGCGAAAGCCGTTTTGCCGGCGACGTTTCTAAAACCCCAGGCTTTGGCTTCAGCCGCCGTGCCGCGATTAATCACGTCCTTCATAATGTCGTTCATAATGTAGGCGACATCCGGCTGCACGACGCGTTTTTTTTCGGGCGCGGGCGCGACGACGGTTTTGCCGCTGCCGTCGGTCACGCGGCTGATTGCCGACGGCGCGACCCGTTCGCCGAGATTGGCGAACATCGTGTAACCGGCGGCGACCTGCAGAGGCGTAGCTTCCGCCGTGCCGAGCGCCATTGAAGGATACGCTTTTTCGACTTTCGGGAGTCCGGCGCGGTGCGCCAGATTCATCACTTTGCCGATGTTGAGTTCCATTCCCAAATCAACCGTAATCGTGTTTTTACTTTTGACGAGCGCGTCTCTTAAAGTCGTTTCTTTATTTGAAAACGTGTCGCCGTAATTGTTCGGCGCATAGCTGTCGCGCCCGAAGGTGAAAACTTTTTTCTCGTCTTTGAAAACGGTTGCGGCGGTCATCACGCGCGAGTTCATTTCATACGCCGAATTTACCGCGGCGGCGTAAACGAACGGTTTGAAAACCGAGCCGGGCTGTCGCTGCGCGTCGGTCGCGCGGTTAAACTGCGTTTCGAGAAAATCGCGCCCGCCGACCATCGCCACGATCTCGCCGGTTTTCGGACGAATGGCGACGAGCGCGGCTTGTAGATTGCCCGGTTGTCTTTTCGGAAAATATTTGTCTAATCTTTCAAGCCGCTTGTTAACGATTTCATATGCGACGCGCTGCAAATCCGGGTCAATCGTCGTGTAAACGCGCGAATGCTGCAAAGTCTCCGGGTCGTGAGCGATTTTCGGCAATTCCTCAATCGCAAACTGCGAGAAATACGGCATTCCTTCCAACTGCCTGCCGCTTGCGATGCGGTGCAAATCGAGCGGCGCGCGTTTCGCCTGTTCCGATATTTCAAAAGAAATTTCATTGGCTTCGCGCATCGAATCGAGAACCTGATTGCGGCGTTCGGTTACTCGTTCGAGATTTTTATACGGATTATAACGATTCGGGCTGCGAATGATTCCGGCGAGAAAAGCGGCTTCGGGCAGAGAGAGCGCGGAAACGTCTTTGCCGAAATAAGCGTTCGAGGCTTCGCCGACGCCGTAAATCGAAACGCCCGTTTGCTGTCCGAGGTAAATCTGATTGACGTAAAGCGTGAAAATCTGCTCTTTCGTCAGACGGGTTTCGAGAATAAACGACATATACGCTTCTTTGGCTTTTCTTTCAAGCGTCTGTTCGTTGTTCAGCAGCAGGTTTTTGACGAGCTGCTGCGTGATGCTTGATCCGCCCTGGTTGGCAAGCGGCGAGTTGTCGTCTTCTTTTTCATACCGGCGCCACAAAGCGCGGGCGATGCCGCGAAAGTTCACGCCGTAATGCTCGAAAAACGCGCGGTCTTCGGTAACGGTAATCGCTTTAATCAAATGCGCGGGCAAATCCTGAAAGGTGACGATTTTCCGGCGACCGTCGCCTTCCGCCGCTATCGAACTTAAAATTTTTGGTTCGATATTAGCTTTTTTTATTTCCGCCCCGGAATTTTTGTCGGTGATGGAGGCGACCGCCTTGCCGTCCTTTTTAAATTCGACGACTAAATCGGGAAAATTCTTCGCGCCGTCAATCATCGCCGTGTTGCCCGGTTCGATTTCGACGCGGTTGGCGGCGACGCGGTAACGGCTGCGCGAAGCGGCGGCTTGCTGATTTTTTTCGATGTAACCCGCCGATTTCAGATAAGTAACTAAATTTTCCGCCGAAATTTCCTCGCCCTGCTTTAGAGTTTTCGGCGCGGAATAAATACCCGCCGAATGCGTAAAAACTTCGCCTCTGAGCAGTCCGTCAACGCGGTCGGAATACTCGAACCAGAAATAAGTTAAAGTGAGAAAAACGCCCAAAAGCAAAACCAGCGAAGTCAGAACGGTTGCCGGATTGAAAATCAAACGAAAGATGCGGCGGAAAAAAGACGGCGTCGGCGTTTGATAAGTTTTGACCGGCAAACCGCTGCGCCAATTTTTCGGCGGCATTTTCGATTTTCGACTTTTGACCTGGATTTGATTTGGCATCTTCGGATTGTCGTTTATGATTAGTGAATTTTCACACGGGGCGGTTGCCTGTTTAATACTATAAATTTTCGCCGTATCGTGTCTAGCTTTTTATTCGCGGGGATTTTAGCGCCGAGACGCCAAGTAAAAACAAAGTCATTTGAACTTCTTCTTTTTATTTTTGCGCATCGGCATCTTGGCATTAAGAAATCAAACGAACATTACGGCATCGCTTTCAAACATCCGGCGCGTCGCCTGCGCGAGCGCGACGATGAGATATTGAAACGATGAAAAAAGATTCACGTCGCTTTGTCTCATCGCTTCACCATCTCATAATCTTTTTGGCTATAATAAAAAAATGAAGATTCTCGTTACCGGCGGAAGCGGATTTTTGGGAACGCACATTAGAAATTTTTTCGGCGCCGACGATTTTTCGCGCCGCGCGGGGCTTGATATTTTGAATATGCAGGACGCCTCGCGCGCCGGAGGTTACGACGTTGTGATTCATCTCGCCGCGCTTTTGGACAAATCGCCCGACGCCGCCGAGATGACTTTTCTGACGAACGTTGAAGGCACAGTCAATCTGCTGCGCTCGATGCGGGGGAATTCCGTTTTTATTTTCGCTTCGACCAAAGACGTTTACGGCAGATTCGCCGACAACTATCCGGAAGTTCCCGAAACTTGCCCGACCGTTTACGCCGGACAAAGCGCGCTCGAATGGTCAAAGCTGATTGCCGAACGCTACGTTGAATTTTACGCCAATCAGAACAATTTTCGTTCCTGCATTTTTCGGCTCTCGACCGTTTACGCGCCGAAGTCCGAAGGCAATCAGCCGAATTTCGTTTCGCATTACGCCGACGCCTTTAACACGGGCGAACCGCTGCGGCTTCCGGCAAACGGTGCGCCGCGCCGCGATTTGCTGCACGTCGAAGATTTTGCCAAAGCGTGCCGGGCGTTCATTGATTCGATCATCCGGCACGGGCTTTACAATCTCGGCGGCGGACGCGAGAACGCCTTAACCTTACGCGAATTATTCGGAAAGCTCGAAGCCGTTTCGGGTTATCAAACCTCGATTGACGAAGCCAACCCGCTGCCTGCGCCCGTGCCGATGAATTACGTTTCGGATTTGTCTTTAATCAGACAGGAATTGGACTGGAAGCCGGAAATCAGTTTGGACGAAGGTTTAAAAACAGTTTTTTAACGCAAAGGCGCGAAGACGCAGAGAAAGAGAAGACAATTAAAAAAAATCTCGAAAGCGTTGTCGGTTTTATTTTGCGCCTTTGCGTTAAATTTTCTCTTTATACTGGGAAAATTCTCTTATGAAAATCGTCGTGCGCGGAACAAATTGGATTGGCGACGCCGTGATGCAGATTCCCGCGCTGCGCCAACTGCGCCGCGTTTTTCCGGCGGCGAATATTACGCTGCACACGCGCACGTGGGCGCAGGGAATTTTCGAAGACGCGGATTTTTTAGACGAGATTCTGACTTTCGAGAAAACCGAATCGAAGATTAAAGACGCGCTGGCGCAAGCGAAAATTTTAAGAGAGAAAAATTACGATTTAGCCGTTTTGTTTCCGAATTCGTTTGAGTCGGCGCTGGTCGCCAAACTCGCCTCGATTCCGAAAAGATTCGGTTACGCTACGGACGCGCGCGGTCTTTTGTTGACCGACGCCGTAACCGTTCCCGAATGGAAAACGACGCGTCACGAAGTTTTTTACTACTTAAATCTCGTTGCGGCAGTCGAGAAAAAAATCGTCGGCGCGGAAACCGTTTTAGCCGACGCGCCGAAAATTGATTTGGAAGTTTCCGGCGACAGAAAAACGCGGGCGCGAAGAATGCTGGCGGAAAACGGCGTTAATACGTCGAGAAAAGTCGTTGCCCTCGGCGTCGGTTCGACCAATTCGCGGGCGAAACGCTGGTCGGCGGAAAGATACGCCGAATTAAATGACCGGCTGCAAAACGAAGCAAACGCCGATGTCATTCTCGTCGGCGCGGCGGACGAACTAGAAGTCTCGAACGAGGTTTACGAACGCTCGAAGAACAAACCGATTATCTTAACGGGCAAAACCGATTTGGCGGAAGCGGCGGCGATTTTAAGCCTCGTTGATTTGCTCGTCTCGAACGATATGGGTTTGGCGCACGTCGCCTCTGCCGTCGGCGCAAAAACATTGGTGATTTTCGGTCCGACCAATCCGCGAACGACCAGACCCTGGAACGCGGAAATTATTTATAAGAATGTGGAATGCTCGCCGTGTATGCTGCGCGACTGCCCGATTGACCACCGCTGTATGACACGGATTTCGGCTGACGAAGTTTTTAGTAAAGCAGTTCAGATGATTTATGATAAAATTTCGTAGGTATTTCGAGCCAATCGAAAACGTGGAAATCATTGCCCAGCGATTCTCAATTGATGAATTAACATTGCTTCGTCAAAAATACGGCGGCAAAAATTGGCGAAAGTTGAAAGGCGCGTGTCGAATTGTATAGCGGCGAAATTCGGCTTGCCGAGCTGCATTAGTGTGAATGTCACGGCATCGGCAAAAGAAAAATAAAAATCAAGCGGTTATTAGATTAAGATTATGAAAATTATCGGTTTTGCATTGTGTCCGGAAGACGACGATGAAGGCGCGTTTGCACCGAACAAACTTTACCCGATTCTCGAACCGCTCGATAACGATCCGCGAGATTAGTTGAGAATCGTTGACGAAAGCGGCGAGGATTATCTTTATCCTGAAATTTACTTTGAAATCGTTCAGTTAAACTTGCCTGCGCAGAACAAATTGATTAATTATTTTGAATCCGTAACCGTTTGAAGATATAAAGCTCTTACCTCTAATGACAAAAATTGAAAAACGAAAAGCCGCTTTCATTGACCGCGACGGAACTTTAATCGAGGAAGTAAATTTTCTTTCGCGGCTCGAAGATTTGCGGCTTTTCTCTTTCGCGGCGGAAGCGGTTCGGCGGCTCAAAGAAAGCAGCTTTTTAATCGTCGTCGTCACGAATCAATCGGGCGTCGGGCGCGGGATTTTTGAAGAATCCGCGATGCACGCCATTCACGCGCAACTGAAGACGGATTTGGAACTCGACGCTTTTTATTTCTGCCCGCATTTGCCGACCGACGGCTGCCGCTGCCGCAAACCAAACACGGGAATGATCGAGCAGGCGGCGCAAAAATTTTCGATTGATTTGGAAAATTCGTGGATGATCGGCGATAAGGCGATTGATGTCGAAACCGGGTTCAACGCGGAAATCAAAACGGCACTGGTTTTAACCGGCTACGGACGAAATGCGGCGCGGGAATTGACGAGAAAACCCGACGTGACGGCGGAAAATTTATTGGAAGCGGTTTGGAAAATAACTGAAAACTGAAAAGCGAAAACCGAACCGTTAAATCAAATTCCACCGTTCTTTTTTCGATTTTCAGTTTTTTCATTCTTCCGAAATCGTCGTCGTATCTTTCGAGGTCGTCTTCGCCGAAACAATCGCCTTGTTTGCGTTTCGATAAAAACTAGGAATTCTTTGGCGTCCGGGTTGGCGGTCGCGGGCTTTAGCGTCAACGGCTTCGCGCAGGTTTTGACTATAATTTCGCCGTCGTTTAATGTTATTTTAGCGATGTCGCCATCGAAACAATGTTCCGATTCGGCGAGGGCGGCTTTGATAGCTCCGAGCGTTTGCCGGGCGCGACTTCGGTTCTTTTCGCCTTGAAACTTTCGCTCGCGTCCAAAACCATATAGTTCCCCAAAGACGTTGGTCTTATTCTTTTATCATTTACATTTACTATTCAAAATTCAACTGATCGTTCAGTCGGACGATTCAAACCCCAGATGAAAATAAACGAGAAATTTTTTTCGACCGAAAGCAGTCAAACACAAAAAATTCAGACTTTGATAATCGGGCGGCTGCTGGCGATTTTCCTGCTGCTCGTGGCGAGTTGGATTTGGCACACCGGGCATCTGAAACTATCGTTTGAAGATTTTCCGCGCGGGCTTTTTCTGGTTTTTCTGGTTGCGGTCGGGCTGACGATTGTTTATTTTTTCGCCGCGCGGTTCAGCAAACTATACGCCTGGCAAATCCGCGTGCAGTTAACGTTCGACGCGCTGCTCGTGACCTGGCTCGTCTGGCAGTCGGGCGTTTTGACTTCGCCGTATATAACGCTTTACATCGTCATCATCGCCGTTTCGAGCTTTTTTTTGACCGCCTCCGATACGCTCGTGAGCGCGGCGGTCTGCGTGTTTCTGTTCGCGCTGCTGGCGGTTCTAACCGCTTTCTCAATTATTAATTCGTCTGCCGTGCCGATGGAAACTTCGCGCGCGGTTCAGATTATCGCTTTTCACAGCGTCGCGTTTTTAGTAGTCGGGCTGCTCGCCTCAAGGCTTTCCGACCGCCACGCTTCCGGCGAGCAATTAAAGGAAACCACCAAAACGCTCGCCGATTTGCGCGTGCTGCACGAGCGCATTATCGAATCAATTCGTTCGGGACTGATTACGACCGATTTGGACGGAACGATTTATACGTTTAACCAGACCGCCGCCGAAATCACCGGCTATCAAGCCGACGAGATGCGCGGCAGATCCATCTACGGTCTTTTCGGAAACATCGAATTGCCGATTGCCGATTCGCTCGACGCGACGGCGACCGGCGACCAACCGCCGCGTTTTGAAACCGACGTTATCACGCCGGAAAATTTCGCCGTGCGCGTCGGTTACGCTATCTCGCCGTTGTCGAGCGAATCGGGCGAAAAAACCGGCTTGATTCTGACGTTTCAGGATTTGACCGAGATTCGTTCGATGGAGGAAAGCGTGCGCCGCAAAGACCGGCTCGCGGCGGTCGGGCGCGTCGCGGCGGGACTCGCGCACGAAATCCGCAATCCGCTCGGCGCGATGCGCGGCGCGATACAAGTTTTGCAGTCGCAGACTCCGCCCGAATCCTCGCAGGCGTCTTTGATGGAAATCATTTTGCGCGAATCGGACCGGCTGAACAAAATCATCACGAATTTTTTGACTTACGCCCGCCCGCGCGTCGCCAATTTTTCCGAAACTGATGTGTGCGAAGCGATCAACGACACTCTGACGCTTCTAAAGCATAGCCCCGACGTGAAAGAACATCACTTTATAAAACCTGACCTGCCCGCCTGCCCGGTTACAATTTCCGCCGATTCGACGCAGCTTAAACAAATCTTTTGGAACTTGGCGCGCAACGCGATTCAGGCGATGGAGGCGGGCGGAACGCTCACCGTTAAACTCGAAGAATTAAACGGCGAGCGCATCCGAATTTTATTCGCCGACACGGGCGGCGGAATGCCGGCAAGCCAGGTCGAACAGCTTTTCGAGCCGTTTTCCAATTCGACGACCGGCGGAACGGGTTTGGGATTGTCAATCGTTTACCAAATTGTCCGCGACCATCACGGCACCATCAACGTGCGAAGTTTGGAGAACGAAGGCACGACGATTACCGTCGAACTGCCTATCGAAATTAAAAATCAAGGTTTTTTAAACGAGACGGAGAAGGCGGGCGACAACTTTCAATCTTCGCGCCTGGAAAATTTCCTGAATGTTAAATAATTGAGCCTTAAATAATTTAACGTCCGGCGGCGCACTTGCGTTTCGGGCTTTTAAATTTTTCTTGTCATAACAACCGGTTTTCTGTGAAAATGAATTGAGCGGAAAATTTTCCTGCCGTTTCAAGAGATTCCCGCATTTATTTTAATTTCCTAAAAATTTTTTTAATGTCAAATTTACTAATCGTTGATGACGAACAAAGTTACCGACAGCTTTTAACGCTGGTTTTCGAGGGCAACGGACATCAAATCCGAACCGCGATGAACGGGCGCGAAGCCATCGAAATGCTGCAGACGGAACCGGCGGAAGTGATTATTACCGACGTGCGGATGCCGGATATGGACGGCATCGCGCTGCTGCGGGCGGCGCGCGAATTTCTGCCGGATGTCGGTGTGGTTTTGATGACGGCGTTTGCGACCGTTGACACGGCGCGCGAAGCATTTAAACTCGGCGCGGACGATTTTATCCAAAAACCGTTCGATGTCGAGGAACTCAAAGTCATCGTCAAAAAGGCGTTCGAGCGGCAGGCGTTGATTGACGAAAACCGCGCCTTCAAACGCGCCCAGCGCGAGCGCGGCAGCGTGCGCAACATCATCGGACATTCCGACAAAATGCAGGCGGTTTACCAAATGATTGAGACTGTTGCCGAAGTCCAATCAACGGTTTTAGTGACAGGCGAATCGGGAACGGGAAAGGAATTGGTCGCGCGGGCGATTCACGATTTATCGCCGAGAGCGGAAAAACCTTTTATCTCGATTAACTGCGGAGCGTTTACCGAAACATTATTGGAGAGCGAATTATTCGGTTACGTTAAAGGCTCGTTTACGGGCGCGAACGCCAACCGCAAAGGATTGTTTGAAGCCGCGCACAAAGGCACGATTTTCCTCGACGAAATTGGCGAGATGTCGCCCGCGATGCAAGTCAAACTACTGCGGGTTTTGCAGGAGCGAAAAGTGCGCCCCGTCGGAGCGCACGACGAAATGCCGATTGACGCGCGGGTGATCGCCGCCACGAACCGCGATTTAAAACAGATGGCGGCGGACGGCAGTTTCCGCGAAGATTTGTTTTACCGCATCTCGGTCATCCCGATCTCCTTGCCGCCGCTGCGCGAGCGAAGCGAAGACATTCCCGAACTCGTCGCGCATTTCGTCAAAAAATTCTGCGACCAGACGGGCAGGGAAGTGACCATCTCGGAACGGGCGATGCAGTTTTTGGAAGACTACGCTTGGCACGGCAACGTCCGCGAACTCGAACACACCATCGAACGCGCCGTCGCGCTCGAACGCACCGACGAAATCCAGCCCGAACGTCTGCCCGACCATATCACCAACTACAACCCAACGCGCATCCGAGCCGAATTCGATTTGCCCGAATCGGGCATCAATCTCGTTTCGCACCTCGAAAATCTCGAAAAAACCTACGTCGTCGAAGCCTTAAAACAAACCGGCGGCAACCAGACGCGCGCCGCCGAACTGCTGCAAATGCCCGTGCGCTCGCTCAGGCATCTGCTCGACAAACACGAAATTCGCACGCTGTCAGCGCAGATGCGAAGCGGCTAATAGCGGCGAAAACATTAAAGATTTCACGCTCTCTTTAACATTACCCGTCAACCGAAAGTTGCCAAAAACTGTTGTTTCGGCTCGTTTTTGCCTTTGCCGGACTTCGTGCCGCGCCCGCCGCAATTTTTATAAAACCCTTTATTCATCTGCTATTTACCAAATCGTCGCTCTCCGCAGAGCCGCTGGCACAATGATTGCAGCAGTGGCTTCGCCGGAACGGGCAATGAAACTCAACAAAAAGGAGTTCATCAATTAAAAATGAAAAAGAATCAAAAAGGTTTCTCGCTGATCGAATTATTAATCGTCGTCGTCATCATCGGCATCATCGCCGCCATCGCCATCCCGAACTTGCTCGCCGCGCGTCGCGCCGCTAACGAAGGCTCGGCGATGTCAACCATCCGCACCATTCACAGCGCGGAAATCAGTTACGCTGCCACGCACGGGCAAGGCAACTACGGCGATTTAACCGAATTGGCAGCTATTA
>CADCUR010000168.1 GCA_902805935.1 uncultured Pyrinomonadaceae bacterium
AATCCGAGATATGGCTCAAAAGCGCCGCGGCTATCAAGAATCGCGTAACCGAAACCGTAAAAAATAAACGAATTGATCAAAACCAGCACGACGATTTCCGCGTTGAATTCTTCTCTCGCAAGCAGTTTATAAGAAAGAAACGTGAGATAAAAAGTCAGAAAAAATATCAATGCGAAACCAAACGCAATGAGAAAATGTTCGTCCGCGCGATAGCCCGCTAAATACCACGCCGAATAAATCAGCCAAGTGAAAATGAACGACGAATAATAAAGCGGCTTCCAGAACTTTTTGACCGAAATCGCCAGAATTCCGAAATTGATAATCGTCATATAACCGAACAAAATGTCGGCTCTGCCCGAATCGTTGCTAAGCAGAAACGGCACGGCATACGCGCCGACGAGACCGACGTGGGCGATCACCTGCCGGTTGTAATTGAGGGCGGCGGCGACGGTGAACGCCGTGAAAAACAGCATCAGCGCAAACGCCAATCGCTGTGGAATCAGAGAATAATAGCTGTAAGCGAAAAACGTCAGAAAATACATTATCGCCAGCGAGCCGCTGAGCAATACCGCGCTGAAATTTAAGTATTTCTTCTTCAGCCAAATTGCCGTTGCGAACAATCCGGCGGCGAACAGATAGCCGAGCAGAATTCTGGTCGCCGGACTGATTAAATCGCGGTCAATCGCATATTTCGCGCCGATGCCGACTCCGATAACCGTGATGATTATCCCGATTAAACTGATCAAATTTTTGCCGACGAATTCTTCGAGATTTAACCCGGCGCGCGAAGACGGCGCGGCTGCAGGAGCGGTGTATTTTGAATAATAATTTCGCTCCGATTCGGTTGCCGGTCGCGGCGCGGCAAGTTTCGGCGGCGGTTGGTATAAAGAAACTTCCGGTTCGAGCAACGGTTCGAGCGGCGGTTCGATTAGCAGTTCCGGTTCGGGGGCAGGTTTTGATGTGGTTTGCGCGGTTTTGAGATTTTTTAATTCGTCGTTGATCAAATTGATTTCTCGATAAAAATAATCCTGATACTCGACCATCTTGTCGAGCCGCGCTTGCAACCGGTTTATTTTCTCGTCGGAATCAGACATTCGAAAAAGAAATTTTGCTATAAAGGAATTGTTCGGACAAAAATCAATTTTGAAGTTATCATAAAAAATCAAATTACGAAAAATTATGAACCGTATCGTCAAAGCACCGACCGGAACAACGCTGGCTTGTAAAAACTGGCTCATCGAAGCCGCTTACCGAATGCTGCAAAACAATCTCGACCCGGATGTCGCATTCGACCCGGATAATTTAATCGTCTATGGCGGGCGCGGGCGCGCGGCGCGAAATTGGGAATCGTTCGACGCGATTTTGGAAAGTTTGAAAAACCTCGAAACTGACGAGACGCTGCTCGTTCAATCGGGCAAACCCGTCGCCGTTTTCAAAACCCATGAGGACGCGCCGCGTGTTTTGCTGGCAAATTCCAATATTGTTCCGCACTGGGCGACGCAGGAACAGTTTGATAAATATGAGCGCGAAGGCTTGATGATGTATGGACAGATGACGGCGGGCAGTTGGATTTACATCGGAACACAGGGAATTTTGCAGGGAACTTACGAAACTTTCGGCTCGCTCGCCAGACAAAACGGCTGGGGCGATCTTTCGGGAAAATTTGTTTTAACCGCAGGACTCGGCGAGATGGGCGGAGCGCAGGCGCAGGCGATAACCTTTAACGGCGGCGTTGGTTTACTAGTCGAAGTTGATAAATGGAGAATTGATAGAAGATTGCAGTTAAAACAAATAGATTTGGCGACGGAAACTTTGGACGAAGCGTTAGATTGGGTGAGAGAATACACCGGCAAACGAGAAGCGAAATCAATCGCACTGTTGGGCAACGCGGCGGACATGTACTGGGAACTTCTTGAAAGAAACATCCTGCCCGATGTCGTCACCGACCAGACTTCCGCGCACGATGTTTTATACGGTTACATACCAATCGGACTTTCTGTTGAAGCAGCAAACGAACTTAGAAAATCAAACCAAGCCGAATACGAACAGCGAGCGATGGATTCGATGGCGCGGCACGTCGAAGCAATGCTTGAATTTCAAAAACGCGGCGCGATTGTTTTCGATTACGGAAATAATCTGCGCCAGCGCGCCAAAGACAACGGCGTCGAAAACGCTTTCGATTATCCGGGCTTTGTTCCCGCCTACATTCGCCCGCTGTTCTGCGAAGGCAAAGGTCCGTTTCGTTGGGTCGCCTTATCGGGCGAACGAGAAGACATTTACAAAACCGACGAAGCGATTATGAATTTGTTCCCCGACAACGACCATCTCGCGCGCTGGCTGACAATGGCACAGGAATCGATTGAGTTTCAAGGCTTGCCCGCCCGAATCTGCTGGCTCGGCTACGGCGAGCGCGCTCGCGCCGGTTTGAAATTAAACGAAATGGTGGCGAGCGGCGAACTCAAAGCTCCAATCGTCATCGGGCGCGACCATCTCGACTGCGGCTCGGTGGCGAGTCCGAACCGCGAAACCGAAGCGATGCGAGACGGCTCGGACGCCATCGCCGATTGGGTTTACCTGAACGCTCTTGTCAACGCCGTCGGCGGCGCAACGTGGGTTTCCCTGCATCACGGCGGCGGCGTCGGCATCGGATATTCCTTGCATGCCGGACAAGTCATCGTCGCCGACGGCACGCCCGAAGCAGCAAAGCGTATCGAAAGAGTTTTAACCACCGACCCTGGAATGGGCGTTGTCCGCCACGTTGACGCGGGTTATGAAACGGCGATTGATTTTGCGAAGGAAAACGATGTCAGAGTTCCGATGATGAAGTAATTCGTATGACCATCAATCTTGATTTGCTGGACGAAGAATCGGCGACCGAAGCGATAAAAACCGTCGCCGAAATTGCCGAACAAAACGCCGTCGAATGGGCGTTGGTAGGCGGTTTGGCGATGGCTCTTTACGGCAGCGACCGGACGACAAAGGATATTGATATTATCGCCGACAAACTTTTGCCGCTTGAAAATCAAGGTCTTCTGCGTCAGGGCGGCGAGCGATACCTTATCAAAACGAACAGAAAAGCGGTCGCGGTTGATTGGATTATCCGCAAAGACGAGTTTGAGAATTTATTCCGGCAAGCCTTAACCGAAGCCGTGAAGATAAACGACGTGCCGATTTTAACCGCCGAATGGCTGGTCATATTAAAATTCATCGCCGGACGTTTCAAAGACCAGGAAGACGCGGTTTTTCTGCTCAGTCAAAAAAATCTGGTAAATCGCCAACTCATCAAAGAAAAAATCATCAATCTTTACGGCAAAGCGGCTTGGGGTTTGGCAAAGCACGGCTACGACCGCCTGTTCGATTTGGCAGACGGCAGAACGAGCCAAGAAGAACGCAATGAAAAAGACGGCTATATTGATTCGTAGTAATCGGACGTTGTCCGCCACATTGACTCTGGTTATTCGGTAGCGATTGAATTTGCGAAAGAGAATGACATTAAAATTTCAACGATAAAATAGCAATACTAAAATAGT
>CADCUR010000169.1:0-2425 GCA_902805935.1 uncultured Pyrinomonadaceae bacterium
AGTGAGGTGGTCAAGTTTTTGGGTCTTCCGCAAATTTGGTGCAAACAGTCAGATTTTTCACAGACTTTTGTTCACTGACAGTTTGCTTTCAACTTTTGTTAAGTCAAATCTATTTCCGGTTATTTTATGATTGATGTACAACACGGGCGCGTAACAAATCAAAGTTTGCACGTCCATACATTTGTCGTTTCAGAAATTTCAAACGGTTAACTTGTCCTTCCGTTTGACCTTGACTCCACTGGCTTTCAAATGCTTTTTTGACCGGTGCCCAATCTTGTTCAATCCCGTTAGCAAACCAAACAAGTTCGCCGATTCCGCTTGCCCGCGCTTTTTCGAGCCATCTTTGGAAGCCTTCTGACTGCCGATTTGTCATCATCTGATGAAACTCTTTGACCAGTTTTTGACCAGTTTCAATCTCCGGGACTTCCCGGCAAAGCTGCTGTAAAAAGATTTGACCTTTGTAAATCCAGTCTTGCGCCCGATGGCACGTTAACGTGGATTGCGTTTATCCGGCAACTCCACCCCGGTTGTGGTTTGCCGAGTACGGGGCAGTAGATTGAGGTCTTTAATCAACAACTTCACCATCTCTAAGTTGCTCATCGCCTGAAGGTCAGGAATGGCGCGACCAGTCCGAACGTTGGCTTCGACGATAACGGTGTTACGCATATCGCCGGCGCTCATCGCCTTGATCTGCTGGTCGGTGCGGCTGCCCGTCTCACGCAGGAACACCAGCAACGCTCCGGTGCCAGCCAAGTCAGCGTCGTTGAGCGACTGGTAATACCCGACTGTGTCTTTGGTTCGATTGGACAGCTCGGCAATCAGCGTGTTGCGCCGATCCTCAAACGGCATCGCATTTAATTGCTGCCGAGTACGGAACTTGCCCGCCACCATCACGCCGGTGATGCCCTCGTCCCAGGCGGTCGTAAGCGACCGAACGCCGTAGATAGCCCGTAGTCCCTTGATGTCCTTGTCGGTCAGGTTGCCCTTCATATTCCCGTCTTTGTTGCAGTAGTTCATAACGGAGTCAGGATCGTAAGCCGTCAGCACCGTGGCGTTTGGCTCGTTTCCCGAAGATGGGCAGAACGCGACGCCGTGTACTATATTTCCCGGCGTGTCCTGCTCGTGGACGAAGCCTAAGACGTGACCGAACTCGTGAACGGCGATGTATTCGATGCGCCCGCGGTCTGCCGTGCCGTCCGGGTTGAACGAAAGGTTGACACCCGGGTTGTTGTCGCTCGCACTGCTGAGCGCGTCCATCCCGTATCTAGCCGAGCCGCCCGCGCCCGCGTTCTCTTTACCCTGAGGCGAGATGCGAATTCGCACTTGCTTTTCCGACGCGCTCCCACTGATACCGCCCGTCGGACACGCATACCAGCCGGTGAAATTGATGTTTGCGTATCGTTCCCAAGTGTTGCTGAGAGCGCTCCTGACAATTGCTTTTTCGGCGTTGTATCCGGGGGTTTCCCAACAAACGGGAATCACGTTCCCGTTCTCAGTCCAAAGCCGAACATTGTTTTTATATGTAAATTCCTGCTGTATTTTGCCGGTCTTTTCCTGTGCGTCGGCGACGCCAGCGAATGTGATTGCCAACATCACGACGAGCGCGATGCGGAAAATGTGTGTGTTGCGATTGTATTTTCTAATTTTCATTGTATTCTCCTTTGGTGCGGGAGCGGACGCTCGGCGTGTCTGATTAAATTTATTTCTTCATCATCGCGGCGGCGAACGCCTCAGCAGCCTTTTCGGTTGATGTCCCGGATTTGCCCGCGATCCGTTTTGTTTCGTTGCTGACTTTTCCAAACATTTTATCCTTTCATCAGCACGCGCGGCTATCACTTGCGCGAATCTCTCGCCGACGATACTACCGGCAACTTCGAGAAAACCGCTTCTACGGAATAGCCCTTCTCGCTGCCCGCCGTGCCGGTGCCTTTGAAAGTCCCGGAGCAATGTTTGTCGGTCAGCTCGGTGATATTCAGTTCCCCCTTATCGAAAGCTAAAGAGGGCGTCGGCAGCACGCCGTTGATAAACATCACCGAGAGTTTGTCCTTGCCGTCCCAGCTTCCGTCCAGCGGATAGACGCCCGCCTTCTGCTCTTCGACGACGATCATCAACATTTGTTTAGCAGTGTCCGAACCGCTGAGGTTAAGCCCGATCGTTTGGTACTCTTTATCGAGCGCGGCATCGGGACTGGCAGCGAGATACGATGCCAGCACTTTGCCGTTATGCATAATTTTCACTTCGGCTCTCGCGGCTGCGGTTTCGAGCGCGCCCGGCGGTGATAACTTTTGTTCTGCTCCGCTCGCAGAGAAGGCATCGTTCGACGAAGCGCCGCCGCACGCCGTAAATAAGAGCGTCGCCAAAATTAAGTTGCTAATGATTTTCATCTTAAATTCCTCAACCGGTTTATATTTTCAACCGCAATCTA
>CADCUR010000169.1:2435-3412 GCA_902805935.1 uncultured Pyrinomonadaceae bacterium
GCAATCTGTTATTGAAAAGTTTTACCCGCGATTTCACCATTTTGCATAATGCGGACTCTTCGCTGCTTATGTATTTGCCGATACAACTATATTCGAGCGATTCCAGTTTCAATCAGCTTTGCTCCGGCGTTTCTCAATTCCTGCCGCAAACCTTCATTGAAGGCGGTCGCCGCGTTTTGTTCAAAGACCGCGCCCGTCACAATCAATTCCAGACCGGATAATCGGTCGTCGGCGTCGAATTTCGGCTTCGGCGGAATCTTGATTTTGATAGGTTCGGGGCAAAGGTCGTCAACCAATCTGTTTAGATAACCGCTGACGATGATAATCCCTCGCTGCTCGCCCGTCTCGTTCATCGCGTCGGCGATTTCCTGCATCAACGAAACGCGGTCAATCACTTCCTGCGCGAAAGCGGCGAGAAAAGCCGCTCGCGGCGGCAAGGGCTGCGGATTAAGTTCAGCCGCCGCTTGACTGTACATCTGACCTCCGCCGCCGATGGCGTCCCAGATTGCCGGATTTCGGGCGGCGAAAAATTCCAAAATTGCGCGGTGTTTGTTAAACTCCGCTAGCCAAGGTTCCGGGCGTGGTCCGAAAACGTTCATTCGGGCATTGACTTTGCGAATAATCGGGTCCCACGGTCCCGGTTCGTGCGGTTCGTCGGGATTCGGATTGCCGCTCTCGCCGCCGAACATTTGGCTGACGAATGAAACTAATTTTTCACGAGAAATGTTTAATGTTTCTTTGTTTGTTTGTGCTGCTTGCATATTGATACTCCTTATTTTGAAAGCAAACCCGGTTTGCTTTTGGTTTAATGGACAAGCGACGGTTGTTAAAATCGTCGCGTCTTTTTGATTCATCAGGTTTGCGTCAATGGATACACCCCTGATTCGTATTTTGCAAATTTGCGATCAGGCAGAAACTCAAATTAGTTGAGGGCATCAACCTTTATCGCCGTCAGGATGGCTTTTCCCGTCGAAATA
>CADCUR010000170.1 GCA_902805935.1 uncultured Pyrinomonadaceae bacterium
CGGCGGCGAACGTCGGAGAGGAATGCAACCGATAAACATTCCATTCCGACAAAGGACTTTTAATGGGAAAGCACGAAAATGAATTACTCAAGTCTCTACCGATTTTGTTCGGAGCGAACCGCTTTGATGACGCTGATTATATTAGTCGTTATCGGCAGTTCGTATAAGATTTACGGACAAAACGATAAGCCTCCGCAGGCAGCCGCTAAAACAGCGGCGGCGGTTGACCGCACTCGGCTCGAAACAGTCGAAGAGTTGTCCGAATCGCTGGCAAACGATTTGCTGGAGCTTTCGGTTGCCGTGCGCGACCGCGGTTTAGAGTTAATGGCAGAGTTTTTTCCCGCGCAACTGACGGCTAAACCGCTTCCGACGCGTCGGTCGCCAATCAAAAATCAGGTTAAATGGATCGGCTCGCACGATTGGGAAACCGCCGACGCTAAAATTATAAAAACTTCAAACAATGCGGCAGCCGCCGGCAAAATAACGGGCAAAGCATTTTTGGAAAATTGGGCGGAGTTTCTAGCGCATTTCTCCGAGATCGAAGACGCGAGATTTAAAGTCAAAGAAGCGAATTTTGACGACACGGCAAAAGCCGTTCTCGGCGCAGAACAACCGACCGCCGTTATTGGCGCGACGGGACGAGTGCGCATCGCTTTTTACGTGATCGGGCGAGATACGGACGGCAAACGCGAATGGGCGCGCGGAACTTTTTGGGCGAACGTCCGCTTTGATAAAAATAAACACTGGCAATTCGATTCGTTCGACCTTGTTAGTTTCGATTCGCTCGTCGCCAAAAAAGATATGTTTTCCGAAGTGGCGATTCCGGCTGGCGTCGGCACAACGCTGCCCGGTTTCGGCACGCCGGAAAACAGCGGTTTCGTCTGGCACGGCGCGGCTGCCGGAGATTTTAACAACGACAACTGGATTGACCTTTTCGTCGTTGGCGGCAATCGTAATTTTTTATATTTGAACGACCGCAAAGGCGCTTTTCGTGACGCATCCGACGAAGCAGGCGTGAAGATCACGGCTTCGGGAACCGCGCCGCTGGTTTTCGATTACGACAATGACGGCGACGCGGACGTTTTTATCTCATCGGTCGGACAGCAAATTCTTTTGCGAAATAATTTCAAACAAACCGGCAAGCTCGAATTCGACGACGTATCTCTCGAAAGCGGCGTGGCGAAAGAAGCTATCGGTTTTTCAGCGGTCGCGGGCGATGTCAACGGCGACGGACGGCTCGATGTTTACGTCACTTCGTATAATCGGTACGGACAAATCACGCCCGATTCTTGGTTTCAGGCGACGAACGGCACGCCGAATCTGCTGTTTATCAATCAGCCGGACGGAACTTTCCGCGAAGAAGCTCAAAAATGGGGCGTTGACGACCGACGCTGGAGTTACGCGGCGGAATTTGCCGACATCAACGCAGACGGCAAAATTGATTTATACGTCGCCAACGATTTCGGCGAAAAGGCTTTTTATATTAACAAAGGAAATAAATTTGTTGATGAAGCCGCCGAAAGAGGCGTTCTCGATCCGGGCAACGGAATGGGCGTCTCGTTCGGCGATTACAACAACGACGGTCGGCTCGATATTCACGCCTCTAATATGAGTTCGACGGCGGGCAATCGCATTCTTTCAAGGCTGTTTCCAAATTCGAGTGCGAAAGATAACGTGCTGAAAAAACTCGCCGCCGGAAATAATTTATTTGAAAATACGGGCGATGGAAAATTCAAGGACGTGACGGCGGAAGTCGGCGGTTTCGGCGGCGGCTGGGCGTGGGGCGGCGGATTTATTGATTTCGACAACGATGGTTGGGAAGATATTTACACGCCGAACGGCTTTATTTCCGGCAAGTCAATGAAAGACACCTGAAGTCAGTTCTGGCGTCAAGTTGTGACGCATTCAAACGACGGCAAAGACGAAAAAGGCGCGCTCCGCTCAGACCAAAACCAGTTGATGTTCGGACAGGGATTTTCTTTTAGCGGTTACGAACGCGACCCGCTTTATTTGAATTTAGGCGGCAAGAAATTTACGGACATTTCCGGCGTTTCGGGCATTGACTCGATAACCGACGGACGCGCCGGAGTGTTCGCCGATTTCGACAACGACGGCGACTTGGACGTTTTTTCGACGACGATTCAGAATCAGGCGCATCTGCTTTTCCGCAATAACGTCGGGCAGGACAATAATTTTCTGCGAATCAGTTTGGAAGGCGACAAGCAAACCGGACTCGATGCTTTCGGCGCGGTCGTTCGCGTGAAAACATCCGCCGGAATTTTAACGAAAATCAAATCGGGCGGTTCGGGTTTCATCTCGCAGCACGACGCGCGGCTTTTATTCGGACTCGGCAAAGAATCGAAAGCCGAATGGATTGAAGTGACGTGGGCAAACGGCGCGGTCGAACGCTTCGCCGCCGATGCCGCGTCCGGCTCGACGCTTCTTTTGAAAAAAGGAAGCGGCAAAGCGCAACTGCTCGCGCTCGGCAAAGCGAATCTGCCGAATCCTTTGACGAAAGCGGAAATTTTCGCGCAGAGTTTGAAAATTAAAGTCGGTTCGCCGCTGCCGGATTTTGCGGTCAAGACGATGAACAGCGCGGCGAGTTCGATGAAAAAACAATTTAAGCCCGGACGCAGCACTTTGATAAACGTCTGGGCGACGTGGTGCGTGCCGTGCGCCAAGGAAATGCCTGAACTCCAGCGAATGCGTTTGCCGCTCGCCGCGCGCGGCGTTGATTTAATCGGCATCAATGTTGACACCGAAACGGGCGCGAACATCAAAGGCTACGTGGCAAACAAGCGCGTTACTTACCCGATTGTCATCGGCGGCGTGGCAGCAATCGAGCAGATTTACGGGACCGATGAATTAAGCGTGCCGCTGACGATTCTGGTTGACGAGAAAGGCATCGTTGTAGAATTGATTCCCGGCTGGTCGGCGGAAACACAGCGCAAATTCAATCTTTTAGTCGGCGGCGAAACAGTTAAATCAAATGCTCCGATAGTGCCGTCGAAAGCGAATAAAAAACGCTAGAACCTTAAGCCGGGGAATTTTGCTTAAACTGATGAACGCGATTTACAAAACAACTTTGCTCGCATTTTTTCTGCTGTGCTTTGTTTTTCCGTCTGCCGCGCAGCAGACAGTCAAATTAGCCGCCGAATCGAAAGACGCGCCGCACGTCAAATCCGCTGCTTATGAATGGCTCGATGTCGCGCTCGAAGCGACCGCACGCGAACACGAACGGGTTGCGCCGCGCCCGACCGTCGGCTCTCGAATGCTAGCGATTATCGTCACGGCGATGTATGACGCTTGGGCGGCTTACGACGAAAAGGCGGTCGGAACAAGATTAGGTGATAAATTGCGCCGTCCGAAGAATGAGCGCACCGAAGCGAATAAACGCG
>CADCUR010000171.1 GCA_902805935.1 uncultured Pyrinomonadaceae bacterium
ACCCCGTCAGCTTGCTGCGGGGAAATTTATTATTCGTTTAGTTGCAAGAGAATTAATCGGTTATTAATAACTGAGAATTATAAATGGGTCGCGCAGTATTTACAGAAAACCGCATCCGCGTCGTGGTCTTGCGCGTGGCATTCGGGACAAACCTGGGTCGAGATTTTACTGTGCGAACGCGAAAGTTCAACCGTTACGATTCCAGTCGGAACGGCGATAATCGCGTAACCCATTATCATTACCAAGGATGCGAAGGCTTTCCCGAGCGGAGTCTGCGGCGACAAATCGCCGTAACCGACGGTCGTTAAAGTTACAATCGCCCAGTAAATGCTGGTCGGAATATCATTAAAACCGTGTTGCTCGCCCTCGATAACATACATAATCGAACCGATAATCGTCACCAGCGTCAAAACGCCGAGCAGAAAAACGCTGATTTTTTTCGCGCTCGCCCGCAGTGCGGAAGTAATCACGCGGGCTTCGCCGACATATTCGGCTAATTTGAGAATGCGGAAAACCCTGAGCAGGCGCAATATACGGATTGCTAAAAGATACTGCAAGCCGGGCAGAAAAAGGCTGGCGTAAGTCGGTATAATCGCTAGCAAATCAATCACGCCGAAAAAACTCTTCGCGTAGCGCAACGGTCGGCGGACGCTTATCAAACGTAAAACGTATTCGACGGTAAAGATAATCGTGAACGCCCATTCCGCTCCCAAAAGCAACTTTCCGTAATCATCGCGCAGGCTTTTGACGCTCTCCAGAATCACGACCGCCACGCTCAAAATTATCATTATTAACAAGATGACATCGAAAGTTTTGCCGGCGACGGTTTCCGCCTCGAAAATAACTTCATACAGGCGATGTCTCCATTTCGTTTCGGCGGGTTTTGTTGCTTCATTTTTCATTACAGATAATTTAAACGAAAATGGACGAATATGCCTGGCAATTTAAGACGTTTCGTAAATTAGAATTTCCAGAATACCGGAATTAAAAAGGTCGCCAGCAGCCAGAAAATGATGTTCAGAGGCGTTCCGACTTTGACGAAATCCAAAAATTTATATTGTCCGGGTCCGTAAATCATCGTGTTTGTCTGATAACCGACCGGAGTCATAAAACTCGCCGAAGCTGCGAATGTTACGGCGACGAGAAACGGCTGCGGATTGACACCCAAGGTAGCGGCGGTAGCAATCGCAATCGGGGCGAGCAAAGCGGCGGTCGCATTGTTCGACATCGTTTCGGTTAAAAGCGAAGTCAATAAATAAAACGCCGAAACGAGCGCGATTAAACCTAAACTGCCGACCGACGAGACGATTTGCGACGAAATTATCTGCGCAGCGCCGCTCTTTTCGAGCGCGATGCCCAAAGATAAAACACCGGCGAGCAGAAAAATAATTTTCCATTCAATCGCCTGATACGCTTCGTCGAGCGTGATGCAGCCGAGCAACACAAGCAGAATCGCGCCGAGAACGGAAGCGACGACAATCGGCGCGAGATTCAGGCTCGCCGCCAGAACCACGCCCGCGACAATCGCCGCGGCGATAACGACTTTGCCCCGCCGGAATTCGACCGTTTGTTTTTCACTTGTCACGATAAAATCGTCGTTTCGCTTGAAAGCGTTGAGTCGTTCGCGGTGAATTTCGAGTAAAAGCAAATCGCCCGCGCTTAAAACCGTTTCGGAAAGTTTTTCACGAAGCAACCGCCCGCGATGACGAATCGCCAAAACGGTCGCGCCGTAATTCTCGCGGAAATCGGATTTTTTCAAAGTGCTGCCGACGAGCTTCGAGTTCGGGTCAACTACCGCTTCGAGCAGACGATAATCTTCCGATGTCAAACTTTCGTCGCCCCATTTTGCCTGCGGCTTTAACCGCACGCCGGTGCGCTCCTGCATTTGGCGGATTTTTTCCAAATCACAGCGGACGAGCAAAACATCGCCTTCCCGCAAAATGATTTCGCCGGTCGGCTGGTAAATCGTTTCGTCCGCGCGGCGAATCTCCAGAATTCCGACGTCCAAATCGTGAACGAGCGGCGCGTCTTTTATTTGATAGCCGACCGACGCGGCTTCGGGCAGCAACACGATTTCCGTCAGGTATTCGCTCAAGGCGAAAGTCTCGGTCAAATCGCCCTCGCCGCGCCGTTCGGGAATCAGGCGAATGCCGACGAGCAGCATATAAGATGTGCCGACGGCGAACATAATCAAGCCGAGCGGCGCGAACTCGAACATCGAAAACGGCGGAAGCCCTTGTTTTTCGGCAATCGAACTGACCAGAATGTTCGTCGAAGTTCCGATTAAGGTGCAAACGCCGCCGAACATCGAAGCGAAAGAAACGGGCATTAAAATTTTCGACGCACTGATTTTTGTTTCTTTCGCCACGCCGAGCAGAATCGGCAGAAAAATCGCAATCACCGGCGTGTTATTAATAAATGCCGAAAGAACGCCGACGATAATCATCACGATAATCATCGCCGTCCAGAAATTTTTCCTGAAAATCCGATTGACAAACGCGCCGAGAAAATTGACCGCGCCGGTTTTAAAAAGCCCTGCGCTCAAAACGAACATCGCGCCGACGGTAATCGTCGCCGTGTTGCTGAAACCCGACAAGCCTTCGGCGGGCGTGATGATTTGGCTGATTAAAAGCAAAGACATCACGAGCAGCGCAACGAGGTCAACCGGCAGCTTTTCCGTGACGAACAAGTAGACGGCGAGCGCGAGAACGGCGAAAACGAAAATTATCTCGAAGTTCATAAGCGGATTTTTGAGCCGAAGATTTTATTTTTTCACACTTCGGTCGTATCGTAATCCATCGTATCCGCGTCCGTGTCGTCATCGGTCGGTCGGCTTAAAAGTTTGAGCCATAAGAATCCGATTGTGCCGGCAACGCAGGATGCTAGCAAAATAGCCATTTTCGAGCCGTTGATTTCCGCCGCATTGCCGACGAAGGCGAGATTCGTGATGAAAATTGACATCGTAAAACCGATGCCGCCCAAGAGTCCCGCGCCGAAAACGTGCCGCCAGCTCAAATCGAGCGGCAGGCGCGAAATGCCGAGCGTAACCGCCGCGAAAGTCAGAAGCATAATGCCGATTGGCTTGCCGATGATAAGACCGCCCATAATGCCGATTTCGTTCGGGTTCGTTAAAGTTTGTAGCGCATCCGCGCCGATGACGATGCCCGTGTTGCACAAAGCGAAAATCGGTAGAATCACGAAAGCGACGGGCTTATGCAGAAAATGTTCGAGCTTGTAGGACGGCGAAGTTTCGTCGTCTTCAACGGGCGTAAAAGGAATCGTAAAGGCAAGAAGAACTCCGGCGATTGTGGCGTGAACGCCCGACTTTAACATTAAAAACCACATCAGCGCGCCGCCGATTAAATA
>CADCUR010000172.1 GCA_902805935.1 uncultured Pyrinomonadaceae bacterium
CAGGTTTTATTTTTCGGCGCGACGGCTGACGCAGTTGGAAACAGAGAAATCGAAATTGATTTAGCCGACCGGACGCGAGCCGACGACGCTTTTCGCAGAATCGTCAGCGATTTCCCGCAGCTTGAAAAACATTCGCTGCTGTTTGCCGTCAATCAGGAATACGCGAGCGGCGACGAAGTTATCCGAGAAGGCGACGAACTCGCCGTTTTTACGCACGTCTCCGGCGGTTGAAAACAAAATGTCAGCGAAGAAGACCGAAGACCGTAAATTGAAAGATTTCTGCGAACTCACATTCGAGTCACTTGATGTCGGCGCCGTCGCCCGACGCATTGTGCCTGAATCGTGCGGCGCGACTGTCACTTTGGACGGCTACGTTCGCCGCTTCACAGGAACGCGCGAAACGCTTTATCTCGAATACGAAGGTTACGAACCGATGGCTGTTCGTGAAATGAAAAAATTAATCGAACAGGCGCACGAACAATTTGAAATCGCTTGGGTCGGCATCGCGCATCGTTTGGGAAAGCTCGCAGTCGGAGAGACGAGCGTTGTCATTTCAGTCGCCGCGCCGCACCGCCGCGCCGCATTTGAGGCGTGCGAATGGTTAATCAAAGAATTAAAACGAACGGTTCCGATTTGGAAAAAAGAAGTTTACGCGGACGGCGAAGTTTGGGTCGAAGGCGAAAACGCGCGAGCGAAAAGTTAAGAATTATTTTCCCGGTTTACCTCTCACTGTCATTTGCTCTGCCGCCGAACCTGTCATATTATTTTTAACTGATTCCAATACAATTTTGTCAAGCAATGATTATCGAACTTGAAGCGAGTTGATTTTCGAGTTCTACGTTTAATCAAAAAGGATTTTAATATGAAAAAACTATTTGTGTTTTTACTCGGATTATTTTTATCTGCGACGGGCGCGTTTGCCCAATCGCAGGCAACGACGGGAAATATCGAGGGTCGTATTGTTGACCCCAACGGAGCGGCGGTGGCAAACGTAACCGTCACGGCAACCAATCAAGACACCGGTTTTGAAAAGACGGCGCAGACGACCGACGAAGGAAATTTCGTTTTGCCGCTTTTGCCGCCGGGAGTTTACCGAGTGACTACTGCCGCGGCAAGCGGTTTTGCCGCCGCGACGTATGAAAACGTCAGAGTGACGGTCGGGGCGAAAAATACTTTGGAAATCGCTTTGACGGCGGGCGGCTCGACCAATGTGGTTGACGTGAGCGCGGAAGGTCAGGGCGTGGAAACGACGCGCACTTCGATTTCTTCGACGGTTGACGAACGCCGCGTGATCAATCTGCCGACCAACGGACGCAACTTTCTCGATTTCGTCGTTTTAACGCCTGGCATCGTCCGCGACCCGACGCGCGCCGGAGATTTAGCGGTTGGCGGTCAGAAAGGAACGCTCAACAGTTTGCAGATTGACGGCACGAGCAGCGACAACACATTTTTCGGTCAATCTTCGGGACGAATCGGTTCTGGACGCGCGCCCTCGCAGTTTTCGGTTGATACGGTCAAAGAATTTCAAGTCAACCAAAACGGATTTTCCGCCGAATTCGGACGTGCCGCCGGCGCGGTGATCAACGTCGTGACCAAATCGGGAACCAACCGCTTTACCGGCAGCGCGTTTGAGTATTTTCGTGATGAATCGCTCAACGCCCGCAGTCCGCTTTTAGTTGCGGCAAATCGCGCGCGTCCCGCCGGACAAATCAATCAATTCGGCGGAACAATCGGCGGTCCGATTGTCAAAGACCGCGCATTTTTCTTCGGCGCGTATGAAGGGCAACGCTCGGATTTGCCGAATCCAGTCGTGCTGAATTCGCTGCCGTTGGCTCCGGCAAGCGTTCAGGCTTTGCTCGGACCGAGAACCGCTTCCTATGATATAAACCGCCAGCAGGATACGTTTTTGGTCAAAACCGATTTTATTATCAACAACAGCAATCAAATTTGGGTTCGGTTCAATCAGCAAAATTTTACCGGAACAAACCTCGAATTCTCCGGCACGAACAGTGCGCTCGAACACACCGGCAACAGCAATGTCAAAACTTCCGCGCTCTCGACGAGCTGGACTTCGACGATTACGCCAAATTATTTCAACGAATTTCGCTTTCAATACTCGCGCGACCGCGAGCCGGGCTTGGCAAATTCAGACGACCCGGAAGTTGCCGTGACAAACACGCTCGGCGGAATTAACGAAACCTTCTTTTTCGGTCGCAACAACTTCAGCCCGCGCGAAACGACTATCAACCGCTATCAGTTTATAGACAATCAAACTTATATTACTGGCAATCACACGATAAAATTCGGCGCGGATTTATTGTTCGACCGCATTTTCAATTTCTTTCCAGGTCTTTTCGGCGGTTCTTACACCTTTACGAGCTACGCCAATTTAGCTAACCGCATTCCCTCGCGTTATCGGCAGAGTTTTGCCGGAGCCGGAACTTCCGGCGGAACAACTAATCCGAACAGCTCGGAATACGGATTTTTCGTGCAGGACGATTGGCGCGTGATTCCGAACTTAACTTTGAATCTTGGACTCCGTTATGATTACCAGACGATTGCCAAGCCGCCGATTCAAAATCCGAACCCGGCACTGCTCGCCGCCGGTTTCGATACTAGCTTTCAGCCGAAAGATAAAAATAATCTTGCGCCGCGTTTCGGTTTTGCTTACGCTTTCGACGAAAAGACGGTTCTGCGCGGCGGCTACGGACTTTTCTACGCTCGCACGCCGGCAATCACGACTGGCACGGCACATTCGCAAAACGGTATTCAAGTCGTGGCGATTGACATTAACTGCGTCACCTCACCGGCTTTGTGTCCGACTTATCCGAATATTTTTCCGAGCGTTCCGACCGGAGCGACGCTCGCGCCCGTCAATCTTTATTTGTTCGACCGCGAAGTTTTTGCCAACACGACCTTTTCGGCGCAATACACGATGTTCAAAGGCGATGATTTAACCAGAACACGCAACGCCAACTTGTCCGCGCCGGTCGCCACGACCGTGCCGGTTTACAATGGCAGCACGCCGACCAGCGAAACATTCGTATTCCAAAGATTTTCCAATCCGCGCCCGATTCCAGCATTTCAGCGCATCAGTCTTTTTGAAAGCACGGCGAAATCCTTCTACCAGGGTTTAACGCTTGAATTAAACCGTCGTTTCGCCAACCGTCTGCAATTCAGCACGAGCTATACGCTCTCGAAAGCGAAAGACGATAAACCCGATCAGACTTCGGTTGTGCCAGGTGGCGGCGACGATGCGAAAATCGCTGAAAATCAATTTGATTTATCAAACGAATACGGACGTTCGGATTTAGACGTGCGTCATCGTT
>CADCUR010000173.1 GCA_902805935.1 uncultured Pyrinomonadaceae bacterium
CTTTCCATGACGAACACGTCCAGATTGAAGGCAGCCTTGACCCGAAAAACCCAAATTTATTACAAGGCAAATCGCAGCCCGACGAAGAAACGACGATTGTCTGGAATCTGACCCGGAAAGTCGGCGAGTGCGACGAGCCTTTGCAGATTAACGATTTAAGGCTCGCGCATCACGTTTTCCCGAATAAAACAGAGTGGGAAGATATTGGGGAAAATACGATTGACGGCAACGAGGTTCGCATTACGGGGATCGTCGTCAACGAATCGAAAAAAGCGAAAAGCGGCACGGTCGTTTTCAAAGAAACAAAAAGCGGCGAAAAAATAGGCGAAAAGGTGGTCAGCGTTCCGGCTGAAAGCGAATTGGAAGTCGAATTCATCTGGGACACGAACGGTTACGCCTGGACGGACGCGGGCAAACACGAATCGAACCGCGAAATCGAAGCGAGCGTCAGCGGTGACAGCGAAACCGAGGAAGTCAAAGTTTATCCGAAACCCGTGATTTTAGTTCACGGACTCTGGAGCAACGGCGCGGCGTGGGGCGATTACCGCAACTATCTGGAAGAAGCGCACAGCTACGCCTGGAAAGCATACGCCGTCGGCGCAGACCCGAAAGTCGCTCAAATGAACACCGGAAAAAGTGCCGGAAATATGGAGCCGACTTTCAGCATCGAGCGAAACGCGCAGGAACTCGGCAAACAAATTCTTCATACGCAAAAAACCGAAAATGCGTGGCGCGTTGACGTGGTGGCGCACTCGATGGGCGGCTTGATTTCGCGTTACTACATTCATCATTCGATGACCAACACGCCGGACGGCAAACCGACCATCAAGCATCTCGTGATGCTAGGGACGCCGAATATGGGCAGTCCGTGCGCGGATTTGATGTATCCGAGCTACAAAGCTCTCGGGTTTGAAGTCGAAGCTCTGCGCCAGCTTCAGCCATCGGTCGTCGCTGAATTTAATAAAGAAGTAACGAACCGCAAAGACGTGAGATTTTCGATCACTTACACCGACAAAATTCCCGTGACCTGCGATTTGAAAGTAGCGGGCGACGGCGTGGTAACGAGAGCTTCGGCAATCTGGCAAATCGCCGATGTCAGCCATTCCGACAGCCTCGAACACACGGCTTTGACCGGAAAAGAAGATTTTATGCGCTTTGTTCGCCCGCGCCTTGCGCTCGGACCGAAAATGGCTAAATAGATGACAACCGATTTATGAATTTTGCGAAAAGAACATTTTTAAACGAAAGTCTTTCAGCATTCGGCGCGGGTGAGGTTTTATGAGTATAAATTTGAATCAATTCATTGAAATCATTCGCTCGCGGCGTTCGACTCGTCATTTTCAAGACAAGCCGGTTGCGCCCGAACTTTTGCAAGAACTTCTAGAGGCGGCGCGCTGGTCGCCGAGCGCGTTTAATTTGCAGCCGACGCATTTCGTCGTTGTAACCGACGCTAAGATAAAAGAAAAACTTTACCCGGCTTGTATGAAACAGCGTCAGATTTTGGAAGCGGGCGCGATTGTTGTTTTTACGGGCGATAGGAATGTGGTCGAACACAATTTCGAGCGCGTTTTGCGACAAGACCGCAAGGCAAAAGCCAACAGCGCGGAATACGAAAATATGTTGCGAAAAAACGTGCCGCTTTCGTTTGACTGGGGATTTTCAGGTTTGGGTTTTTTGTGGAAGTTTCTTGCCGAAACTTTTCTCGGGCGATTGGTCCCGATTCAAAAACTGCAAGCCGTTCACCTGGATTACTGGCTGGCAAAACAAGTTTCGATTGCGGCGCAGACGTTTATGCTCGCGGCGCACGTCGCCGGTCTTGCGACCTGTCCTAATGCTCCGAATGTGATAATCGCCAACCCATTATACACAGGGCGGTAAAGACTGTTTCTGGTTCGTTCGCCGAACAATTCGCTCGCTCTTTTTTTTCACCGCTTTGCTCGCCAGAAGCGAATGAATTCCCACAACGACAACGGTGGCGGCGGCAATTTTTGTAATGCTTTTGAATATAAGCGAAACTAAATGAAAAGCCGATTGTTCAGGCTAAAATTAAAACGGTTCATAAATGTTTAGAGCGATAAGCAAGTTTTTTTGACTGCTCATCGCTCTAAACATTTAATTTACATCGAAGCCGTGCCGCTGCTCTGTCCGCCGTCTGATTGCCATTGCGCCTGGGCTTCCTCGCCGGTTTTATTGAGCCGCACGCGGTCGCCTTCAACCGAATCAACCCATTCGAGCGGAATATAATGATGCTCGCCGCCCGCGTTCGGGTCGCGTCTGGTTAGTTTTATGCGATCGCTGCCTTCCGTGTGGTCAACCGTTCCGACGTGCGCTCCGTCCGAGCCGACAACTTCTGCGTGTTCCTTGATTTGTGTTGAGTCTACCATAATATTTTTGTCTCCCTTGTTTTAGCCAGCCGCAAATAAAATTTAGTTAAAATTTATTTGACGACCGCGGTTTTTTGTTTTCGCCGGACAAAGTAGTTTTTTACTCGTCCGGCTTTAACCGATTTTCTTTTTAATTGATTAACCTTTATCTTCTACTTGCGAGCCGTGTATTTCACCGCGCCACGCGCCGGTTTCCTGCCCGCGACTTTCGATGAATGTCTTGAATCTTTCCAAATCGCCTTCAACGCGATTGTCCACGAATCCGAGAGCGCTGCCGACGGTTTCAAAAAAACCCTCCGGTTCGTATTCGAGGCGCAGAGTGACGTTTGTCTGGTTGTCGCCTTGCGATTGAAAACTGACCGTTCCGGCGTTATGCGCTCCCGTAGTTGAGCGCCACGAGACTCGCTGGTCGGGCGTTTGTTCGGTGATGTCGGCGTCCCACTGGACTTCTTTACCAGCAATATTGGCGTGCCAATGCGTATGCTTGTCGCCTTCCTGACGGACTTTTTCGATGCCTTCCATAAACTGCGGAAACTCTTCGAATTGCGTCCATTGATTGTATGCCGTTCGTAACGGCACATTTACGACGATTGATTTTTCTACTGTATTCATTTTATTTTTACCTTCCTTTTGATTGATTTTAATCAACCTGAATTAACATTCAGGTCAAAGTTTATGCGGCTCGTTCGTCGGATTCCCGCGCCACAAAGCCAAAATAAGCGGCTATCAAAGCAGTGCCGGCGTGCAGCCAAACGTCGTTGCCGTAGATCGGAACTAAACCGAACATTGTGTAGGTCGCCGGAATCAATCCAAGAATCGCTAGCAAACCGTAAAAAACAGCCAGTCCTTTTCCGAAAAAACGCGCCCCGCTCAAACTTCTCGAACCGAGAATGCCCCACACTCCGATTGCCAGGTGAACT
>CADCUR010000174.1 GCA_902805935.1 uncultured Pyrinomonadaceae bacterium
AAAGGCGAGAACTCTTTCGTTGAGAATTACAATCAGTCGGCGCTTTTCGCTTTCATCGGTCGAGGATTTGATTTTCTCTTTTAATTCGCCGATTTCTTTGAGGCGGTCAACTTCTTCGGGAACGATTTTGGCGCTTTTCAGAACCGAATAACCCATACGCAAATCTTCGGGCGTGTTGAAATAAGCGTCTAAATCGAGCGGCTTGCCCGCGCCTTCGAGATTATTGAATTCTCCGGCTTCAATCGCCTCTCTGATTCGCTCTTCGATGAACTTTGCTAAAGACATTTTTTTTATTTTTTCAATAAAATATAGCGTTTTATTCAACAATCAGGCGGCAGCCGAACGCCATTTCAAACAAATCCTTTTTCTGCTCGATGGCTTGCCGTTCGATGGTGCAGTCTCCGCCGCTCGTGAGTTTGAGACGAAGATTTTGTTTCTCGCGCTTGAATTTGATGTCCGTGACGCGGTTTTCGTGTCCGCGGTCGAGCGCTTCGGCGAGCCGCAGAATCGCTCCCAGTTGCGCCACGGTGCGGCGGTCGCGTTCACTCAACTGCATAAAATCAATGTGTTTTTCCTTTGGCAAAGAGCCGCGATGATAACGCGCGATGTGGGCGATAACGGTTTTCTCGATTTCCGAAAATCCTGTCATTTCCGAATGTTTGATAAGGTAATACGAATGTTTGTGATGCGATTCGTGCGAGATGTGATAACCGACATCGTGGAGCAGCGCGGCGGCTGAAAGCAATGTGCGCCCGTGCCGGGAAAGTTTATAAACCGGTGCGAGCGCGTCGAAAATTTGTTCCGCCAAATCCGCCACTTTCAGCGCGTGCGATTCTTCGTAGCCGTAACGCCTGCCGATGGCGAAAACGTCGCGCAGTTTTTTGTCTTCGACATCCGGCACGGGCGGCATTGATTCTGATTCGATCTCGCGCAGGTAATCAATAATCACGCCTTCGCGCAGAGCGTAGCCGCACGGCTGCAGGGTTTGAATCCGAAACGCCCGCATTACGCCTTCGAGAATTTGCCCGCCCGCCACGATGACTTCGGCACGCTGCGGGCTGATGACTGGCAGTTCACTGCGTTTTTCGAGCGGTAGACTCGCCAACAATTTATTGAGCGCGGTCAATTTTTTAAGCTGAATTTCCGGTTTGCCGTTTTCAGCAGTTTGAAAGTTTAATAAATCAGCGAGATTCAAAATCGTCCCCGAAGTTCCGGTGGAGAACTGCCACGTTGCGCCTTTCGTTTTTCGCAGCGGCTGCTGGAGCGCGGCGACGATTTCCAACTGCAAGTTTTCGAGTTCCTTTCGTTTCGGCGGGTTCGAGAAAAGATATCTTTCCGTCAAACCGACCGCGCCGAGCTTCATCGAAAAAAGTTTGTGCGGCTCGCCGTTTTTCATCAACGACAATTCGGTCGAGCCGCCGCCGATGTCAACGTTCAAGAGCGATGCGTTGTCGGCGCCGAAAAACTGCGCGGCGGCGATTCCGATCAATCTGGCTTCTTCGATTGAAGATAAAACGTCAACGCGGACGCCGGTTCGTTCTTCGATTTCCCGAACGAATTCCGCCGCGTTTTTCGCCTCGCGCACCGAAGCCGTGGCGACGGCGATGATCGAATGGACTTCGCGGCTTTCGGCAATCTGGCGGAATTTGGCGATTGCCGCCGCCGACAAATCTATCGCTTCGTTTGATAAAAATTTGTTGCGCAAGGTTTCGTGTCCGAGCCGGACGCGCTCGCGCTCCTGCAGAATGACGGTGAACGAATCGCTGGCGGCGGCTTCGACGATAACGAGCTTTAAAGAATTCGAGCCGATGTCTATGGCGGCGAGTTTCTGTGTTTTCATTTTTTATTCGACGACTTTTTGTAACTTACACTTTAGCATCTTCAAACGGCGTTTTGAAAAACAACGCCTAAATTTAGATTTGTGCGCGTTTGGTCTTGACTAAACTGACAATTGTGAAATTCTCGGCGCTTTATGCAAGACAGATGACAAAAAAGGCAAACCGAAAATCGCTGCTTTCTTTTTGCGTTTCAGGCAATCTCTTAAAATTTTTTAGGGGATTTTTATTTATTAACTTAAACCTCGCTTTGCTTGACAAAGAAACTGCTTTCGATTGAACTTTCAGTAGCAAATGAGCGAGAGGAAAATCCCAACCGTAATGAAATTTGGCGGCACGTCGGTGCAAGGCGCGGGTGAGTTTGCGCGAGTCGCCGAGATCGTTTCGAGTGAGAAAGAAAATTCGCCGGTCGTCGTTACGTCGGCGATGGCGAAAGTTACGGACGCTTTATTGAACGCTTTTGAGGCGGCGAAAAAAGGCGAGGTCGCTGCGGCTTTTGAAAGTTTGCAGCCGCATTTCGAGCGTCATACAAAAGTTTCCGAAAAATTAACCGGCGGCGCGGGACGCGAATCTTTTCAAACGGAACTCGATTACGCGCGCGAGGAATTAAACGATTTGCTCGTGCGCGCGTCGCGCCGCTCGCTGCCGCTCGCAATGCTCAAAGACGCGGTTGTCTCCTACGGCGAACAACTTTCGTCGCGCCTTTTAGCAGAAGTCCTAAAGGCGAAAAATTTGAACGCGCATCACGCCGATGCGCGCCGTTTAATCGTCACCGACGACGAATACGGTTCCGCCCAGCCGATTTGGGACGAAACGGAACGCCTTATTCAGCTCGAATTGCAACCTCTGTTAAATAACGGCGAAATTCCGGTGTTGGGCGGCTTTATCGCGGCGAGTCGCGGCGGCGAAACGACCGTCTTGGGGCGCGGGGGATCTGATTATTCGGCAGCTTTAATCGGCGCGGCTCTTAAAGCGCGCGAAATTCAGATTTGGACGGATGTGACCGGCGTTTTAACCTGCGATCCGCGGATTTGTCCCGAAGCCCGCACGCTGAAAACCTTATCTTATGAAGAAGCCGCCGAACTCGCTTATTTCGGCGCGAAAGTTCTGCATCCGAAAACGATTCAGCCGGCGGTTGATCGGCAAATTTCCGTGCGCGTCTGCAATTCTCATCAACCGAACGAACGCGGCACGATGATTCTGCCGCAGGCGCAAACCACCAGGCGCAAAGTCAAATCCATCGCCTACAAAAAAGGCATCACAATTCTGCACATCACTTCCGCCAGAATGCTCGGCGCTTACGGTTTTATGAGCGCGATTTTCCAGATTTTTGAACGCCATCGCACCGTGATTGATGTCGTCACGACTTCGGAAGTTTCCGTCTCTTTAACACTCGACAACACCGACGCGCTCGAAGCCGTCGTCCGTGATTTGCAGCGCATCGGTACGGTTGAAATCGAACCCGATCAAGCGGTCGTCTGCGTCGTCGGTTCCGGCTTGCGCGACACTTCGGGCGTCGCGTCGCAAATTTTCGCGGCGATTTCCGACATCAATGTTTCCTTAATCTCGCACGGCGCCTCAAGCGTCAATATGACGTTCGTCGTGCGCGAAGCGGTCGTCGGCGAAGTCATTAAAAGATTACACACTGAATTTTTTACAAATTAAAATGAATTTATTTGAATTGGCTAAAAAACTTATCGAAATTCCGTCGGTTTCGGGCGACGAAGAAGCGGTCGGATTTTTTCTGCGCGATTATCTCGAATCGCTCGGCTGGACGGTCGAACTGCAAACTGTTTCGGCAAACCAAAACAACATTATCGCTTATTTAAACGAAACGCCGCGCGTCTTTTTTTCGACGCACATAGATGTTGTGCCGCCGCATATTTCGGCGAGCGAAGACGCGGAAAAAATTTACGGGCGCGGCGCGTGCGATGCGAAGGGAATCGTCGCTTCGCAGATTTTCGCGGCGGAAGCGTTGCGAAAAGAAAAAATCGAAGACATCGGTTTGCTGTTCACGGTTGACGAAGAACAGGGAAGCTCGGGCGCAAGAGCGGCAAACCTTCATCCAATCGCGGCGAAATGCGAATATCTGATTAACGGCGAACCGACCGACAACGATTTGGCAATCGGTTCGAAAGGTTCTTTAAGATTTTATATCAAAACCGAAGGTGTCGCCGCTCACTCGGCTTACCCGGAAATGGGCGAATCGGCGATTGAAAAATTGCTGGATATTTTGTCGGACGTGCGAAAAATCGAGTTTCCGGCTGACGAATTTTTCGGCGAAACGACCAACAATATCGGTTTAATCGGCGGCGGTTTGAAAACCAACGTCATCGCGCCCGAAGCCGAAGCCGGTTTGCACATTCGCCTGACGACCGAAGAGAAACCGATTCTGGAAATCCTGGAAAAGACGATTGACGGGCGCGGAGAGATTGAAATTATGTCCGTCGCCAAACCCGTGAAAATGCTCGCCGTCGAAGGTTTTCGGCAAAAAGTCGTGCGCTTTACGACCGACATTCCGCATCTTTCAAATTGGGGAACGCCCCTGCTTTTGGGCGCGGGTTCGATTCTAGTGGCGCATACGAAAGACGAATTCATTTTGAAACGAGATTTGGAAGAAGCGGTTAAACTTTATGTTAATTTAGCGAAAAAACTTTTAGCCGAGAAATCCGAAGTTTGAGCTGAAATTGCGAAAAAAACAAAAGCGGATTCGTCGTTAAAGATACTAAGCGACGAATCCGCTTTTGTTTACCGTTTATTCAAACCGCGTTCCTGTTTCGGTGGTGCAAATGTTCGCGATCACAGTGCCGCCGGTATTTAAAACTTCGACCGCGCCGACGGCGACGTATGCGTTTCCAGACCGATTTAACTCAATCTGCCGCCGTATTATTTGCCTTCCGGTGGAGATGCCGTCGGCGCCGAAAAGAAAGAATTGAAAGGCGGCGGAGTAGCTTAGCCCGGATTGATGCCTCCAAACTCCGTGACCGGGACCGCGCCCGGTCGGAGCCAGAGCGACGCCGTAATCCTGCATCGTGCCGCCGCTCATAAAAGTAGTCATCGTGGGAAAAGTGACGAGCGCTTCGCCCGTCTGACAATTACGCCGCGTCACTTGTATATTCCAAGAGCCTTCCAGCTTTCTGTCATTATTGTCTCGCTGCACTGACAAATTTTCCTCTGTTCGGACATTGCTTTCTTCTTTATCGCTTTTGTCCTGTGCCGACGCCGAAATTTGCGCGAACATCGCCAGCATCAAAACTGCCAACATTGTTCCGATTGTTTTTAAGAATGTGTTTTTCATTTTATTTTCCTCATCTATTTTTATTTATTTCAGCCGGAAATTTCTTTTTCCGGTCTGATGCGTGTCATAATCACAGAAAATCAACCTGAGAATCTTTCGAATTTCTTGAAAGTTTTTTTACTCTTTTCTGAATCTTTTCTGAAAAACGGTTATGTCTAGCGCGCACAAAGAGTTATACGAGTTCGACAAATTTCGTCTCGACGTTTCCGAACGCATTTTGTGGCGCGAAACGGAGCGTATGCCGCTTTCCGAAAAGGCTTTCGATACATTGTGCGCTCTCGTCCGGCGGGGCAATCACCTCGTCGGCAAAGATGAATTGCTCGCGGAAATCTGGGCGGACGCGATTGTCGAAGAAAATAATTTAGACAAAAATATTTCTCTTCTGCGGCAAGTTCTGGGCGAACGCGCGGGCGAAGGAAAATTTATCGAAACGGTGCGCAGACACGGTTTCAGATTCGTCCCTCCCGTTCAGATTTTAAGTTCCGAGTTTCAAACTCCGAGTTCGGTCGAATCCGAAATCGAATCTCCCGAATTAATCAAGGAAAGCGAATCTGAAACTGAACATCTGGATTTGCGAAATATACCTGAACACAGAAACATAAAACCTGAAACCAAAAACCAAAAACCAAAAGCCAAAAACCGAAATCGTAAAATTTACGCTTCCGCTGCACTAATTTTACTGATTTCGTTCGGCGCGTCGTTTTATCTTTGGCGACAGTCGGCGACGAAAAACGCTTTTGTTGCGCCAATCAAAACAGTCGCCGTTTTGCCATTCAAACCGCTGGTGGCGGAAAGTCGCAACGAAGCATTGGAAATGGGAATGGCGGATACTTTGATTTCAAAACTCGGCGGCGGCGAAGAAATCACCGTGCGCCCGCTCAGTTCGGTTCGCCGCTATGCTTCTGCGCTCGAACTCGATCCTTCGGCGGCGGGGCGCGAACTCGGCGTCGAAGCGGTGCTTGACGGCACGATTCAAACTTCGGGCGAGCGAATCAGAATTTCGGCGCAGCTCATCCAAACAGGCGATGGCAAGCAGTTGTGGGCGGAACGATTCGACGAAAAGTTCACGGACATTTTCGCCCTCCAGGACTCAATTTCCGAACGAGTGGCGACGGCGCTGAAAATTCGACTCGGCAGCGCAGAGAAAAAGCATTATACGGAAAACGTCGAAGCCTATCAGCTTTATATGAGAGGGCGGTTTCACAGTGCAAAAATAATCTTACCGGAAACCGAAAAAGGCATCGAATATTACAATCAAGCGATTGCCGTTGACCCGAACTACGCGCTCGCCTACGCCGGACTCGCCGACGCTTACCGCAGCGTTTCGCTGACCAGCGATGTGCCGCCTTGGGAAACGATGCCAAAAGGAAAAGCGGCGGCGCTGCGGGCAATCGAGCTAGACGAAACGCTCGCCGAAGCCTGCGCCGCACTCGGTTTTATCGTCTTTTTCTACGATTGGGACTGGCAGGCGGCGGAGAGAAATTATCGGCGCGGGTTGGAACTCGATTCCGACAGCGCCGATTTGCGGCAAAGCTACGCGCACCTTTTATCGAACACCGGACGACACGAGCAGGCTCTCTTTGAAATAAAACTTTCGCGCGAACTCGAACCGCTCAACTTGCGAACGGGCGCGCTCGAAGGACAATTTCTGCTGCACGCCGGACAGACCGACGCGGCGATTGACCGCCTCAACAAAACGATTGATTTAGACCCGAACTTTTGGCTGGCGCATCTGTTTGCGGCGAGCGCCTATATCGAAAAGGGAATGTATGAGGCGGCGGCACGCGAGGGAAACGACGCGAAAAGACTTTCGCCATCGCAAAATTGGTCAATCGCCTTCGCCGGCTATGCTTTAGCAAAAGCCGGCAAACCATCGGAAGCGCGAGCCGTGCTTGACGAACTGCTACTGCTGTCAGAGACGCGCTACGTTCCGCCGTATCACTTCGCGCTAATTTATAACGGGCTTGGCGAAAGCGACAAGGCGCTCGATTATCTGGAAAAGGGTTTCGCAGAAAAAGATGTGCGAATGGTTTTTCTGAATGTCGAGCCGAAATGGAACAACTTGCGACGCGAGCCGCGTTTTGTTGAATTGATGCGGCGGATGAATTTTGAATAAAAAATAAAGTCGCGCTAATTTCAAATCTGAAATTTTAATACTGACAGATAATGCTTCGCAGCGGACGACCATTTTCCATTTGCTTTTTTCTTCATCCAGACGTTCGTGAAGCGGCGGTCAATGATTTTTCCCGCGTCGGGAGAAGAGTCTTTCGTTCACGGCGAGCTATAGAACCAAAACGCAAATTGTAAAAGAGGAATTGTAGCTTGCCCTGCAATCGCGGATGGGCTATTGTTTCACGTATGCGACACATCAATAATCCTCCGAATCCTTATCATAAATACTCCGCCGAATTTTTAGGCGAGCCGCCGCCGACAAAGCTCGAAATTTTTGAGGAAACCGCAACGCGCAAAATCATCACGAAAAACAATTCGCCGGATGTCGGGTTCGATTTTTCGGTCAACTGCTACCGCGGCTGCATCCATGCCTGCACGTATTGTTTCGCTCGCCCGTATCACGAATTTTTGGGCTACGGCGCGGGAACTGATTTCGAGACGAAAATTGTCGTGAAAACGAACGCGCCCGAACTTCTTCGTGAAGAATTAAAACGTGCGCGGCGAACGATTGACAGTTTGAATTTTTCATTCACGACCGACCCGTATCTGCCGCTCGAAGCCAGTTACGAATTAACGAGAAACTGTCTGAAAGTTTGCCGCGAGTTTAAGATTCCCGTCGGCATTGTGACGAAATCGCCGCTCGTCGTCAGAGACATTGATGTTTTGCGCGACGCGGACGTGACGGTTTATTTTTCGATTCCGTTTTTAACCGTCGAACAATCGAAACCGTTCGAGCCGTTCGCGCCGACGCCGGAGGCGCGTTTTCGGGCGATGAAAATTTTGGCGGAAAACAAAATTTCAGTCGGCATCGCCGTCGCGCCGATTATTCCGGCGTATAACGACGCGCAAATTCCCGCGCTGCTTGAGAAAGCGAAAAATCACGGCGCGACCAAGGCGTTTATGTCGCTGCTTCGCCTGCCGACCGAATCGCTGCGCGCTTATTTCACCGAGCGGCTCGCCGAACGTCTGCCGACGAAAATTGACAAAATCCTCAATGCTCTCAAGCGCGAGCGCGACGGAAAATTAAACAGCAGCGATTTCGGAAATCGAATGACGGGCAAAACCGAGCAGTGGCAGTTAGCCGTCAAACTTTTTAATCTTCATTACCGACGTTTGGGTTTCGAGCAGGAGAAAAGCGAGCCGGTAAAGATAACAGAACAAAAACAAACGCCGATTCAGCGAAGTTTGTTTGATTTTTCGTGAGTGTGATAATTTAACTTTTATGCAAAACAGAATCGAAGTTTTCAAACAGATGCTCGCCGGCGAACCGGAAAATACGATGGTGATGTTCGGTTTAGCGAAGGAGTATGAAAAGCTCGGACAGAACGGCGAAGTAATCGCCCTGCTCGAAAATTACCTCAGTAAAGCAGACGATGAAGGCAACGCTTACGGAATGCTGGCGAAGGCATACGAACAAAGCGGCGACCGCGAACGAGCGCGGGCGACTTATGAGAAGGGCATTGAAGTTTCAAACGCGCACGGTCATCCTTCGATGGCGAGCGATTACCGAATGACGCTCGATTTGGATTACGCCGAATAGCGAACGTAAGATTTTGTTTCGCGCCGAAACTGCCGGTTTTCGTCTTTACGGCGATTTAAGTTAAGATATTGTTTCTCTTTTAATATAAATTTATTCGATAAACAGGAAATTATTAACGAATGGCAACGGCAACTAAAAAAGCTGACAGAACAACAACAACGACAGCGAAGGCAAAAAACAACGGCACGAACAAAAAAGAGCCGTCGAGCCGCGTGAAAAAAGCGGCGAAAGACAACAACGCGAAAGTTTTAATCAAACCCGAAGGCGCCATCGGCGACGGCGGACTGCTCGACCACGACGCGGTGCAGAAAACCGCTAAAGCCGTCGAGCCGAAGAAACCGAAGAGCGCGGTCAAGAAACAATCGGCGGCTGAAGTCAAAGCGCATAAAAAAGATTACGCCGGTTTGGACGCTCAGACGCTCGTCCGGCTTTACCGCACGATGTATCTGTCCAGAAGAATTGACGACAAGGAAATTCAACTCAAAGGGCAGAATAAAATCTTTTTTCAAATCTCCGGCGCGGGACACGAAGCGATGCTCGTCGGCGCCGGTCTGGCGATGAAGCCGGCTTACGATTGGTTTTTTCCGTATTACCGCGACCGCGCGCTAATGTTGCAGTTAGGAATGACCGCTCAAGAGATGCTGTATTCGGCGGTTGGCGCGGAAGCCGACCCGAACTCGCACGGGCGGCAGATGCCTTCGCATTGGGGACATAAAGATTTAAATGTGCCGTCGCAAAGTTCCTGCACCGGAACGCAGGCGCTGCACGCGGTCGGCGCGGCTGAAGCGTCGTATCGCGCTTCGCTCGTCAAAGAATTGCAGGATAAAATCACGGGTTTCAAAGGCGATGAAGTCGTGTATATGTCAATCGGCGACGGCACGACGAGCGAAGGCGAAGTCTGGGAAGCGTTGAACACGGCTTGCAATTTAAAGCTGCCGGTGATTTTCGTGGTCGAAGATAACGGCTACGCGATTTCCACGCCGGTTGAAGTCTCGACGGCGGGCGGCGACGTTTCAAAACTCGTTTCGGGTTTTCCGAATCTATATATCCAAAAATGCGACGGCACGAACCCGCTCGAAAGCTACAAAACCTTTAAAAGAGCCGTCGAATTTTGTCGTTCCAGACAAGGCGCGGCGTTCGTTCACGCCAAAGTTATTCGCCCGTATTCGCACAGTTTGTCGGACGACGAAAAATTGTATCGTCCCGAAGAGGAGCGCGAACGCGACGCTGCAATAGACCCGATAAAGACTTACGCCGAATTTTTGATGATTGAAGGCATTGCATCGTCGGAAAATTTGGAGAGTTTGAGAAAGGCGGTTGACGCGGAAGTCAACGAAGCCGCCGACATCGCTTTGCAAACGCCGCAGCCCGCGCCGGAATCGGCTACAAGAAATGTTTATTCGCCCGACGTTGATCCGACATCGAAAGATTTCGACACCGAAGACGGAGCGGAATTATCCGGCAATGCGGGAACGATGGTTGACCTGATCAACCGCTGTATGCACGAGGAGATGGAGCGCGACGTGCGCATCGTCGTGTTCGGCGAAGACGTGGCGGACGTTTCACGCGAGGAATATCTCGAAACCGTCAAAGGCAAAGGCGGCGTGTTCAAAGTGACGGCGAATCTGCAAAGAAAGTTCGGCTCGGCGCGCGTTTTCAATTCGCCGCTCGCCGAAGCCAACATCGTCGGGCGCGCCGTCGGAATGGCGATTCGCAATTTGAAACCGGTCGTCGAGATTCAGTTTTTCGATTATATTTTCCCGGCGTTTCATCAAATCAGAAACGAAGTCGCCGTGACGCGCTGGCGCTCGGACGGCGACACGAAATGCCCGCTCGTAATGCGCGTTCCGGTCGGCGGCTATTTAAAAGGCGGCGCAGTTTATCACTCGCAAAGCGGCACGACTTTGTTCGCGCACACGCCCGGACTTCGCATTGTTTATCCGTCAAACGCGCTCGACGCAAACGGACTTTTGCGAACCTCGATTCGGTGCGACGACCCGGTTTTGTTTCTCGAACACAAACATCTTTACCGTCAGGTTTACAACAAATCGCAATATCCGTCGTCGGAATTTTTGATTCCGTTCGGCAAAGCGAAAATCGTCCGCGAAGGCACGGACGTAACGATTGTTACATACGGCGCGCTCGTGCAGAGAAGTTTTGAAGCGGCGAAGCGCCTTGAGAAACAGGGAATTTCAGTTGAATTGATAGATTTGCGCACGCTCGTGCCATACGATTGGGAGCGCGTCGCCGAATCAATCAAGAAAACCAACCGCGTCGTCGTCGCGCACGAAGACCCGATTTCCTACGGCTACGGCGCGGAAATCGCGGCGCGAATTGCCGACGAGCTTTTTGAATATCTCGACGCGCCCGTCAAAAGAGTCGGCGCAACCGATACGTTTGTCGCGTATGCGCCGCAGGTCGAAGATTTCATTCTGCCGCAGATTGAAGACGTGGAAAAAGCGGTGGCGAATTTAATAAAGTATTAGAATTAATTTACTTTAATTAAATTTGGGTAAAAGTAAAACGCTGATTGAAAATTCAATCAGCGTTTTACTTTTATTTACGATTCAAAGCGTAGATTCATAATTTTAATTCGCAAGTTCAACGGCGACCTGCGCGGCGATTTTCGCATTATTCTCAAGTAGCGCAACGTTTGCCGCGAGCGTTTTGCCCGCGCTTTTTTCCGCCATATGCGCGAGCAGAAACGGCGTGATTTCTTTGCCGCTGATTTTGTTCTCATCGGCTAACTTTAAGGATTCGACAAGAATTTTTTCCAGTTCTCTCTGTTCGATTTCAAACTTTTTGGGGATGGGAACGGTTAAAAGAACTGCGCTCTTTAAATTCAGCGCATCGCGTGCCCGCGCAATCTCCGCAACTTCGGCAGCCGTTTCGATTCTCTCATCTACAAAAAGACCGCTCGTTCGTGAATAAAACGCAGGCAGTTCGTCGCACCCGAAACCGAGAACGCAAACGCCGTGCGTTTCCAGCCATTCTCTGGTCGCGGGCAAATCTAGCACGATTTTCGCGCCGGAACAGACCACGACAATCGGAGTGTTCGCCAATTCCGGCAAATCCGCCGAAACGTCCTGAGAAAATCCGCGATGTACGCCGCCGATGCCGCCCGTCGCAAAAACTTTTATTCCAGCCGAGTGTGCGATAAAAGCGGTGGTCGCAACAGTCGTCGCGCAGTTTAATTTGCGGGCGACGGCGACGGGCAAATCGCGTCGGGAAATTTTGCGAATCGTTTTGTCGGCGGCGAGTCGTTCGATTTGATTTTCTTTCAATCCGACGTGAAATTCGCCGTCGAAGACAGCAACGGTCGCGGGCGTCGCGCCATGTTCGCGGACGATTTTTTCTAATTTAAAGGCGGTTTCGAGATTGTTCGGGAAAGGCAAGCCGTGAGCGATGACGGTTGATTCGAGCGCGACGATCGGTTTTTTATTCGCAATCGCGGCAGCGACTTCGGCGTTAAATTTCAACTTCATTTGTCCTTAATCCTTAATCCTTAATTCTTCGCTCGTTTGGGTCAAATTCGATTCTTTTCGATACAAACGAAGGACGAAGGACTAAGGATTAAGGATGAAATTTATTTAATCATTTTCCCGATACGGTCGAGGCGCGGATTGGTGAGGCAGCCGAAGAAATTGCCGTTCGAGGCGGCACGGTCGCACGACCAATAGACGAACATCGCCCGTCCGATGATCAGCTCGCGCGGCACGAATCCCCAATAACGACTGTCTTCGCTATTGTCGCGGCTGTCGCCCATTACGAAAAAATGATTTTCGGGAACCTGCATCGGTTTGCCCTCGACGCCGAATTCGTAACCGCTGCGCGACATCCGCCGACCGGCTAGAACATTGTTCATCGTGCTTTCCGAGTAGTAAGCACTGTATTTTTCGCCCGACGGCGGCGGTTCAAATTCGCGCGTCGTCAGCGCCGATTCCTCGTCCTCGGCGTCGCCGATAATGCGGCGTTCGGGCAGCAATTGTCCGTTAATGAAAACTTGATTGTTGCGAAATTCGACGGTTTCGCCAGGCAAGCCGATTACCCGTTTGACGTAATTTATCTGGTAAGGAACAATGCCGCGCGAGCTGTCGTTGCGCGGATTGACTTTGTTGCCGGGATATTTGAAAACGATTATGTCGCCGCGCTCTACGTCGCGCTGCGGCAGAAATGGAACGGGATTGCCGCTCGGCGCGAAAATGAATTTGTTGACGAGCAGATAATCGCCGATTAAAATCGTGTTCTGCATCGAGCCGGTCGGGACGGTGACGGCTTGCAGAATAAACGTCATTCCGAAAATCGCCATTATTAAGGTCACGACGAACGACTCGAAATACTCGCGGACGGTGGATTTCGGCGGACCGAGCGGTCGCGTCTCAGCCGGATTTTTAATTTCCTTTTCGTTTTCACTCATAAATTTATTTGTTCGCTGAATCGTTTGTCCATCGAATCATTGAAAGAAGCGAACGATTCAATGATTCGATGGACAAATTTATTTTACGCTTTCGTCGCCGCCTTTGTTTAATTTTTGAAGTGCGAGATTCGCCGCCATCATTTCGGCGGCTTTGATCGAACTGCCTTTGCCGCGAACTCTGCCGGTTTCCCAGACGGCTTCGACGAAAAACTTTCTTTCGTGCGGCGGACCGTCGGTCTTGACGACGTTGTAAACCGGCGCGGCGAGTTTTTCAGCCTGCAGAGTTTCCTGCAAAAGCGTTTTGTAATCAATCGAAGTTTTCGGCGTCGCCCGGCGAAATTCTTCGGCGAAAACGCGGTTGACGAAAGCGCGCGCGGCGATGTAGCCGCTGTCGAAAAAAATTGCGGCGATGACGGCTTCGAGCGTATCGGCGAGCAGCGCCAGTTTGCGCCTGCCGCCGGTTTTTTCTTCGCCGCGCCCGACGCGCATATATTTGCTGATTCCTAAATTTTCGGCGATTTTGCCGAGCGTCGCCGTGCTGACGAGATGATGTTTCATCAGCGTCAAATCGCCTTCGGACGCATCCGGGTGGCGCAGGTGCAGATATTCGGCGACCGCCAGACCCAGCACCGAATCGCCGACAAATTCCAGAGATTCGTTTTGCAGACGGCGAATTTCGTTTTCCTCGCCGAACGGAACGCGCTCGAAAGCCCACGAACGATGCGTGACGGCGCGTTCGAGCAGCGCCGGATTTTGAAATGTGTAACCGAGCAGCCGTTCAAAACCGGCTAGATTAGCGCTTGACATAGAACGCTCATTTTAAAAGCATTGCGCCTAAAAAGAAAGCCGGACGCATAAATTTTATGCGTCCGGCTTTCTTTATTCTAATGAAAAACCATTACTCGCCCGAAAACTAACGATTTGTCTTCTTTTTCGGAGTCGTCGTTTTAGCTTTCGTTTTCGCCGTCGCGTCGGTAGCAGGCGTTGTGGTCGTCGCACTAATCGGCTTGGTCGGCGTGGTTGTTGCCGCCGGTTTCGCCGTGTTGGTGGTTGCCGGTTTGGTCGGCGCGGTCGTCGCTGGAGTCGTCGCCGGAGTCGTCGCCGGAGTTGTTACGTTGTTTGTGGTTGACGTAGTAGTGGTCGTCGCCGGTGTTTCTTCCTTTACGGGCGTAATCGCCGCCGTCGGGTCGGGCATCGGTTTGTTCTGCACGGTGGCGACGAATTGGTCTATGCCTTCAGTTTTCCCTTCATAGCGGAAAGTATAAAGTTCTTTCAAGCGACTATACAGATTGTCGGTGTATTCTTTCTTTTGTTTCGGGTCGTCTTTGGCGAATTTGTAAGCTCTAGCGTAAGCGTCAATCGCGCGGTCGGCATAACCTTTTTGTTCAGCCAGCATCGCTAAAGTTTCGTCGGTGTCTTTGTCGCCCGCAGCCGTGATTTTCGCTTTGCGGTCAGTATCAATTTTAATTGCTTCATCTAAATACCAAGCGCCGATGGTTTGATAAACTAACGGATTGGTTTTGTTGAAGGAATTATGCTGGGTCGCTTTGTAAAAATACGGCAGCGCTTCTTTTTTCTTCGCCGCGTTATCTTTGCCCTGACGATAATATGTAATGTAACCGATGGTGTAATTCATCCAGCCGAGCGCATTGCTTTTCGTGTCGGTGAACTTATCGTTTTTGTAGATGTAACTTCCCGCGCCGTATTGTTCGGTTTCCGAAGGCTTGCCCGATTCGATTAGCTGGATCGCCTTTTTTGCGTAGTTGATAGTGTCGTTGTTGTAAGTATCAACCGGCGTTGGCAGAACGGCTTGGTCAAATCCGGCGCTCGCCAGAACGAGATTGATGTCGAGAAATTCCGGCTGTTTGCCGAGAATTTGTTTACCGGTCGTAAAAAGTTCGGGAACGTTTTTATTTTTGTTAGCCGTGTTGAATGTTTCGTAAATAACGCCAGTCGCCGCCTTCTCTTTAGTTTCACGTTCTACTTTATTGATTCCTTCTTCGAGCGATGGAATCGCGCCCTTAAAATAATCTACCTGTTCTTTGTCTTCGGCGTTAGCTCCGTATTTTTCGACATATTGCTTTGCCGCGGCAAGAGCGATTTTTTGTTTGTCGAGACTTTTGTCGTAGTTTTCGATGTAGGTGTTATAGAGTTTCGTTTTTTCGTCCTGCGTCGCGGTTTGCGCCGAAACGGGTGCGACGCTAAAAGCGGCAAAAACTGCGAGCAAGATTCCGAGCGCTAAATTTCTGTAAATGGTTTTCATTAAAATCTTTCCTCCAAGCGTGTTCGTTCGTGTGAATTTTTCGCAAAATTTGAAATCATCAAAGTGGTTCGGCGTTTTGCGAAACTCTGATGGTTTGTTCTAAAAAAGGGTTGCAAGATTTACGGATTTATTGCAACCCGAATTTCATTTTTAAAACTAATCAGCAGAGAGATAATAATCACGCAACATTTACGCCCGTGTCAAGCGAAATGTCGGAGGCGAAAGTTAATTTTCTTCGAGCGGCTTGGTTCGGAAAGATTTTAGAGAATTTAACCGGACGAAGCCGAGCGACAAACAAACGGAGCGAAAGCCGTTTCGCTTTTCGCTCCGTTCGAGTCGCTAAATTTATGTTGCCCTTTTATTTATTCTGCACGATTCGCGGGCGCGTCGTCTCAGTCGGCTCGCCTGATTTTTTCACTTTCACGACGACCGTCGGAAAAAGTTCCGCCGGCTTCAAATTTTTTTTCGGATTCATTTTCGGGGCGGGCTGCGGCGCGGCGGCTTCTTTCGGCAGCGGCGCAATCGCTTCGTTGTCGGCTGAATCTTCGTCTTCGTCCGTGTCTAATTGCGCCGAAGTTTTAGCGTTGACTTTTGTTTGCGGACGCAGTTCGAGCGGAATTTTAGCGAGCGTTTTATCCGTGCCTTCAATCATTCGATTTTTTAACGACTGGTAAATTTTCCCCGCAATCGCCGCCGCGTATTTGCCGCGTTCCGATTGTCCGCGCGTAATGACGACAATCGCGTATTTCGGATTTTCGACGGGCGCGACCGACGCGAAGAGTCCGACCCAACTGCCGTTTCCGATACACGAGCCGGTTTTTCCCGCCACGCCGAGCGACGAATCAACGCCGCGCCGCGCCGTGCCGTAAGCGGTCGCGCCGATCATTCCCGGAATCACGCCCTGCAGAGAATCATCCGGCAGTTTGAGTTGGTAACGCATCGCGCCGCGAAAATTCGCGCGTTCGATGCGCGAGCGCGGAATCTGCGGAATGACGATGCGCCCGCCGTTGGAAATTGCCGAAACCAACACGCCGAGCTGCAGCGGCGTAACTTCAAAATCGTCGCCGTGCGAGTATATGCGCGAGTTATTATTATTAAAGGGAAGCCGTCCGCCCGTTTCGTTTTTCGCGTTTATGCCGGTCGGCTGTCCGAGACCGAGCATCTGCGCGTAAGCGACCATTTTCGCGTTTCCCATCTTTTTGCCGACGACTTGAAAATACGTGTTGTTTGAAAACGCGAGCGCGTCGTCCAAATTCAGCGGAAATCTTTGCGAGCGGATATTGCCGTCTTCGCTGATCATACCTTCGTTTAATCCGGCAACTCCGGTGACGAGTTTGATAGTCGAACACGGTTTGAAACTTTGCCGAATCGCCCAATCCTGATTGACGATTGACAGAACTTTGCCAGTTTGCGGCTCAAGCACGACGATGGTTCCAGCGTGATTTCCCAAAGCATTAACGGCGGCGCGGCGCACTTCCAAATCTTCGCCGTCGGTGTCGTCGCCTTCGATATTTTCAATCGTCTCGGTGCGCAGCCCGCGCTCGAACGCGATGCGTCTGGCTTGCGCTTCGCGGGCTAACTGGGCGCGGCGACGCTGTTCGGCTAAAGCCGCCTGCCGACGCGCTTCCTGCGCGGCGCGCTGTTTGGCTTCTTCTTCGGCGCGGCGTTTATTTTCTTCGGCGCGCCGCGCGTCGGCGCGTTTCTTTTCCTCTGCCGATTTTTTTGCATCGGCGGATTTTTGCTTGGCGTTTTTCTCCGCTTTTGGCTCAGCCTTTTTTTTCAGTTCAACTGTTTTCGTTTGATTTTTGGCGGTCGCTTGGTTTTTTTTCTGAGCGGCGGAACTCTTTTTTGTTTGAGCCGAAACACCTGCGGCGCACAGCGAAATTAAAATTAAAACGAGCGCGGAGTAAATTTTCGGAAGACACTTTAGGGGCGAAAACGACATCGGAATTACCTCTTTTTTTATTTGATTAAGGAGAGCGAGTCTGCGAAGCCGACGGCGAAAAACAAAATCTCAATAATGTTTTTTTTCGGACGAGATGCCGGAAGCCCTCGCGTCAGACGTTTGGAGAGTCGAAAAGTTTGTCTTGACTGTAAAATTATTTATCGGAAAATTTGCTTCAAAAGCTAAATAAGAATATAACATTCGCCATTGACCGGCGGCAAGATTTAAAGAGCAAATTTATCGCGCCGCTTTTTCTTCGGCTTTTCGGCGCATTGATTTAGGGAAGATTATTTTTGCCGGGAACGGTTAAACGAATAAAAAAGATGAATATTTCCGAGGCATTAAAAAGCGCGACGGAAGTTCTGCGCGAGAGCCAAATCAGCGACGCCGCTCGCGAAGCGAAATCTCTGTTGGCTTTCGTTTTGAATCAGAATCAAACTTTTCTCGTCGCGCACACCGAATACGAATTATCCTTTGACGAGGAAAAACGATTTCGGGATTTCGTGACGCGCCGCGCCCGCCGCGAGCCTTTTCAATATATCGTCGGCAGACAGGAATTCTGCGGGCTTGATTTTTCGGTGACGAAAGATGTTTTGATTCCGCGACCCGAAACCGAAATGATTGTCGGGGCAGCGATTGAGATTTTGCGTGCAAAAGCGAATTCAGAATTTTGCGAAATCGGAATCGGTTCGGGCTGCATCGCCGTTTCGATTTTGCACGCGGTCGAGTCGGCGAACGCGATTGGCGCGGACATTTCCGAAAAGGCTCTGGCGGTTGCCGGTAGAAACGCGGCGACGCATCGAGTTTTAGAGCGTCTCGAACTACGAATCTCGAATGTCTTTGCGAATCTGCCGAATAAAAAATTCGATTTAATCGTTTCCAATCCGCCCTACATTCCGCGCGACGACATAAAAAACCTGCAGGCGGAGGTGCGCGAATTTGAACCGCTCGCGGCTTTGACTGACGGCACCGACGGGCTTTCGATTATCGAAAAAATCATCGCCGACGCGCCGCGCTTTTTAAAGCCGGACGGTTTTCTGCTGATGGAAATCGGTATCAATCAGGCAGTCGCGGTCAAAGCGCTGTTCGATAATAAACTCTGGCGCGGAGTCGAGGTTACGCCGGATTTCCAAACTATTCCGCGAATGGTCAAAGCGAGAAAAGTGCAAAAGTGAAAAGGCAGAAAAGCGAGAAAGCCGAAGTTTTGAAGAACGCTTTCTAGAAGAACGCTTTCTAATAGAATGCACGAAAATCTTCTTCACTTTTTCACTCTTTCACTTTTGCACTTTTCCCCGCTTTATGGCTTACTTTTTGCTGTATTTCTTTTCTATATAAAAATGTTTTGCTTCGATACACTTTTCAAAAAAGGAGGTAAGTTATGAAATACGAATACGAAAAAGAACAAACGAAAGCTACCACAAAGTTATCATATTTGCTGATCGGCGGCGGCATCGGCGCTGTTTTAGCGTTGCTTTTAGCTCCGAAATCCGGCGAAGAGCTGCGCGGCGACATCGCTGACGTAACGCGTAAAGGCATCGAGAAAGGCAAGGAAACCGCGACGGTGGTCGGCGAGCGAGCCGGAGATTATTACGAAGTAACGCGCGAGAAAGCCGGCGCGTTTTATTCGACCGCGCAGGAGAAAGCCGGCGCGCTTAGTGAAAAGGCAAAAGGCGCGGTTTCGAGCGCCTCCAATCCTTTTTCCGCCGCACTCGAAGCCGGCAAAGACGCTTACGCCGAGGAAAAACGACGCACCGAAACGAGAGCGATTGCCGAAGGTCGTCCGAGCTATCCGGTTCAAAAAGGCAATCAATTTTCCGACGCCTCAAAGGATGCGATTTCTTCGGACGTGATGCCGGACACGAACAGAGAAAATCAAGTATAAGTATGAACGCCAGCGAACCCGTTTTCTGGATAATGATTGCGTCAATCGTCATCGCTATTTGTTTCGTAGTGATGGCGGTTGCTTTAATTGCCATTGCTTTGGTCGTCAAAAAAATCATCGGTACCGTTGAGCGCGTCGAAGAGAAAGTTAACCCTCTGCTTGCGCAGGTGAATGCAATGAGCGTGCAGGGCAAGGAAATCTCGACGCAGTTTACGGAAATTTCCACGCACCTTTCGACGGCGACGAAATATCTTTCCGAATCAGCCGGACTGATTCGTGAAGAAGTCGCCGAATTGAAACAACTCGTCGGCGAAACAGCAATCGTCGCTAAAGATAAAGTCGAACTCGTCAGCCGAACGATTGACCGAACGCAGATGCAAGTCGTGACGACGACCGATTATATCGAAGCGAAAATCGTCGAACCGGCGCGCGAAATCGCGGCGGTGATGGCTGGCGTGCGAAAAGGTTTGGAAGTTCTGTTTGCGCCTTCGCCGAAACAGATTGACCGCGTTTATACGGAAGACGAATTGTTTATAGGGTGATTTTTAAGGGATTGATTTATCAAAATAAAACAGGCGCAAGAATTAATTCTTGCGCCTGTTTTATTTTGCTTGGAAGATGAAGTTAGTTGACTTCCGTTTGCGGCGCGGTTTGGTTTTGCCGATTTTGGCGGCGTTCCATTTTGCGCTTTTTCATTTCTTCTTTCATTTGTTCGAGCTGCGCGCGTTGTTCGGCGGTTAAAACTGCCAGAACCGAATTGTGCATCTGCTCGCCCGACGTTTTGAGCTGCGTTCTGATTTCTTTGAATCGGGCTTGTTCGTCGGCGGTGATAATGCCGTCGCGTTTTTTCATTCCTAATGATCGAAGATCTTCGCGCTGGGTTTGAGTGGAAGTTTTGTATGTTTCGGCAATGCCGCGAATTTGTTCTCGCTGCGCGTCCGACAAATTTAATTGTCCGAGCGCGCGCAGCATCATTTTATCGCCGCCATGTCTGCCACCGCGCATTCCTTTACCGCCGCGCATTCCGAAGCCTCTGCCGCCGCGTCTCTCGCGCATTTCCTGTTTCTGCGTCGAATCATTTTCAGTATTGTTGGTCGTATCCTGCGCCGATGCGAAGGTGGTGAAGGCAACTACCGCTAAGGCTGAAGTCGCTGCCGAAAGTAATTTACGTTTGAATGACATTTGTTTTTTACCTCTTTAATTTTTTAGACTAGCTTTCGCCGTTCGCCTCTTTTGACGCTGAAGAATGTATTTCGGTCGAAAGTATTTCCGGGTTTTATGTAAATAAATGTAAAGGGAAAGATTCAAGTTTCAATTTTCAAGTTTCGGTTCAATCAATATAACGCTTGACCTGAAACCTGAAACTAAGTTTGAACATTTGCCGTTCGCCAAGTAAAATGCGAAGTTTGAGTATTGACTCAAACGGGAAAAGCTAAATGAGATTTTTATCGGAAATAAATTCGCCGAAAGATTTGCGGCAATTGCGCGTCGAGGATTTACAGGAAGTCGCCGACGAAGTGCGTCAGTTTATTCTTGAAACCACCTCGCGCATCGGTGGACACACGGGCGCGTCTCTCGGGGCAGTTGAACTGGCGGTAGCGATGCACTACGCTTTCGAGACGCCGCACGATCGCCTGGTTTGGGACGTTGGACATCAGGCTTACGCGCATAAAATCTTGACCGGCAGACGCGACCAGCTTCACACGATAAAACAATACGGCGGCTTGTCCGGTTTCCTGCGGCGCGACGAATCCGAATACGATACGTTCGGCGCGGGTCACGCTTCGACATCGCTTTCCGCCGCGCTCGGAATGGCGGTCGCCCGCGATAAAATCAAGGAAGATTTTCACGTCTGCGCTCTGATCGGCGATTCGTCTCTGGCGGGCGGAATGGCGATGGAAGCATTGAATCAAGCCGGACATTTGAAATCGCGCCTTATTGTTTTGCTGAACGATAATGATATGTCCATCGCTCCGGCGGTTGGCGCGTTGACCAGGTATTTAAATCGCATCAAAGAAGCGCAGAGTTATCATCGTTTGAAAGAAGAATTCGGCGGCACGCTCGAAAGCGTGCCGGGCGTCGGACACAGTTTGCGGAATATGGCGAAAACCGTCAAAGACGCGATTGCGGCAGCGGTTCTGCCGGGCGCGCTCGTCAATGAGTTAGGCTTTAAATACATCGGTTACGTTGACGGACATAATGTTCCGATGCTCGTCCACGCGCTCGAAGAAGCCAAAAAAATTGACGACGGTCCGGTTATCGTCCACGCTTTGACGACCAAGGGAAAAGGTTTTCCCAACCCGGAGAAAAATTATTACGCCTATCACGCCACCGGTCCTTACGACCTCAAAACCGGGTTGCCGCACAAATCGAGCAAGGTTTCACCGCCAACTTACACGGAAATGTTCGGCAAAACGATGTGCGAACTGATGGAACGAGACGATAAAATCGTCGCGCTGACCGCAGCGATGCCCGACGGCACGGGCGTTGACAAAATTTTGGAAAAATTTCCCGAACGCGCGTTCGACGTCGGCATCGCTGAACAGCACGCCGTCACGTTTTGCGCGGGGATGGCGTGCGAAGGCTTAAAGCCGGTCGCCGCGATTTACTCGACGTTTTTGCAGCGCGCTTTTGACCAGATTATTCACGATGTTTGTCTGCAGGATTTGAACGTGACGTTTGCGATGGATCGCGCCGGAATCGTCGGCGGCGACGGTCCGACGCATCACGGTCTTTTAGACATCGCCTACTTGCGCGGTTATCCGAATATCGCTTTGATGTCGCCGAAAGACGAAGCCGAATTGCGCGATATGCTTCTAACGGCAATCGAATACCCCGCGCCCGCCGCGATTCGTTTTCCGCGCGGCAGCGGTTACGGCGCGGACACGAGCGGGGAACCGAAACTGCTGGAAATCGGAAAATCCGAATTGCTTCGTGACGCGGCTGGGGAAGCGGCGATTATCGCGCTCGGCTCGATGGTTTACCCGGCAATGCAGGCGGCTGAAAATCTGGAGAAAGAAGGCTTCGAAGCGACTGTCGTCAACGCGCGTTTCGTCAAACCGCTCGACGCGGAGTTGATTCTCGCGCTGGCGCAGACCAAGCGCGTGATCGTGACCGTCGAAGAAGCGTATCTGGCGGGCGGTTTCGGTTCAGCCGTGATGGAACTATTGGAAGAAAACGCGCTGCTCGACCGAATCAGAGTCGTGCGGATGGGCGTCCCCGACCGCATCATCACGCACGGCGACCCGAAACTTCTGCTGGCGAAATACGGTTTGGACGCGGACGGAATTTATACGCGCGTCAAAGAAACAATAGAGGTTTTAGAGGAACGCCGGACAAGACGAAAACCTTTGAAAGTATTAAGATAAATCTGGAGTTGAAAATCGAAAAAGTTTTTCGTCGGAAACAATGAGCGATTTCTAATTTATAATTTATTATAAAAATTCATTAATCCGACCTACGATTTTATCAGATGTTTGACGGTATTTTGCGTCGGACATTATATTCAAAATGAAACAAGTACAAACCCAAAAAAATAATAACAGCAAACTTCCGTTAGCAATCATCGGATTGGTTTTAGTCGCGGCGATCGCGGGCGGCTGGTGGTTTTATTCGAGTTCTAAAACGCAGCCCGCAAAAACGAACACGAACAGCGCGAATAAAAAGCCTTCGTATGACCCGGCGGCGGCACAAGCTCTTTACGCGCGCGCGCCGGCGGGCGCGCAACCGGCGAATGTGCTCGGCGCGCCCTCGGCGACGGTGACGGTCGAGGAATTTGCCGATTTTCAGTGTCCGACCTGCGCGACGGTTCACACGAAAATGAAAGAATTAAACTCGCTCTACGGCGGACGCATTAAATTTATTTACCGTAACTACCCTTTGACGCAGATGCACAAAAACGCTTACGAAGCGGCGAGCGCGGCAGAAGCCGCCGGACTGCAAGGCAAGTTTTGGGCGATGCAGGATCAGCTTTTCACCAATCAAAAAACGTGGTCGAACTCAGCCGAGGCTCGCAAATTATTTGAAGAATACGCCAACAAAATCGGGCTGGACATAGCGAAGTTTCAGACCGATATAGTTTCCGTCCCGGTTAAAACGCGAATTGATGCCGATATGAGTCGCGGAACCGCTCTGAAAATTACCGGAACCCCGAGCGTTTTTATCAACGGCAGACAGCTTGCCATCGAAGAGATGGAAGTAAATACGATGCGGCAGATTATTGATGCTGAGATGCAAAAAGCAAACGCTCAGACGCAATCGAATCAGCCATTAAGCCAAACTTCTGCTACCGGCTCGAACGTCAACAAGTAAATGAGCAGTATTCGTGAACTCGACATTATTGATGAACCGAACAACACAGTCGCCAAACTTCCGCTTCTGGCGGCTGTCGTCGCCCTAGCCGGTTTAGCGGACGCGATTTATTTGACAATCAAACATTTCACCGGCGAAGCGGTTCCGTGCAGCATCGTCGAAGGTTGCGAGCAGGTTTTGACGAGTTCATATGCCGAAATCGGCGGCGTGCCGCTGGCGGTTTTCGGCGCGGCAGCTTATTTCGTCGCATTTTCACTGGCAATTTTAACGGCTTTCGGCAATCGCTCCTTGTGGACGCTGTTCGGCGGGCAAGTTTCCTTGATGCTGATTTTTACGGCGTGGCTCGTTTATTTGCAAGCGTTTGTCATCGAGGCTTTTTGTCAATTTTGTCTGCTGTCGGCTGCCGTGACGCTCGTTTTATTTATTATTTATTTTGTTTCAAAACTGCCGCGTTTCCGCTAAAAACCTGTCTTTTTTCCTGCATCTGATTTCGCAGAGCGAACGAATATAAACACGAAAAAGGAAATGTGTATTTTCATACATTTCCTTTAGGTTTTCCGGTACCGATAATCGGGAAATACGACCCGGCGAGCAGTCGAATTTTTAATTTTCGCCTTTCGCCGAAAATGTTTGAAAACGGGTGAACCAAAGCGTGCGTCGTCTAAAGCAGCGCGCAGCGCGGGCGTTTTCAAAATCGCGCGTCACTTTTGAAAATTCGGCGAAATGTGTTGAAATAAAATAGCTTAAAACTAATAACCCAGATACAAACAGGAAAATTCAAAGTTGTGGCTCAAGCTATTCTAAAACGCATTGCCGCCGGAGATAAAACCGCCGTTCAAGACTGTCTGGACAATTACGGCGGCTTGGTCTGGTCGCTCGCCAGGCGAATGTCGCCGAACACGAACGAAGCGGAAGACGCAGTGCAGGAAATTTTTATTGACGTTTGGAAAAACGCCGCGCGGTTTGACGAAGCGCAGTCTTCGGAGACGACTTTCGTTGCGATGATTGCTCGCCGTCGGCTGATTGACCGTCTTAGAAAAACTAATCGCCAGCCGAATGTGGATTCTCTGGAAGACGTTACGGCTGAACCTTCGGGTGGCAAAGATAATGATTTGCAGATTTGCGTCGAAGCCAAAGAAGCCGCCGCAGCGATGAAAAATCTGCGCCCTGAACAAAGGCAGATTCTTCATCTCTCGATTGTGCAGGGATTTTCTCACCAGGAAATTGCCGACGCGCTTGAGATGCCGCTCGGCACGGTCAAAACGCACGCCAGACGCGGTTTAATTCACGTTCGGGAAGTTCTGGGATTGGATACGGATTTTGAAAAGGAGGCAACAGTATGACGGATTTACGACGAGACAGACTGCTTGAACTCCTTGCCGACAAAACCATTTTCGGTTTGAGCGCGGAAGAATTAGTGGAACTCGAAACATTAAAAAAACAGTTCCCCGAATGGGAAAAAGATTTTTCGCTCGAACTGGCGGCGACGGCTATCGGTTTATCGAATTTAGACGTGAGCGAAGATTTGCCCGCTAACCTGCGCGCCAGAATCTTTGCCAACGCCGACGAGTTTTTTATTCGGAAAGAGGAATCTGAAAAAGTTGCAAGCGTTGCGCTGCCAGTCGAAAAAACAATCGTTTCTTCGACAGCCGAAAACGCCGGCAATGCGGCGGAGGCTGCGCCGCATCGTCCTTTCTGGCATTGGCTCGGTTGGGGATTAGCGGCGGCGGCTTGCGTTACACTGGCTTTTATTCTTTGGTCAACACGAGATCGAAATCAACCTGAAATTGTTAAAGACCCCGAAACCGCCCGAACTCCTGAAACCGTTCAAACGCCCCAGGTCGTGCAGATTCCTGAAAATGTAAGAACGCCCGAGGCTGTAAAAACTCCTGAAATAGCGCAGATTCCCGAACCCGTGAAAACTCCCGAATCTGTAGTTAAAAGTCCCGAACCGGTAAGAACTCCCGAGCCTTTGAAAACTCTAGAGCCTACACGGAGTCCTAAAACCGCGGCGACGCCTGAAATTACAAGAACGCCCGAGCCCGTAAAAACTCCGGCGCCTGTTTTAACGGCGGCGCAAAGACGCGAGCAACTAATCGCTTCGGCGCCCGACGTTATCCAGACGAATTGGACTTCCGCAAAAGACGACAAAAGAGTTTTGGGCGATGTCGTTTGGAGCAACGCGCAGCAAAAAGGTTACATACGTCTGCGCGGTATGCCCGCTTTGGATGCGGGTAAGGAAACTTACCAGCTTTGGATTGTGGACGACGAGCGCGATGAAAAAACTCCGGTCAGCGCCGGGCTTTTCAGTGTCAGCGGAACCGGCGAAATTATCGTTCCGATTAATGCGCAGCTCAGAATCATCAAACCGAAACAATTCGCCATTACAAAGGAAAAAGCGGGCGGTGTCGTCGTTAGCAAACCGGATAGGATCGTCGCAGTCGCTAAAATCTAAGAAAACAAAAAAGGCGAAGTCGAAGAAATAGCTTCGCCATTTTTGTCTTTAAATGAAAAAATGCGCGGCTAAGTGCGCCGCGCTGTTGGTGGGATTTAATTTGAAGGGAAATTAGGGCATTCAAAATCGCTTAGTTTTTACCGAGCGATACTGCCGGTGGATAATGGAAAGAACCAAAAGTTCTCAGAGTTTGCGGGTCGAAATGTTTGCGCGCGCCGCAGTCCAGACAGGCGCAATATGAATCGTTGCCGATAGTGAACGGACGGCTCAAACTTTTATGCCAGCAACCGAAGAGCGCGCCGAGCAAACCGATTTTATCGCCGAACGACGTGCCGGTTCGACTGCCGAGCAGTTCAGTCGTTCGATCTTGTTCTAAAATTGCCTGCATTTTATCTTTTCCTCTATCTTAAAATATATTATAAATTCAACGCGATTTGTTTGAAATTCAGAAACGCATCGCGCGAAGAATTTTGCACTTTTTCTGATGAAAATTAACGGGAAAAGTTTGTCCCGCAAATTCACGAAGTCAGGCTCGCGTTTCGCCGAATTACAATCTCCCGCCTTTTTTTAATCGCTCGTCTCCGCTAAAATCTCTTAAAAGGATTTCCGAAGAAAAAATGAAAAATACGCTGTTGAAATTTTCGCTGCTGCTGACCTTTAATCTTGTTTTCGCCGTTACGCTTTCGGCTTGGGACGATGCCGGACACAAACTGACGACTTATATCGCCTGGGAACAGATGTCGCCTCAGGCGCGCGAGCGAGCCTTTAAGATTCTGATGAGCGCGCCCGAAGACGCGCATTTGAGCGTTTTCTATTTGCAAGATTCGCGTTCCGCCGCCGTCCGGCAGCGCGAGCTTTTTATGCTCGCCTCGACCTGGGCGGATATTGTGCGCGACAAAGACTTTAAAAATCGTTACGAGAAATACCACAAAGGCGATTGGCACTACGCCGATACATTCTGGCGCGTGACGGCGGACGGCAAAGTTGACATCTTAAAAGATTTCGCCGAGCCGAAAGGGAAAGCCGTCGAGCAGCTTTTCGCGTTTGATAAATTGCTGCGCGACGCGAACGCTTCCGAGGCGGACAAGTCAATCGCGCTGGCGTGGATTCTGCATCTCGGCGGCGACATTCATCAACCGCTGCATACTTCTGCCCGCGTCACCGAAGCCGAGCCGAAAGGCGACCAGGGCGGCAATCTGTTTTTGCTTTCGCCGAAAGACGCCAAAGGCGACGACCGTCTGAATTTGCATTGGTTTTGGGATTCAATCATCAGGCGCAACATTCCGCGCGTGAATGATGCGTGTGATTCAGATTACTTGCCGCCGATAGCGCAGGCGATGATGAAAAAATATCCGGCGGCGAAAATGCAGAGCCGTCTTAAACTCGGACGGTTTGACGAGTGGCAGCAGGAAGGTTTTCAGATTGCTTCGACAAAATTTTACCCGACAACTTTAAAGTTCAGCGAACCGCCGCCGGATAATTATAAAAAGATGGCGTATGAAATCGCCGAAGAACAAATTGCTTTGGCTGGTTACCGAATGGGCGCGATGCTCAACCAGATTTTTGACAACCGGGAAATAAGCAAAGAGCAAAAGTAACTTGCACAACTCCCATTTTTCAACTAACTTAATGAAACACTTTTCGCAATTACAGAAAAGATTTTTGTTTCATGCGTGAAACATAATTTCACAAACGCCTTCTTTTGTGATACACTTCAAAATGTCTTGATGGCAAATATCATAACTGGAGAAAATAAAAATGGCTGGAGAAGCAGTAAAAATGACTGGTGAAACAAAGGGCAAAGCGATTGACGCGGCTCTTGCAAATATCGAAAAGAAATTCGGCAAAGGTTCGATTATGCGTCTCGGCGAGCGCCCGCATGAGGAAGTCGGCTCGATTTCGACGAATTGTTTGAGTCTCGACGCGGCAATCGGCGTCGGCGGAATGCCGCGCGGCAGAATCGTCGAAATCTACGGACCAGAAAGTTCGGGCAAAACGACGCTCGCGCTGCAAGTCGTCGCGCAGGCGCAGAAGATGGGTGGCGTCGCCGCTTACATTGACGCGGAACACGCGATGGACCCGGAATACGCGGAAAAGCTCGGCGTGGACATTGACGATATGCTGATTTCGCAACCGGATTCGGGTGAGCAGGCGCTCGACATCGCCGAAACGCTCGTGCGCTCGGCGAGCGTTGACGTAATCGTCATTGACTCGGTGGCGGCGCTCGTTCCGCGCGCGGAAATAGACGGCGATATGGGCGATTCGCATATGGGACTTCAGGCGCGCCTGATGTCGCAGGCGCTCAGAAAAATGACTTCGATTATCTCGAATTCAAACACCTGTTTTATTTTTATCAACCAACTGCGCGATAAAATCGGCGTAATGTTCGGTTCGCCCGAAACGACGACCGGCGGTAAGGCGTTAAAGTTTTACGCCAGTGTCCGCATAGACATCCGGCGCATCGGCGCGATTAAGGAAGGCGACAAAATGGTCGGCAACCGGACGCGCGTCAAAGTCGTGAAAAATAAAGTCGCGCCGCCGTTCCGCGAAACCGAATTCGACATAATGTATGGCGAAGGCATTTCGCGCGAAGGCGACCTGCTCGATTTAGCGGTTAATCACAACGTCGTCGAAAAGTCCGGCGCGTGGTTTTCGTATTCGGGCGAACGCTTGGGACAGGGACGCGAAAATTCCAAAAATACGCTCAAGGAAAATCCCGAGTTGCTTGAACGCATCGAACATGAAGTAAAAGTTAAACTCGGGATGATCGCGGGCGAGCCGATCGCACAAGTCGCCGAAGTAGAAGAAGCGGCGTAACATCGTCGGAATAAAAAAAGCGGTCGGCGAGTTTGAACGTTCAAACTCGCCGACCGCTTTTTTTATAAATTAATTTAGTTTTTCATAAATCAATTAAGGCTGGCGCGTGTTGCCTCTTTTGTTATCCGGTTGATTATTCGCATCCGACCGGCTTCCCGCCGGCGGATTGTTGACGATATTAACGTCTTTGAGCGGCGTATTCATTTGCCGTTTGATTTCCGCCTCGCTCGGAATGCCTGGAATCGGCGGCGTGTTCTTTGGCTGCGGCGTTTTTTTGTTCGGGTCGGGAATGCCGGGGATATTGCCCGCCGGAATTTTATTCGCATTAGCATCGTTCGGGTCGGGAATGCCGGGCGTTGAACTGCCGCCCATCGGAATCGGACTGGTCGAAAAACCGGGCGGCATATTTGCCGGATCGAGATTAACTGCATTGGCGGTATTGGCATTGGCGGTCGGCGCGTTCGCTGCCGGCGAGCAGGCTAAATTCGCGCCGAGCGAAAAACAAATTAGGATAAATAAAAAATTTCTCAACATAAAAATCGGAACCTCAAAAAAAGTATAAACTTTAAAATAGCTGTGCCGGTTTGAATGTTGCGTCTCCGGGGGGCAGCGACGGCGTTCAAACCGGCACGGGCAGGTATCAAACGAATAGGCAGGTTAGCAGCCGTCATGAGCAAACGGCTACTAAAAAGTGATTATAAACCTC
>CADCUR010000175.1 GCA_902805935.1 uncultured Pyrinomonadaceae bacterium
ACCAGCGCAGGAAGATTCTAAAAACACTGCCTTTCATTTTCTTAGGAGCTTTCAATGAACAGAAAAATTTCTTTATTTGTAGATTTATTAAAAAACATTACCGGTCGAACTTTAACGCTGAGTTTTTCAGCCGCACTTTTCTCTCTTGTTTGGCTGCATTGCGGGCAACCCGCCTCGGCGCAAACGCGCGTCGTGTCGCCCGTTTCCGAACTTAATACAATCGAAAATAACTTGCTGTCGCAGCGGTCAGTGGGTGACGTTCAGTCCGACGGCATCACTGTTCCGAACGAATCCTCTTCTCAACTCGTTCCGCAAAACCGGGCGCCTTCCGCCGACGGGGATGTTGACGCGAGCTTTAACCCGAGCGTGACCGAAGGTTTCGGCTTTGTCGAAGAAGCAGTCGCGCAGCCGGACGGTAAAGTCATCATCGGTGGTTCTTTCAGCGGCGTGAACGGCGCGCCGCGCGCTTATCTCGCCCGCATCAACGCCGACGGCAGCCTCGACGCGACTTTTAATCCGGGCGGGTCAGGACCGAACGCGATAGTTCGCGCCCTGGCTCTCGAACCGGACGGCAGAATTCTCATCGGCGGCAACGGCTCGACTTACAACGGCGTATTTCGCGGCACGGTGACACGGCTGAACGCCGACGGCACGCTCGACCCGAGCTTCAACGGCAGCGGCAACAGCGCCAACGGCATTATCGAGTCAATTGCCGTGCAGCCGGACTACAAAATTTTAATCGGCGGCTCTTTTTCGACTTTTAACGGCGTGCCGCGCAATCGAATAGCCAGACTAAACCCCGACGGCAGCCTCGACGAGACATTTGATCCGGGGAGCGGATTTAACAATGCTGTTTTTTCAGTCGTTGCGCAGCCTGACGGCAGAATTTTAATCGGCGGCGCGTTCACGCAATATAATGGCGCGCCAGTCGGCATTATCGTTCGCCTCAATGCGGACGGCAGTCTTGACTCGACGTTCAACACGGGCGCGGCGTCAGCTAACGGAAGTGTCGAGTCAATCATCGTGCAGCCTAACGGCAGAATTTTAGTCGGCGGTCAGTTTTCGGTTTTCAGCGGCACGCCCGCGACAGGCATCGTGCGTTTGAGCGCGAACGGGGCGGTTGACACGACTATCACCGTTCCGAGCGCTAGTTCAGGGGCGGTTGGGGCGATTGCGCTCCAAACGGACGGAAAAATTTTGGTCGGCGCCGCGTTCAACGACGGCGCAACCGTTAATGGCAGTCTAACGCGTTTCAACGCGGACGGCTCGCCGGACCCTTCGTTCGCTCCGCACACGACAAATGGCAATATTTTTAGTCTCGTCGTTTTGCCGGACGGCAGAATTTTGGCGAGCGGCGGTTTCACCAGATACAACGGCGCGGAACACCGGCGACTTGTGCGGCTCAATTCCGCTGGAGCCGTTGACAACGCTTTCAGCGTTTCAGTTAACACGGCGGGAATCGTTTACCGGATTGCCGCACAAACCGGCGGCAAAATCCTGATTGCCGGTGATTTTGAATCGGTCAACGGCGCGACGCGCAAAAACCTTGCCAGATTAAACGCTGACGGCTCGCTCGATTTGACTTTTAATATCGGCAGCGGAACGAACAGTGGGATTGTTGCTTTGGCGACGCAATCTGACGGTAAAATTATCATCGGCGGAAGTTCTTTTACCAACTACAACGGCACAGCCGTCAACCGCGTCGCTCGTTTGAACGCCGACGGCAGTCTCGATACGACTTTCAATCTGACGCGCGTTCCGCTTTTCGTCTCGGACATCAAGCTGCAAACGGACGGCAAAATTTTAATCGGCGGTTCGTTTACCGGAGCAAGTGGCGTGACCGGCATCGTGCGCGTTAATTCGGACGGCAGTTCCGACGCAACATTTAATGCCCCCGCCATCACCAACAACGTTCGGGCAATCGCTTTGCAACCGGACGGTAAAATTATGGTCGGCGGATTTTTCACGCTGGCGACTGGCAACAACGCGCTTGCCCGGCTCGATTCTAACGGCGCGCTCGACACGTCGTTCGCCTCTCCGCTCCAAGCCGGCGGCAGCGTCGAAGTCATTGCCGTGCTGCCCGACGCGCGAGTTCTTATCGGCGGAACTTTTTCCGTGCCGGTTCCCGGCTCGTCCGCCGTCGTCAGACACCTCGCCCGATTATTACCAAACGGTTTTTTCGACGTGACTTTTAACACCGCTTCGCAAAACGGAACCGGCGGAATTAACGGCACAATTCGCGCTCTGCTAGTGCAGCCGGACGGTAAAATTTTGCTCGGCGGCTCTTTCTCGTTTTTCAACAGTCTGCCCGCCAATCGTATCGCGCGTTTGAATGCGAACGGAACGCGCGATACGACGTTCGAGGCGAGTGCCGATATTGTTGTCCAAACCATTGCCCTGCAAGCGGACGGAAAAATCCTTGTCGGCGGCGGTTTTACGATTTTTAACGGTGCGCCGCGGCGCGGGCTGGTGCGACTACAAGGCTCACCAACGCTGGCGGCTCGCCGGGCGCGGTTTGATTTCGACGGCGACGGACGCGCCGACCTTTCGGTCTTTCGCCCTGGAAACGGCGTGTGGTATCTGCTTAATTCGCAGTCCGGCTTTACCGGGCTCGCTTTCGGTCAATCATCGGACGTGATTGTTCCCGCCGATTACGACGGCGACTTTAAGACCGACGTTGCGGTTTATCGTGCCGGCGTCTGGTATCTGCAAAGAAGCGCGCTAGGCTTCGCCGGCATTGCTTTCGGCGACGGCAACGACATTCCGCAACCGGCAGACTACGACGGCGACGGCAAAGCGGAGTTAGCAGTCTTTCGCCCCTCAAGCGGTACTTGGTACGTATTAAACCTCGCCAATAACCAATTCAACGCTTTTGCGTTCGGGTCAAGCGGCGACAAACCGGTCGCTGCCGATTACGACGGAGACGGTAAAACCGACCTCGCCGTATTCCGTAATGGGACTTGGTATCTGCAGAGAAGCCAGTTAGGATTTACGGGAATTGCTTTCGGCGAGGCGACGGACAAACCAGTTCCGGCTGATTACGACGGCGACGGACGAGCTGATGTAGCTGTCTTCAGACCATCAGATGGAACGTGGTATCTTTTGAGAAGCCAGTTAGGATTTACCGGCATCGCTTTTGGTTTGGGAACAGATTTACCGGTTCCGGCAGATTATGACGGTGATGGCAAGACTGACGTGGCAGTATTTCGAGACGGCGTGTGGTATCTGAACAGAAGCACGGCAGGATTCACCGGAGTGGCTTTCGGCACGGCAACTGACAAACCGGT
>CADCUR010000176.1 GCA_902805935.1 uncultured Pyrinomonadaceae bacterium
ATTGATAAATCTTCGCCGCGCATCAAACGATTCAGAAACGGATACAACGGCGTGTCGGCTCGCTTGCCGGTCGCCGCCGTCGGCGCGGCGGACAGCCAATTTGTTTTCGAGGTCAGCATATCTTTAAAGTAATAGACCTCTTGCGAAATTAAAATAAAGATGACACAAAGTAAATCATTGGAGTATAACCCGAATGAATTACGAAGATGTCAGGAACTTAAAAGATGGTGACTTCAAACGCTTGTGCGGTGTCACCAAAAAAACATTTGCCGCGATGTGCCAAGTCGTGTTCAAACACAAACAACTGAACAGTCGCGGTAGAAAAAGTAATTTGTCAATTGAAAATCAAGTGCTGTTGACGCTCTCGTTTTGGCGCCAATACCGAACACTCTTCCATCTTGGCAGAGATTGGAATTTGCACGAATCGAATGTTTCACGACTCGTGCGGCGCACTGAAGATATTTGTAACCGCTCAGTTGGTTAAAACGGACAATCTCGACACTCACCTTGATTCCGGTTATTCTCAATCTGATGATTACCGGCTTCAGGATTACACAAGATGAGTGGAATCAAACTCCGCAAACGGTTCGCATTGCCGCTGCGTCGCTTCAACATCAACTTTATACTCTCAATGCTCGCTTGACCGTTTATCAAAAACAAAATGTTGAGCTGCGAGCAAAAGTCGAAAGTTGCGCGAAAATCGAACACGAACAAGCCGACGAAATCAAATGCTTAAAGTTAAAAGTCTTCGAGTTAAAAGAACGATTGCGGCAAAATTCAGCCAATTCAAGCCTGCCGCCTTCATCTGATTCGCCGTTTCAGCCGCCGCACCGCCGTCGCTCTCCATCGGAACGCAATCGTGGAGCGCAGATGGGACATCAAGGAGTCGGCAGGCAATTATTACCGATTGCTGAAGTAGATCAAGTTATTGACTTGCGCCCCGACTGCTGTTCAGCTTGCGGCAGTTTGCTGCTCGGCGACGATTTTCGCCCGGCGCGGCGACAAACAATCGAGCTGGTGGACGGTCAAGCCTTCGTCACGGAATATCGGAATCATTCCCTTCGTTGTTTGGCGTGTCAAAAACTAACGCGCGGCAAATGGTCGGAGGACACCGCCGCAGGAACATTCGGGGCGAGCATCTTGGCAATGGTCGTTTATTTGACCGGACGCTTGAACTTGTCGCAGCGCGATGCGGTCGAAGCAATGCGCGAGTTGTTCAACCTGAAAATCGGATTGGGCAGCATTTGTGCATTGCAACGCCGAGTCAGCGAACACCTTGCCGAACCGGTCGCGCAAGCACTGGAATTTGTGCAGCAACAAGCCTCGCAGTGCGTTGATGAAACGGGCTGGCAGGAAAATAGCAAACTCAATTGGCTCTGGGTCAACTGCACCGCGCAAGTCACCGTTTTTCAAATTCAAAGCGGGCGCGGTCAAATTGATGCTCAAACAATCATCGACCAGGAAGAAACCGGCGTTGTCACAACCGACCGTTATCCGGGTTACAGTTTTCTGCAAGGCTGGCGACGGCAAATCTGCTGGGCGCACTTAAAACGCGACTTCACGGCGATGGCTGAGCGCGAAGACAACGAAAGTAAAAATATCGGCGAAAAACTGTTGGCAGAGACGAAAAATGTGTTCGAGTTATTCGCAAAGGCGCGCGACGGAACTTTGCAACATCATTGCTTGCGCCGTCGAATCGAACCGGTTAAAGCTCGAGTCAAAGAATTGCTCGAAGCCGGCGGTGCGGCTGCCGACGCGAAAACCGCCGGAGTTTGTCGCAGAATTCTAAAACTAAACCGTTCGCTCTGGACGTTCGTTCGAGTCGCAGAAGTCGAACCGACTAACAATCGAGCCGAACGCGCGCTCAGGCGAGCCGTGCTATGGAGACGCAAATCTTTCGGGACGCAAAGCGAGTCGGGCAGCCGCTTTGTCGAGCGAATCCTAACGGTCGTCACGACGCTCGGGCAACAACGCCGAAGTGTGCTTGCTTATCTGAAAACTGCTTGTGCGACACGCACGGCGGAGCAAAACTTTGTCGGGCTTTATTTACAAGCAACCTAAAACTGTAATCAAGCGAAGAGAGCCATTACCAATTTAACTTTGGTAATGGCTTTTTCAACTTTCAATACTGCGCTAAAAAATGCGGTTGCACTAAACAACTGAACGCTTACCATAATTTTGGTTTTATCTTAAAAATCAGTTTTGCTTTAAAAGTGCTTGAACTTGTATTAAAAGCCTGTGGGAGAAGTTCTTTTGCTGCCCGTAAAGATACCCAAAACAACATGCCAAAACGCTCCGGATGCGCTTACTTCGTCAGAATTGGAAAGAAAGGGGTAAACTTTATCTCGAAAGTCGCCGCCAGAATAACAATTAAAAGTACGGGAAAATAAAAATCAAATCATCAAATAATTTGGAAGATATTTTAAGGAATGTAATAGTGCAAGGATTGCAATTTTAAGATTCGTTTCGAGCCTTTTCAACTCGCTTGCGACGTACCCAATTTCAATTGTCTGACGTAATCAGCCATTTTTACGACGGGTTGAATTTTTTCCCGATAACGGCTGGAATCAGGAGTTGCTGATAGCTGATAAACGAATTCGTTTCAGGTGGCGGTTTCGTCTATAATCGCCCGCAAACGATAGTTTCTATAATCATTCGGGTCTCCTGCCGCCCCGTCCATAGCCGCCAAAATTATATTGAATGTTTCACGGGCCGTAGCGAAATGAACTTTATACTCGCCGCTCTTCTCGCCGTTTTCGATGATCTCCGAGAAAAACCTTCGCGCGTCCTCGCCGATGCAAGCCGACTGGTCGTAGTCGAAGAATCCATGGCAGTAAAGTTTGACAAAAACCCAATCCGAACGACCTTTTACCGTCACGTTGGCGTTCATCCAACGCCGAAATCTTGCCAAACTCATAGACCGATTTCTCGCCAATGCACCGTCCTCAATCCGCGGCACCGGAAAACCTTTGATGCGGCGCGTCCAGTTAAATACGAGCGGTCCGGTAACTATTAACGGCAACTGCGGCTCATTTTCATTATCTCCCCTAACCTTGACGCGCTTGCCTCGGCGGTGCGGCATTTTTTCGTTTAAGGACAAACCGCATTCGTAAATTTGATTGATGACGGGCATCTGCGATTCGGCGGGCGCGCTCGGTAAAGTCATATCGGCGTAACAGCCGGTTTCCGAGAGAATCTGCAATTCCCCGTTGACGCCGCAAAATTTCCCGCTAGCGGAATTCCCGAGCGC
>CADCUR010000177.1 GCA_902805935.1 uncultured Pyrinomonadaceae bacterium
CCCGCAGCAGAATCCGTATAAATTAAAGAAAGGCGATTCAATTGAAATTTTGTGTCTTAAAGAAGGCAAACCGCTCACGGGACAAGTCGTGCTGGCGGGACGCGAGGAAGCGGGCAAACTTATTGCGACGCCGGAACTGCGCAGCGACCAGAACGGCATCGTCAAACTCCGGCTCGACGGCTCGGGCAAATGGTATGTCAAGTTTATCAATATGAGTAAACTCGAGGACCCGAATTTGAATTACGAATCGAAATGGACGACGCTCACTTTCGAGTTAAGATAAACGATCATTTTTGTAAATGATTCAAATACGCAAATCCGACGACAAGTGCCGAATCGAATAAACCGCACTACCGGATGTCCTCTGGAGTTGAGAATTAAGTAGTATGAATTTTTTTAGATGTTATAAAGAAATTTGGTTTGGTTTCGCGTTGGGCGCGATGATGTGGCTCGTTGATGCCGTGATGCACACGGAAATCGGCGCGGATGTTCACGCGGAAAGTTTGTGGACGGAGATTTTCGCGCCGCACCCGACGGCTTTGATTTTCCGAGGATTTTATTTAGTCATTGCGCTCGCTTTCGGCGTTTTCCTGTGGCGGACTAATTGGCGGGAGCGTCAGCTTCAGGCTTTGGAGCAAGCCGTCATCGCCTTTCAGCGACAACTCGACGCTCCCGCACTGAGAATCCTCGGTGCGGTTCGCGGGCTGCAAAACAGAAATTCTGTTCGGCTGGATGAAACGGCGGAAAAATTTGCGGCGGAGATAAACATGGATGCTACGCTGATTGACGAACTCGCCAAAAAATATCTCGAATTCAGTCGCCTCGTGCAGGCAGGAGAAACGGCGCGGGCAATCGAAACCTTAAATTCAATCGAATCGTGGCTTGAGAAGCGAAAATCAATCGCCAAATAGTGAAATCAAACAAACAAAAAACAATTCTGCTTGCCGATGACGATGTAAACCTGCGCCGCGTGCTGGAATTTCAGTTAACCGAAGCCGGATACAAAGTTTTGACGGCGCAGGACGGCGCAGAAGCACTGGACGTTTTTAGAGAGGACGATTTCGATTGCGTTATCACCGATTTGCGGATGCCGAAAATGTCTGGACTCGAACTGCTGGAAAAAATCAAAGCCGAAGGCGCGGAAATTCCGGTCATCGTCATCACCGCTTTCGGGGAAGTCGAAACGGCTGTCACGGCAATGAAAGCCGGTGCGTTCGACTACATCAACAAGCCTTTTAACCGCGACGAAATCCTGCTCACGCTTGAACGCGCCGTTAATTTCAGCGAGACGAACCGGGAAAACCGGCAACTTCGTGAGCTGGTTAATAAGGAATTTCGCATTGATAACATCATCGGCGACTCAGGAGCGATGCGGGCGGTACTGAATGTCGTCGGGCGCGTCTCACGCTCGGACGCGACGGTGCTGATTACGGGAGAAAGCGGAACCGGAAAGGAACTCGTCGCCAAAGGCATTCATTTCTGCGGCAAACGACGCGATAAACCGTTCATTCCGGTCAACTGTGCGGCAATTCCCGAAGGTTTAATCGAGGCGGAACTTTTCGGCTTCAAACGCGGCTCCTTCACGGGTGCAAACCTCGACACAAAAGGCAAATTCGAGTCTGCTGACGGCGGCACGCTTTTCTTAGACGAAATCAGCCAGATGCCTTTGCCCTTGCAGCCGAAACTGCTGCGCGTCCTTCAGGAACAGGAAATCGTTCGCATCGGCGAAAGCACTCCACGCAAAATTGACGTTCGCATCATCGCCGCGACGAATCAAAATTTAGAAAAAATGGTAGAACAGGGAACTTTCCGCGAAGACTTGTATTTTCGCTTGGCGGTCGTTCCCGTCAGCATCCCGCCGCTTCGCACGCGCCGCGAAGACATTCCACTTTTAATCGATCACTTTTTCCGGCGCGCTAAAGAAAAGCACGGCTTTGAATCCTTAAAGATGACGCGCGAGGTCATCAATATTTTATCGAATTATTTGTTTCCGGGAAACGTCCGCGAACTGGAAAATTTAATCGAAAGGATAGTTGTTCTCTCGGACGGGGAAAGTTTGACGCTCCTCGATGTGCCGGAATACATCAGCAAACCTCTCCAAATATTCGGTCGCGTCAAATTTGAACTGCCGGCAGAAAACATCTCGCTCGACGAGGTGGAACGCGAAATCATCCGTTATGCTTTAGAGATGCATAATGGCAACCAATCGCAGACGGCGCGTTACTTAGGAATCACGCGCAGCGCGTTGATTTACCGAATGCAAAAATCCGGCTTAACACCGACCGAGTATTAATTCCGCTCGAATCCACATTTCTCGCTTGACCTTGGAATCAATTCCAACCTTTATAATTTATTTTGTGCGATGAATGATTTTTCAAACGAACGATTGCTAATCGGAGAGCTGGCGAAAATCGTCGGCGTCAGCGCCGACACGCTGAGGCATTACGAACGAAAAGGCGTAATCCGCTCGCCCGCGCGCCTCGCAAACGGCTACCGGCTTTATCCGCCCGAAACCGTCGAGCGCGTTCACCTTGTGCGCCGCGCTCTCGCCGTCGGCTTCACGCTCGACGAACTCGCCGCCATTTTAGCCGAGCGCGAGAAAGGCGGCGCGCCGTGTCGCCGAGCGTTTTCGCTTGCAACCGCAAAGCTCGAAGATTTGGAAAATCGAATCGCCGAAATGCAAAACCTGCGCGCCGAGTTGCAAACGATTGTGCGCGATTGGGACGAAAGACTCGGCGAAAACGAGTCCGCCGAAAAGCCCGCGTTTCTGCTGGAGACTTTAATCGGCGCGAAAGATTCGAGTGCTACTACTGGGTCAAATTCAAAATCCGCCCGCAAAAACAATTTGCGGCGCAAGCGAGCGAAAAAGAAATGAGAAAAATTTATAGAGTATCAATTATAGCGGCAGCTTTATTTGCAGCCTCGTCCTGCAATTCAAACACCGATCCGCGGGCGAACGGGTCGCACAAAAACCATGATTCGCACTTGATGAAAGTCAACGAGCAGGGCGACAAAGCGATGGGCTTTTCGCACCAAAAAACGACGCATCATTTTCGCCTCTTCAATGACGGCGGCGCAATCGAAGTCGTCGCCAACGACGCGGCAGACAGCGAAAGCCGCGACCAAATTCGCAAACATCTTTCCCATATCGCCGAGATGTTCGCGGCGGGCAATTTCGATGCGCCGATGCTGACGCACGGAAAAACGCCGCCGGGTGTTCCCGCATTGCAGAAA
>CADCUR010000178.1 GCA_902805935.1 uncultured Pyrinomonadaceae bacterium
GATTTGCACGGTCAAAAACTTCCAGCCCAGGGCATTCATCAATAGTATTAACCTTGAATACTTACTCACACGTTTTACCTTCAATGCAAAAGGACGCAACAGATGAGTTAGAACGAATGCTTTTTCAAAGAAAACGTTCAAAATAAAATACTAATTATCGAACTGGAATTTTTTTCAGTTTTTACTCTAACATTATAAAATGCAGCGCAAATCTGCCCTGCGTATATCCGACAACGATTGTTTACCTATATTTGGGAGGACAAGGAAAAAACTCTGAAAATTAAAATCAGAGCTTATTGATAAATTTCGCGGGTTTGGACGAAAACCACCAATTACAAAATTCAATAATGAGCAAAAAACTCATTATTAGCTAACGTGCCGTCGAACAATTCGCTGGACATAAGGGCGCGGGCAGCAATTTTCTTTTCAGTTTGTCTTTTCTAACCCTTAGCTTATGCATGCCGGCGGTTTCGCTGCGCATCAACTCCAATTTGATGAGCGACAAAACCTGAAAGCGCAGCAATTTGAAGCGGCGCACCCGCGACGACGTTTTTTCAAAGCGAGACGCAGCAGTTAAAATTTTCCTTGTATTTCGATTATTCCTCGTGCTGTTCGTTCGGGTCGGTCAGCGCGTCGGCTTTGGTGCGGTGAACGGTGTCGTCCTTGTGGTCGGGCGGCGCGTAGACCGTGTAGAGTTTTAATGGCTCTTTTCCCGTGTTGACGAAATTATGCCGGGTTCCGGCGGGTACGACGACGACGCTGCCTGCTTTGACCGGGCTGGTTACGCCTTCGATCATCGCCGCGCCCGCGCCCGAAACGATTGATAAAATCTGGTCAATTCCGTCGTGCGTTTCCTCGCCGATGTCCTCGCCCGGCTGAATGCTCATCACGACGAGTTGCGAGAGTTCGGTCGTCAGCAGAACGCGCCGAAAATAATCGTTTTTCTGCGCCAGCTTCACGATGTCTTCGTTGAAATTACTTTTTTTCATTTTTTCTTTCATAATTTTCCGCCAGAATATAAATTTTAATTTTCTTTGGTTATCGGATTTTTATCGGCTTGGTCCTCCGCGCCGCGCTGATGACGCGGCACGGATTTGCGGTCGGCACCCGCGGCGTTCGACGCGCTGACGACATCGCGCTCGTTCGGGTCGCCTTTCGTTTCGTCGCCGCGCCGCATCATCTGCGTCATCTCGGTCGTCGAGTCGTAAGCGGACGCTTCGCCTAATTCCTCAGCCGTAAAGCTGTCTGTTTCGATTGTTTGCGGGTCGCGGTCTTCGTCGGCTTCCTGTTTTTGTTTGTTCGGTTGATTCTGCATACTTTTACTCGCTCGCCGATTTCGACATTCCCTTAACGATTGCCGATTCGTCGTAACGCGCCAGCAAATCCGCCGGGTCTTTGTAAATCTCGACGCAGCCCGCCTCGCGCAAACTCTGTTCGGGAAAGCCGCCCGACAAAACGCCAATGGTTTTCAGATTGATTTTCCCCGCCGCAATCGCGTCATACGGCGTATCGCCGACGACGATGTAGCGGCTCGCGTCCGGGTCGCCGATTCTCTTCAACGCCGCCTCGAAAATGTCCGGCTCGGGTTTCGACGCTTCGGCGTCGTCCGTCGTCGTTTCGGCTTCGAGAAGGTCGGCGATGTTCATCGCCTTTTTGAAAAACTCGACTTCATCACCGGTCGCGCTCGAAGCCAAAACAATCTTTATGTCGTCTTTTTTGATTCGCTCGCACAGCTCGCGCACTTTCGGAAACGGTTTTGTTTTTGGTAGGTATTCCGTGTCGAAAAGCTCCGTGCGCCGTTCCTCTAATTTCTCGCCGAACTCTTCAAGTTCTTTTTCGCTTAAAAATTCCGGCATCAATTGGTCACCGCCCTTGCCGATTTGCTCGCGCACCAATTGAAATTCCAACTCTTTGCCGAATTCCCTGAAAGCTCTCTGCCACGCTTCGGCGTGCATATCAACCGTATCGACGAGCGTTCCGTCAACGTCGAAAATTATCGCTTCAATCATCATAAAATTCCCCCTTGTTCGTTTGTCGTTAAAAATTTCGGCGGCGCGGCAAACTGTAAAACTCGCCGCGCCGCCTGTTTATTAAATTGTTTTATTTAGTAGAGATGTTCTCGAAAATCAAAATTCGCCGCTCGTCGTCCCAAACGGTGTATTTGCTTTTCTCGAACAATCCCAAAAGCACGTCAACGTCGTCTTCGGACGGCTGCAGAACGTATTCGTCGACGCCGTTGTCGAGAACGAGCTGAATGTAAAATTCGCCGTCCTCGCCGCGCTCGCCTTCTTTCCACGAAGGCTGTATTTGCGTGACCTGCCGAATTTTGTAGCCGCGCTCGATGCGCTCCTGCTGACCGTCGTTTTGTTTATTGGTCGCTTGTTTTGCCATAAATTTACTCCCTTATCGGTTCTCCCTTATTTTTGTTTTTGATTAATAAAATTTAACTGCCCTCTCGTTTCAAGCGGTCGCTGCTGCCCTCGTCGCGGCTCGCGCCGCCGTAGAGAAATTTCCAAATGAACTTCTCTTTTTCTTTCCCGGTTCATCAATCCGCCCCGCATCTTCGCGCCGGATTTTACGGACACGAAGGCTGCCCGTTTCCGCGATATTTCCGCCGAATACAATTTCTTCAGCGATGCGGGAACGACGATTCGCCCGTCGGCGTCGCTTTCGCGCATCAACTTCCATTAGATTTTGTTGATTGAAATTTGCCGGATTGGATTTTGTTCGGTTAGATTCGGTATGACCGCCGCCAATCGAGGTTTGCGTGGCGCGGCAACGGTGCGGAATGTCTTGAAAACTTTCTGCGAAACGAAATTTATCGAAAGCAGTCGCCATTAAACTGTCCGCCGCGACGAAAATCAATTCGTCGTTAGCGAGCCGCGCCGCCGACAGATTTTCTTCTGCCGCTGCGACTACATAGTTAACCGGTTTCGCCGCCGAATCGAGAAATCCGATTTCGCCGCGCTTGCTGATCGCTTCCATTAATTCCTGCCCCTTTTTCACTGTCGCCCGCTTGTAATAAAAAACTTCTAAAGACGAACCCGCCGTTCCGTCTTTCGTGAAAACGGTTTCTCGTGCCTCAGAGGTTCTTATATTTAATAGCTTAGAAAAAAAACGGAGGGCGCGCAATCGGCAAAACATGAATGCGGCATCGGGCGGACCCGCCGAGTAAATTTTAGGCGAGCTTACTTTTGGGTAAAACA
>CADCUR010000179.1 GCA_902805935.1 uncultured Pyrinomonadaceae bacterium
ATGCGGCTCGACCTCGAAGATTATGAGGAAAAGCCGACTGATAAAATCGAAGGTTTTTATGAGCGGATGCGCGAAGTAATGCCGTCGCTCGAAAAGCACGGCTGCAGTTACAAAGAAGAGGGCGGATTTTATAAGCGCGTCGAAGAAGGAACCTGGGCGGGTCACGTCATCGAACATTTCGCGCTCGAACTGCAGACCATCTCCGGAATGGATGTCGGTTACGGCAGAACCAGAGAAACGGGCGAGCGCGGAATTTACAACGTCGTCTTCGCGTATTTTGAAGAAGAAGTCGGGCGTTACGCGGCGCGCGCGGCAGTTCGATTGTTTCTAGAATTAGCAGAAGGCAAATCAATCGAAGCGATCAAGCAGACGCTCGCCGACGAAGTTCGAGAGATGCGCGTCATTCGTGAACAAGTTCGTTTCGGACCTTCGACCGGCTCGATCGTCGAAGAAGCCGAATCGCGCGACATCCCGTATATTCGCTTAAACGAACAATCGCTCGTCCAACTCGGCTACGGCATTCACCAGCAGCGCATTCAGGCGACCGTCACCAACCGCACGAATATGATTTCCGTTGACATCGCCTCGAACAAAGCCGCGACGAAAAAACTTTTGGGCGAGATGGGCGTTCCCGTGCCGAAGGGTTTTCGCATAAGCGACGAAGACGAGGTTAAAAGCGCTGTCGAGTCAATCGGGTTTCCCGTCGTCATCAAACCGCTCGACGGCAATCACGGCAGAGGCGCGACCGTCGGCATCGAAAATCTGGAAGACGCCCACGCTGCGTTTCACGTCGCTCGGGAACAATCCAAATCGAAATGGGTAGTAGTCGAAAAGATGATTGCGGGCGAAGATTTTCGCGCGCTCGTCGTGAACAATAAACTCGTGGCGATTGCCGAACGCACGCCCGCGCACGTCATCGGCGACGGCGAAAGCACCATCGAGCAATTAATCGAGCGCGTCAACGAAGACCCGAGACGCGGTTACGGACACGAAAAAGTTTTGACGCAGATCGAGGTTGACCGTTCAACCGAAAAACTTTTGAAGGCGAAAAATTATACGCTCCAAACCGTTCTGCCGAGGGACGAACGATTGATTTTGAAAACGACGGCGAACATCTCGACCGGCGGAACGGCGATTGACCGCACCGATGAGGCGCATCCCGAAAACGTTTTTCTGTTCGAGCGCATCGCCAAAATCATCGGCTTGGATGTCATCGGCGTTGACATCATCGCGCCGAACATCATCGAGCCTTTACGCGAAAACGGCGGCGGCATTATCGAGGTCAACGCCGCGCCCGGTTTTCGGATGCACCTCGCGCCGTCGCAGGGAATTGGCAGAAACGTCGCCGAATACGTCGTCAATATGCTGTTTCCGCCGGGCAAACCTTATCGCATACCGATTTTCGCCATCACCGGAACGAACGGTAAAACGACGACGACCAGGTTTATCGCGCACATTCTAAGAGGCAGCGGCTGCGTCGTCGGCTTTACGACAACCGACGGAACTTATATTCAAAACAATCAAATCACGTCGGGCGACAATACGGGTCCGGTATCGGCACAGCTTGTCTTGAAAGACCCGTCAGTTCAAGTCGCGGTTCTCGAAACGGCGCGCGGCGGAATTATCCGTTCGGGTTTGGGCTACGATCATTGCGATGTCGCGGTCGTATTGAATGTCGCCGCCGATCATCTCGGATTGAAAGATGTCAACACTTTGGAAGATTTGGCGCGGGTCAAAGCCGTTGTGCCGCGTTCGGTTTCGCCGAAAGGGTTCGCGGTTTTGAACGCCGAAGACGAACTCGTCTATGCGATGCGAAAAAGAGTTGACGGCACGGTCGTGCTGTTTTCGATGGACGAAAACAACGAAAATATTCAGCGACACGCCAGACGCGGTGGGACTTCGTGCGTTTATGAAAACGGATTTATCACGATTTTGAAGGGGCGCTGGAAAGTGCGCGTCGAGAAAGCCATCAACATTCCTTTGACTTACGGCGCGCGCGCCGAATTTATGATTCAGAATGTTTTGGCGGCGACGCTCGCGTGTTTCGTTCACGGCGTATCCTTGGAAGATATTCGCGTCGGCTTGACGACGTTCACGCCTTCGACGGCGCAAACGCCCGGACGTATGAATTTCGTCGAAGTCAAAGATTTTACCGTTTTGATGGATTTCGCGCACAACCCGGCGGGTCTCGTCGGCTTGCAAAACTTTATCAACAAACTGCCGTATGAAAGACGAACCGGCGTGTTAAGCGGAGTCGGCGACCGCCGCGACGAAGATTTGCGCGAGATGGGACGTCTGTGCGCCGAAACTTTCGACAAACTCATTATCCGGCGCGGCGATTATCTGCGCGGGCGAACGCAGGAAGAAGTCTTTTCGCTGCTGCGGGAAGGCATCGAAGAATCCGGACGAAAACTCGATTTTGAAATCGTCCTCGAATCAAGGGAAGCGATTTTCCGGGCTTTGGACGATGCCGAAAAAGGCGAGTTGGTGGTGATTTTAGCCGACACGGTAAGCAAAGACATTGATTACGTCAATCAGTATCGCGAACAAATCGCGCAACGATAAAAAACTTAAGGGAGAAAAAATTATGAGCATCAGACTTGGCGACGAGGCGCCGAATTTTACGGCGCAAACGACCGAAGGAGAAATAAATTTTCACGAATGGCTGGGCGACAGTTGGGGCGTTTTGTTTTCGCATCCGAAAGATTACACGCCCGTCTGCACGACCGAACTCGGAATGGCGGCGCGGCTGAAACCCGAATTCGATAAACGCGGCGTGAAAATTATCGGCTTGAGTGTTGACCCGCTCGACGCGCACGCGGGCTGGGCGAAAGACATCGAAGAGACGCAAGGCGCGAAGGTTAATTTTCCGATGATTGCCGACGCCGACAAAAAGGTTTCCGACCTTTACGATATGATTCACCCGAACGCCAGCGATACGTTCACCGTGCGCTCGGTTTTCGTCATCGGCGCCGACAAAAAAATCAAATTAATGCTGACTTATCCAGCGAGCGCCGGCAGAAATTTCGACGAAATTTTGCGCGTCATTGATTCGTTGCAGCTGACGGCGAAACACAGCGTCGCTACGCCCGCCAATTGGAAAGACGGCGACGACTGCATTATTGTTCCGGCGGTTTCGGATGAAGACGCGAAAGAGAAGTTTCCGAAAGGCTGGACGGCAGTCAAA
>CADCUR010000180.1 GCA_902805935.1 uncultured Pyrinomonadaceae bacterium
TTCTGGCTGATTGGAAGAGTAATCTGTTTTCGACGAAAACTCTCGTTGGAAACTTTGAAATTTAAGGCTTGCTTGCAGTTATCGGGCTTTCGCTAATCACCTTTCCAAAACTCGCGCTCGGACTGTCCGGTTTTGAAACCGGCGTTGCCGTAATGCCTCTGGTCAAAAATCCGAGACGGATTGAGAACACTCGAAAACTGTTGACGGCGGCGGCTTTGATAATGAGTTTCTTTCTTATTTGCAGCAGCTTTATTACGACTATTTTAATCCCAGCGGCGGAATACGACGAAGGCGGCAAAGCGAGAGGGCGGGCTTTAGCTTATCTGGCGCATCAACATCTCGGCGAGTTATTTGGAACCGCCTACGACATCAGCACCATTTTAATTTTGTGGTTTGCCGGAGCTTCGGCAATGGCGGGACTTTTGAACATTGTTCCGCGTTATTTGCCCAGATACGGAATGGCGCCGAATTGGGCGCGCGACCCGCCCGCTAGTGCTGGTTTTCGCATCAATTTGTTTTGCCGTGACGCTTATTTTTGAAGCTAACATCGAGGCGCAAGGCGGAGCATACGCGACGGGCGTTTTGGTTTTAATGACTTCCGCCGCCGTTGCCGTGACCATTTCCGCCTGGCGGCGAAGTCAGGCGATGAAATGGGCGTTTTTGCTTATCTCGCTGGTGTTTTCTTACACGACAATAACAAACATCATCGAGCGTCCCGACGGAATCAAAATCGCTTCTTTATTCATTTTAGCCATCGTTTCGGCTTCATTTGTTTCTCGCGCTTTACGTTCGACCGAACTGCGCGTTGAGAAAATAGAATTTGACTAAACAGCCAAACAATTTATCGAGGAGATGACGCAGGGAGAAATCCGCATCGTAACCAATCGGCGAGAAACCGGAGATGTTGAGGAGTATCGCTTTAAGGAACACGAGAAACGGGTTGATAGCCAAACGCGCCGCTAGCCTCTAACCTTTGGCGTATCGTTTCTAAAAATATAAGCTAAAGATTTATAGACTAACTTGGCGCAGAGAAAAGCGGGCGCGTCGGAATTTTCGGTTTTTGAAAATTCGACCAAATCCATTCCGACGACGCGGCGTTTTTCGGCGAGGCGGCGAATCAAAGTCGTAACTTCATACCAGCCGAGTCCGCCCGGTTCGGGCGTTCCGGTCGTCGGCACAAGCGACGGGTCAAGTCCGTCAATGTCAATCGTCAGGTAAACATTTTCGGTTAAACAATCAATTGCTGAATCAATCCAATCCGTTCGCCCGACAATATCCTTCGCCCAAAAAATCTTCGTTGGCAAATCGGCTAAACTTCTGGCTTCTTCCGCCGACAAAGAACGGATGCCGACCTGGACGGCGGGGATTTTCAAATCTTTGACCGACCGCGCCATAATCGAAGCGTGCGAGTGCGGCGTGCCGTCGTATTCGTCCCGCAGGTCGGCGTGCGCATCAATCTGCAAAATCGAGATGTTGTGAAACTGTTCGGCGTGGGCGCGAATGACCGGAGCGCTCACGGAATGCTCGCCGCCCAGCATACACAAAAATTTATCTTCCTTTAATAATTCTTTGGCGCGTTCGTAAAGCCCGTTCATCATCGCTTCGGGAGAAGCGAGCGCGGCAAATTCTTCGAGCGTGTGAATGCCGATTTTGTAAACTTCCGCGTCGGTTTCCTCTTCGTAAAGTTCCATATTGCGCGAAGCATCAATAATCGCCTGCGCTCCCGCGCCCGTTCCCGCGCCGTATGAAACCGTGCCTTCATAAGCGACGGGAAAAATTAAAACCTGCGAATCTTCGTAATTCGAAAATTCGCTTTCCTCGATACCGCCAAAATTCATTGGAAGATTTGCAGACTCAGACATAATTCGGTTTTGGGTCTTCGGTTTTTTGGGGACTTTGGTGTTCGTTTGTTCTGTCGAACAGTTTAATGATAAGCGGATTCGCGAAGACCAAAGACCCAAAACCAAAGACCGTTTTATGGGACATCAATTCCTAAATCTCTGCCCGAAAAAGAAAAATTCGGACGTTTGCGACCTTTCATAAATTTGGCGGCGGTTTGCGACAGCGCCGTGATAATCATCGGCAGAGCAATTGACGGGTCGCTCGGCACATACGCCGTCGTCGCCGTTTTTACGAGTTTGCCGAAGGTTTGCGTGTGAATGCCGCCGAACGACGGCGTGCGGATGTCTAGCGGCACCGAATCGGTCGTAATCGAAACGGCGTATTTGTGTCCGCGCGGAGTGGTGCGCGTGATATACGAGGAGATTTCCGCCATATTCACCATATTCTGACTGCACACGCTGCCGAGAGTGATGATGCCGGAATTGCGCGTTTTCTGGGAAATCATCATCATCTCCATCGTGTCCTGCGTGATGTCGAAATTAAATTGCACTTTCTTTTCAAAGCGGGCGCGGGCGATGCCGACCGACAGTGGGCTTGCCAGAATGTCGGGGCAATAAACCGGAATGCGCGATTTGTAAGCCGCCGTTAAAATGCCGTCTTCGTGGGCGATTTCCGCCAACTCGCGTCCCAGCAGATGGAGAAACTCGCGCACCGAGTACGAGCGCGAAAGTTCGAGTTGGTTGATGACGCTGCCGACCCATTCGTCGGCTTCGTGGTATTCGTCCACATTGGCGAGCAAATCGCCGATGCGCATAACGTCCGAGGCTTCTAGTTCTTCGTCCGACATCGAAGGATGCGCTTGATAATGACTGCGCCCTAAAATCTCATGTATGTCGTGAAACAAAACCGTGCCGCTCATGACGATCACGTCAACGAAACGGTTTTTGATGACATACGCCAGTAGACGTCGCATCCCCGACGGAATCAGATTGCCCGAACCACACAGATAAATCGTCGAGTTGTCGTCGAGCATATCGAGCCAGATGCGGTGCGCTTCCGCCAATTGTTTCGCGCCGAAGCCCGCGCCTTCCATTTTCTCCAAAAGCCCCGCCACCGAACGGTCGCGGTCAACCGGAATCGGTCGCGTCGGGACGGTTAAAAATTTTGAAGCCTTCGATTTTTTTTGAACTGCCATAGTTTCTCCAAATCAATAAAATAAATACTTTTTCTAAATAGACACTTTTTCCATTGTATAAAATTCTAAATAACTACAATTGGCGCAGCTAAATGCTTGAACGTAATACGCTTC
>CADCUR010000181.1 GCA_902805935.1 uncultured Pyrinomonadaceae bacterium
TTTGATTGATTTCCGAAACGCGGCTTCGATGATTCTGGCTGATGTCGGCATTCACGTCGAATGTCATCATCACGAAGTTGCCACGGCGGGACAATGCGAAATTGATTTTCGTTTCTCGAATCTGCTGCACACGGCTGACAATTTGATGCTCTTTAAATACATCGTCAAAAACACGGCTTACGCGCACGGCAAAACCGCGACGTTTATGCCGAAACCGCTTTACGGCGACAACGGTTCGGGAATGCACTGCCATCAATCGCTCTGGAAAGACGGCGAGCCGCTGTTCGGCGGCGACCAATACGCGGGACTTTCCGAGATGGCGAAATTCTATATCGGCGGCTTGCTCAAACACGCGCCCGCATTGATCGCTTTTGCCGCACCGACGACAAACAGTTACAAACGTCTCGTTCCCGGATTTGAAGCGCCGGTGAATTTAGCTTACTCGGCGCGCAACCGTTCGGCAGCCGTGCGGATTCCGATGTTCTCGCAATCGCCGAAAGCCAAACGCCTGGAGTTTCGTCCGCCCGACCCGTCGTGCAATCCGTATATCACATTCGCCGCGCTTTTAATGGCTGGACTCGACGGCATACAGAACCGCATTGATCCGGGCGAGCCGCTCGACAAAGACATCTACGATTTATCGCCCGAAGAATTAAAGGACGTGCCGAATCTGCCGGGAACTCTCGACGAAGCGTTAAAAGCGCTTGAGAACGACCACGAATTTCTTTTGAAGGGCGATGTGTTTTCGACCGAGATGATCGAACGCTGGATAAAATACAAACGCGAAAACGAAATCCAGCCGATGCGCCTGCGCCCGCATCCGATGGAATTTTCGATGTATTACGACGTTTGATTATTAGTCCAAAGTCCTTTCGAGTCCGAAGTCCAAAGTCAAAACTATTTCTTGACTTTGGACTTCGGACTTTTTTATTGGTCGCCCGCCGCTCCGAAGGTCACGGCGCGTGCCTGCTGATTAGAACTTTGGTAGATATACCAAACGTATTGACCGCTGACATTGCGCCGCGCCACGATGTCGGTTTTGCCGTCGCCGTCGTAATCGCCGTAATATGGCGTATCCGAAGCGAAGCCCCATTGCAAAGCAACCACCTGACTATCGGAGCTTCGCAAAATGTAAAAAACGCGATTGCCGCCGACATTGCGATTAACCGCTATGTCTTGTGCGCCGTCGCCGTCAAAATCGAATGGGCGATAGAAGAAAGTACCATCGCCTGACGCGCCGAAAGGAACTGCCCGCATTTGTCCGTTCGAGCTATTCTGGATATACCAAATTAACTGACCGCTTTCGGCGCGAACTACGCCCAAATCGGTTTTGCCGTCTTTATCGTAATCGCCGACTACCGGAAGATCACCCGGCGCGCCGAAATTCGGAACGGCGCGTCCGGTGTTGGTCGAGCTTTCGAGAATATACCAAACGCCCGTAGCGATGCGGAAAGAACCGATGTCTTGTTTGCCGTCACCGTCGTAATCTCCGTAGACGAGCCTATCGTTGTTCGCCGACGCAAAATTGCCCCATTGAACGCTGCGAATTGTGTTACTGCCCGTTTGCAGAATGCTGTGGAATCCGTCGCCGCTCGGTTGAATGATTTTAGTAAGATTCAGCTCGGCTCTGCCGTCGCCGTCGAAATCGTTGGTTGGCAGAAAAGAGTCGCCTGATCCTGACCCGAATTGATAGGCTATGATGTTGTCGGTGATATTATCCAGCACGAAAATTGTATTGGTGCTCTGCCGGAAAACAGCGATGTTCGTGCGCCCGTCGCCGTCAATATCAAGTTGAGTATTCGCCACTTTGACTTGCCCGCGAATCTCGCCGTCGGTGAACATCGAAGTTTGGATATTGACATACCATCGCTTCGCCCGCAAATCAGCGACTTGCGCGGGCGTAACATCAAACGTCAACGGTCCGATAGTGCCGCTCGTGCCGCCCGTGCCGCTCGTGTAATTGAAATCGAACCGAATCGGACCGTTGACACCGACCGGACCGTCATCGTGAATATGCGCGCCGACAACCGCCGAAGTCGTTCCGCTGTACGTGCAATTAACAGTGAATTGAGTTTCGGTTGAGTTGAGCGTGATCAGACAAGAACCATGTCCGTTAGTGGCTCGCATCGGAACTTCCTGCACGCCGTTCAAGCTCACGGAAAATTTTTGCTGTGCTGTCGCCGTTGTCGAAAATATCATCGCCGACAAGCATATTGTCAGCATTAGGAAATCTTTTTTTCGCATTTCGTTGTCACTCCTTAGAATCTAATAATGTAAAAATTTGTGTGATTGGCGGGCGTTCTAAATTTCCAAACGCCCGCGCTTTACTTGTTTCGGGTTCCGCAATTTACCTTTTACTGTCCGGCGACGATGCGCGTGGCGTGTCCTTGAGTTATTTCAAGGGGCATGCAGTTATTCACATTTGTATCGCAAGTGACCACCGTCGCTTGGCTGCTCAAGGTGTCCCTCGCAGCCGAGTAGTTAATTACGCTGGTAACTTTCAGCGTCCCGGCGGGTTCTCCTTGCGGGGTGAACAAGAATTTAATGAAAGTGAACGGAAAGCGATTCCCTCCGGCGTATCTCCAGGTTCCGTGTCCGGGACCGGCTGCCAGTCCGATTTGGACAAACGGAAAGTTGTTGCTTTCGACAACCCCGCCGCCCGCGCTGAAAGTCATAAACTCGTCTAGCGGCGGCAGCGTAGTCAATGTCCCGGCGACTCTGACTTTCCAGGTTCCCAGCAGAGCGTCGGCGCGTGAAACGTTGTTGCCGCCGTCTTGAATTTGCGCGTTGACCGGAATTAGAAATGCCGTCATTAATGCGGCGACTACACAAGTGAACATAATTTTTTTGATTTTCATTTTTTTGTCTCCTTAGTTTTATCTACAAAAATTTTGCAGGGATTTTTGACAGACAAGCAGAGATGTCCGCTCGTCTTTTCTACGGAATGAACCGCGCCCGTTTCGATTTGGCGAATAATTTCCCGCGTGCCTAAACGGAAAACATTCACGGCTGAATTCAAATCGAGCATTTCCGTTTCCGCTTCGCAATGCGCGCAAAACCCGCGAATCGCTTTTTGCCGCCCGCGCCGCAAAATAAAAATCTCGCTCGTGG
>CADCUR010000182.1 GCA_902805935.1 uncultured Pyrinomonadaceae bacterium
ATTCGCCGACAATCGTTTTTTGTATCTCGCATATGCTTATCAGGCAAGCGGCAAACAAGCGGTCAAAGTCGTGCGTTATCGGGAAACGGGCGATAGCTTGATTGAGCCGAAAACGATTATCGAGTTGATTCCGGCGGCGCGTTATCACGCCGGAACGCGGCTCGGCTTCGGACCCGACGGCAAACTTTATATGACGACGGGCGACGCGACGAATCAAAGCCAGGGACAGGAATTAAATACGCTCGGCGGCAAAACTTTGCGGCTGAACGACGACGGCACGATTCCCGACGATAATCCGTTTGTGAATCGTAAAGATGCGCGTCCCGAAATCTGGACTTACGGGCATCGCAACGCGCAGGGAATGGATTGGCAGCCGGAGAGCGGATTGATGTTTCAAACCGAACACGGACCGTCTTTGATTGACGGCGTTTCGCTTTTCAAACGCAGCGGCGGCGACGAAGTGAACATCGTAGAGAAGGGAAAGAATTACGGCTGGGCGAAAATCTCTCACAAGATGAAACGCGAAGGAATGGAAACGGCGATTATCGAGTATTCGCCGGCGGTCGCTCCGGCGAGCGGAATGTTTTATCGCGGCGCGTTGTTTCCCGAATTCAAAAACAATTTCTTTTTCGGCGCGCTCAAAGGCGAAGCGATAATTAGATTGGTATTAGACGGCAGGCGCGTCGTTAGTCAGGAAAAGCTGTTTGTTAAAACTTACGGTCGAGTGCGGGAAATTGCGGAAGCGCCCGACGGCTCGATTTATTTTTCGACCTCGAACCGCGACGGGCGCGGCGACCCAGGCGAGACCGACGACCGCATTTTGCGAATCGCGCCGGAGGCGGGTAATCTAACAAAATGAAAAAATCAATCGTAACAATCATTTTGATGTTCGGGGTCTGCGCCGGTTTCGCGTTGAGCCAAACGAAAAAAAGAACGGTGCGCCGTCCAATCAAAAGAACGATTGTCAAAAAAACGACGACACCGAAAGAAATTATGACACCACAACAAGCGATAACAACCGCATCGGGTTTAACCTACATCGTGACAAAAAAAGGCGACGGCGCGCAGTTAAAAGCGGGCGACGAAATCATCGTCAATTACACCGGACTTTTAACCAGCGGTCAGAAATTCGACAGCTCGCTCGATAGAGGCGAGCCGTTTTCGTTCCCGCTCGGCGCGGGCAGAGTCATCAAAGGCTGGGACGAAGGTTTTGGCAAACTCAAAATCGGCGACCACGCGACGCTGATTATTCCGCCGACCATCGCTTACGGCGAGCGCGGCGCGGGCGGCGTGATTCCGCCGGGCGCAACCTTGATTTTCATCGTCGAAGTCATCGGCGTAAAGTAAATTCACCCGGATGAAAATTCATTTGAAATGACGGCGAAAATAAAAATCGGCACGTGCGGTTTTCGCACGACGAAAGAAGAATACGCCGCGCAGCTTCGGGCGGTCGAAGTCCAGCATACTTTTTACCAGCCGCCGCAAATTAAAACGCTTGAGAGTTGGCGGATGAGCGTGCCGGACGATTTTGAATTCGCCTTAAAAGCGTGGCAGCTTATCACGCACGAAGCCAAAAGTCCGACTTACAAACGCCTGAAAAAGAATTTAACGGAAACCGAGCGGCAGGAAGCAGGTTATTTCAAACCCACGGCAATCGTTAAAGAAGCGTGGGCGACGACGCTTGACTGCGCGCGGGCTTTGCGGGCGAAAACCGTTTTGTTTCAATGTCCGGCGAGCTTTAAGCCGTATCGAGAAAATATCGAAAATCTGGAAAAATTCTTTAACACGGTCGAGCGCGAAAACCTGAATTTCGCTTGGGAACCGCGCGGCGATTGGGACGCTCGAACAATCAAAAGCATTTGCGAGGATTTGGATTTATGGCACGCGGTTGACCCGTTTTCAAAAACCTCTGAAACGCCCGACCGCAGTTATTACCGCTTGCACGGCAGAACCGGATTTCGCTACAAATACGAAGCGGACGAATTAGCCGAACTCGCCGCAATGTTGCCCGCCGATAAAACCGCTTACGTTTTCTTCAACAATAGATATATGCTTGAAGATGCCTTATTATTCAAAAGTCTGTTATGAATATTCTCTCGCTCGAAAACGTCGGCAAAAACTACGGCGTCAAACCGCTTTTTGAAAACGCCACCTTCGGCATTGAAGAATCGGATAAAATCGGCATTATCGGCGCGAACGGTTCGGGCAAAACGACGCTTCTAAAAGTTATCGCCGGAACGGAAACGCCGGATACGGGCAAAGTCGTCCGCACGCAGGGGAAAACTCTCGCTTATCTCGCGCAGAATCCGACGATTGACGAAAACGCGACGGTTTTGGAAACGATTTTCGCGGCAAGCGGCGGCGTGATGCGATTGATTCGTGATTACGAAAAGGCTTGTCACGATTTGGCGACCGGCGACGCGAATCAAAAATTACTGGAAAAAGTTTCCGCATTGCAGCACGAACTAGAAATGTCCGGCGGCTGGGAAATCGAAACGAACGCGCGGATTGTCCTCGACCGTCTCGGCATTTACGACACTTCAGCGCAAATGAAAACGCTCTCCGGCGGGCAGCGCAAGCGCGTTGCGCTGGCGCACGAATTGATTTTCAAACCCGACATTTTAATTCTTGACGAGCCGACGAATCATCTCGACGCGGACACAATCGAATGGCTCGAAGATTATTTGAAAAGATACACGGGCGCGCTTCTGCTCGTCACGCACGACCGCTATTTTCTCGACCGCGTAACGAACCGGATTTTTGAAATTGACCGCGGAGGCGTTCAAGCCTTTGCCGGAAATTACGCTTATTATCTGGAGAAAAAAGAAGAGCAGGAGGCGAACCGCCATGTCGAAAATCACAAACGCGAACAGCTTATCAAAAAGGAACTCGCCTGGCTCAGGCGCGGCGCGAAAGCCCGCACGAGAAAATCGAAACACCGCATCAATGCGGCGTACGATTTGATGGCGCAGCCGAAAGAGCGAGCGAAATCAGAAATTGACATCGCCATCGGCGCGCAGCGTTTGGGATCGAAAATCATTGAGCTGCGCGACATTTCAAAATCTTATGACGGGCGGCGATTGGTTGACGATTTTTCGTATCTTTTGAAACGCGACGACCGCATCGGAATCATCGGCGCAAACGGCGCGGGTAAAACCACTTTGCTCGAAATTATCACCCGGAGAATCAAACCCGACGCGGGCGAAATCGAAATCGGGCAGACAGTGAAAATCGGTTACTACGACCAGGAAAGCCGCGCGCTCGACGACGAGCAGCGCGTGATTGACTACATTCGGGAGACGGCAGAGTATGTTACGACCGTTGACGGCAATCAAATAACCGCCGGACAAATGCTGGAGAAATTTCTGTTTCCGCCAGCCGCGCAGTATTCGCTCATCGCCAATCTTTCGGGCGGCGAGCGGCGGCGTTTATACTTGCTCAAAATTCTGATGGACACGCCGAATGTTTTGCTGCTTGACGAACCGACGAACGATTTGGATATTCCGACGTTGATTGCGCTCGAAGAATATTTAGACGATTTTGCGGGCGCGCTCGTCGTCGTCAGCCACGACCGCTATTTTCTCGACCGCACGATTGACAGCATTTTCAAATTCGCGGACGCGGGAAAAATCCGCGAATATGCGGGCGATTATTCGGCTTATCTGGAAATCGCCGAACGTGAGGAAACGGAACAATCGAAAATTCGCGCGTCGGCAAAAATAAATAATGGCGCGGTGAATGAAAAGGAAAAATCCAAACCGCTAAAACTCTCCTTCAAAGAAAAACGCGAACTCGAATCGCTCGAAACCCGGGTCGGCGAAGCCGAAACGCGGCTTGCCGAAATCGCCGCCGAACTGACTCTTTTTGCGTCCGATGCCTATAAAGTCAACGGGCTTTTCACCGAGCAGCAACAATTGACCGAGCGGCTCGATAAGGATATGGAACGCTGGGCGGAACTCTCCGAACGAGACGTTTGAGTTTTCAAAATCAAACCTGAACGCCGAATCAAAAACGATTACGAATCGAATTTGATCCAAATGCGAAAATCCTTTAGCTTAAACGCTGCCTAAGAAGCCACGGCAGCAAATCCTTTTCGCCCAAAACGTTGAGCCAGACGTTATGCCCGACGTTTTCGTATTCTTTATATTCGACATTGCCGCCGTTCGCCTCAATCGCTTTAACGATTTGGCGCGATTCGCTGACCGGCACAACCGAATCGTCCGCGCCGTGAAAAAGCCGCGCCGGGGTCGCGCCGACTTGCCGGGCGAGCGCATCGAAACGGTCGCCCGACCGAATCGAACTGCCGCCGCAGATGGACACGAGCGCGGCGAATTTTTTCGGGTGAGCGGCGGCGAAATGCCAAACGCCGTAGCCGCCCATCGAAACGCCGATCAAATAAACGCGCCGCCAGTCCGCGCCGAATTCTTCGACGGTTTGCGCCAGCGCGTTCGTTACCATTGCGTCCATCACCGGGTCTGACCAATAACTTCCCTCGCGGCATTGCGGCAGTAAAACGATTGCCGGAATTTGCGCCAAATAATGCTGCGCGATTGTGCCCGCCGCGCCCGCCGTCGGCACAAGTCCGCCGCTGCCGCGCTCTCTGATGCCGTGCAAAAAAATTATCACCGGCAACTTTTCTTCGCCCGAAATCGGCGGCGCGTAAACTTGATAACCGAATTCGTCCGGGGCAACCCGCACCGTTCGACGCTCGATTTTTCCCTGCCGTCGTCCGGCGGCAACGCTCGTGAGCAGATTTCCCAAAACTGATATAAGTTGTTTTTGCATAGTCGGTTTAGATGTCCAAGTTTGCTGCGGCGGATGTCAAAATTCGTTTCGCCTCGAATCCTCAATCGGAAACGATAAGCCCGCCGAATTGACTTGTCGTTGAGCCGGATTTTGAAATGTGTTAATTTCGATGATTGAAGTTTTCAAAGAAATTTCTGGTTCGACATTTAATTCGTGAGCAATCTCAATTCTAAAAGCCCGCCGGAAACCGTTCAAAACCGGAAATCTGAAATCCAAAATCTGCCAATCGGAATTTTCGATTCGGGCGTGGGCGGTTTGACCGTTTACCGCGCTTTGCACGAGCAATTGCCGAACGAGCGTTTCGTTTATTTGGGCGATACGGCGCGTGTGCCATACGGCACGAAATCTTTGGCGACGGTCGAGCGCTACGCGATTGAGAATTCCGAGTTTTTAGCCGCGCGCGGCATCAAAATTTTAGTCGTCGCCTGCAACACGGCATCCGCGCTTGCGCTGCCAAAAATTTGCGAACGAATCGGCGTCGAAGTCGTCGGCGTCATCGGACCCGGCGCAAGACGCGCGGTTGAAATCACCAAAAAAAAACAATCGAATCCGAAAATCGGCGTGATTGCGACCGAAGCGACCGTGGCGAGCCGCGCCTATGCCGACGCGATTCGGCGGGCAAGCAGTCGCGCCGAAGTTTTTCAAAAAGCTTGCCCGCTGTTCGTCGCACTGGCTGAAGAAGATTGGCGCGACGAGCCTGAAACTCTATCCATCGCCAAAAAGTATTTGGAAAAAATCGTTGAGGCAAATGTTGACGCGCTCGTTTTAGGCTGCACGCATTACCCGATTTTGCGCGAAGTCATCAAGCAAATTGTCGGCGCAAATGTTACGCTGATCGATTCCGGGGAGGCGACAGCCAGAGAAGTCCGGCAACTACTCAAGGATAAAAATCTGGCGAACGACAATCTGTCTCCGCGTGAAACTACCAGACGTTTGTGCGATGATTTAGACCATTTTTACGTCACGGACGCGGCGGAAAGATTCGCGCGCGTCGCGGAAAGATTTTTGGGCGTCAAGCCCGCGAAATTAGAAGCTATCGAAGTTTTCGGACAAGACAGATTAAAGGGTAAAAGCGTAAAAGCGTTTGACGAAATTTAAGCTGCTTTTTATTTCTTCATCTTTTAACTTTTCCGCCTTTTCCTTTTTGAGTTTTTTACTTTTTATGAGTTATACAAGAATTGACAATCGCACGCACGATCAAATAAGAACGACCAAAATCACGCCGAACTGCTCGCCGTATGCCGAAGGCTCGGCTTTAATCGAAGTCGGCAACACGCGCGTCATCTGCACGGCGACGGTTGAAGAACGCGTGCCGCCGTTTTTGCGAAACAAAGGCATCGGCTGGGTGACGGCGGAATACGCAATGCTGCCGCGGGCGACGCACACGCGCACGAACCGCGAAATTCAACGTCCGTCCGGCAGAACGCAAGAGATTCAGCGATTAATCGGGCGAAGCCTCCGCGCCGTCGTGGATACGAAACTTCTAGGCGAGCGGCAGATATTTATTGACTGCGACGTATTGCAAGCCGACGGCGGAACTAGGTGCGCTTCGGTAACGGGCGCGTGCGTTGCGCTCGGTCTCGCGGTCAAAAATATGCTGCAATCGGGCAAGCTCAAAAAAAATCCGATTATCTCAGAAGTTGCCGCCGTCAGCGTCGGAATGATTGAGAGCACGCCGATTCTCGATTTGTGTTACGAAGAAGATTCAAACGCTGAAGTTGATATGAATATCGTCTGCACCGGCGCGGGAAAATACATCGAGATTCAGGGCACGGCGGAACGCGCGCCGTTTAACCGCGAGCAGATGAATCAGATGTTCGAGCTCGCCGAGAAAGGCGTGACCCAGCTTTTCACGCTTCAGCGTTACGCACTAAACGGTTAACATTAAAATTGTCGAATAACATTTCAATCGCCTCGTGCGCAATTAATCATCAGACGCGTATTTATGGAAGCGTTATTATTCAACGCGTGAAATTCAGATATAAGACTTTTTAAGAAAATGAAAAAACTAACAACCATCAAAACTTTCGCCTTTTCATTATTGATCTTCAGCTTGCTTTTGCAAAATTTGTCGCCGCTGCAAGCGCAAACGCCGACCAATGACATCAACGCGCAGATTCGCAAAGAAGGAATGGAAAATTCGCAGATTATGCGGACGATTCATTTCTTTTCCGACGTTTACGGTCCGCGGTTGACCGGCTCGCCGAACCATAAAGCCGCCGCTAATTGGGCAGTCAAACAAATGCTGACCTGGGGTTTTGACAGCGCGCAGCTTGAGGCTTGGGATTTCGGTCATCCGGGTTGGGTCAACGAACGCGCTTCGGGTTTTATAACCGCGCCGGTCGAAGACTCGCTCGTCTTTGAAGTTCTGGCGTGGACGCCCGGCACAAAAGGCGCTGTCAAAAGCCAGGCGTTTCAAATGAATTTGCCGGAGCGCCCGACGCAGGAAGAATTGACCGCGTATTTTAACAGCGTAAAATCTCAAGTCGCGGACAAAATGATTTTGATGGGCAAACCGGCGGCGATTCCGGTTAATTTGAATCCGCCGCCTAAACGACTTGACGATGAAACCGTGCGAAGACGGCTTGACCCGACCGCAACTCCGCAACCGTTTCCGGCTCCGCCGACTCCGATTGCTCCGAAACCCGGACAATTGAGTTTTCCGCAAATTGCCGAGCAGCTCGATAAATTTCTGATCGACAACCGCGCCGCCGTTCGCATCAACGACGCGGGACGCGAACACGGACAAATTCGCGCTTTCAACAATCGCACCTTCGATGTTACGAAAGTCGTGCCGACCGTCGTGATGCGAAACGAAGATTTCGGACGCATCGCGCGGCTGCTGGCGGACGGAACAGCGGTTTCACTTGAATTCGACATTCGCAACCGCACGATTCCCGAAGGCGCGACTTCTTACAATACCATTGGGGAAATCGCGGGAACTGATAAAAAAGACGAAGTTATTATGCTCGGCGGTCATCTCGATTCGTGGCATGCGGCGACGGGCGCGACCGACAACGCCGTCGGCTGCGCGATTATGATGGAAGCAGCACGAATCTTGAAAACGCTCAACGTGAAGCCGCGCCGCACAATCCGCGTCGCTCTCTGGTCAGGCGAGGAACAAGGACTTTTAGGATCGCAGGCGTATGTCAAAAAACATTTCGGCTCGTTTGAAACGCCAAGCGCGAACTACGAAAAATTCGGCGGCTATTTCAACATTGATTCGGGAACCGGACGCGCCCGCGGAATGTCGGTTTTCGGCACGCCAGAATCGGCGGCTATTTTGCGTGAAGCCATCGCGCCGTTCGCTGATTTCGGCGTACTCGGAGTGATCAATTCGCGCGGTCGCAATCTCGGAGGCTCAGACCATACATCATTCAACCAAGCCGGACTTCCCGGCATCGGCGTCATGCAAGACCCGATAGAATACAACTCGCACACCTGGCACACTAATCTCGATACTTACGAACGCATTATTGAAGACGACGTGAAAAAATCAGCCATCGTAATTGCGGCGGCGGTTTATGCCTTAGCGATGCGCGACGAACTTTTGCCGCGTTATCCGAAAGCGGAAATGCCCGCCTTGCCGAGTCTGTCACCGAGTCCGTCACCGAGTCCGAATGCTTCGCCGTCGCCCAGACCACAAAATTAAAATTTGAAAGAGGCTTGCGAAAACCCTAAAACGGCACAGGTGAAATACATTTTGCTGAACGGTAAACTGAAAGAGAAATAATTTGCTAGAATCTTGGATTTTATGAGTGAAAAACAATTTATAGGAAAATCGGCAATCGTCACGGGCGCGACGCGCGGCATCGGGCGGGCGATTGCGCTGGCATTAACAAAGCGCGGCGCGAATGTCGCTTTTAATTATTCAAAAAGCGCGGACGAAGCCGAACGGTTGAAAGCGGAAATCGAAAGTTTGGGCGTGAAATGTTACGCCGCGCAGTGCGACGTGGCGAACACGGAAGCGTCAGCCGAATTCTGCAAGCAAGTCAAAGAAGAATTCGGAACGGTTGATTTTTTAATCAATAACGCCGGAATCACGCGCGACACTTTGATTTTGCGGATGAAGGAAGACGACTGGGACGCGGTGGTTGACACGAATTTGAAGGGCGCGTGGAATTTCTCGAAAGCCGTTCTGCGGTTTATGATGAAGAACGAAGCCGGCGGCGCGATTTTAAATATCTCTTCGATCTCCGGCGTGGTCGGGATGCAGGGGCAATCGAATTATTCGGCGTCGAAGGCGGGAATGATCGGTTTGACGAAATCTTTGGCAAAAGAAGTGGCGAGCCGTAAAATTACAGTCAACGCGCTTGCCTTGGGTTTAATCGAAACAGATATGAGCGGTCAGCTTTCGGACGAATACCAAACGAAATTGTTGGAAATGATTCCTTTGGGCAGATTCGGAAACGTGCAGGAAATTGCGGAAATCGTCTGCTTTATGCTGTCGGACGCGGCGCGTTATATTACGGGTCAAGTCGTTCAAGCCGACGGCGGGCTGGCGATGTGATCTGGGTTTGGGATTGCGAATTGCGGATTTAATTTGATTCCGAGATTCGCAAATTGAAATTTGTAATTGGTAATTGATTTTTATGCAGTATGTGAACGACGAGGAAACTCCCGAACAACAGATCACGCCCGAAGAATTTCTGGCAGAGCAGAAAAGCCGGATACGCACGCGGTCGTTTTGGGCGATCGGCATGGGAGCGTTTGTCGTCGCTGCGCATCTGGTGTGGCTCGCGCTTTTTAGTTTCGCGGGGCTGCAGCCGGATTTTTCCGTGTTGTTTCGCAGTATTCTTTTTATTCTCGGATTATTTATACTCGGCGGCGGCATTTGGGGTTTACGGCACGCGAAAAATCTAAAACTTGAAGATTTAATCGCGTCGCCCGAAGCGATTGAGTTTGCCCGCCAATCAGAACTCGCCGTGCCGTATTTTACATACGTTTTAGTCGGTTTAATCGTCGCCGTCGCGCTTTGCCAGACGGTGGCGGGTTTGGACGAATCGGTTGACCTCGCCGGTTTCGTCAAACCGGATTTTCTGCGTAAAGGCGAGTATTGGCGCATTTTAACCGGCGCGACTCTGCACGGCGGAATTCTTCATATTTTCTTCAACGGGCAGGCTCTGCTCGGCTTTGGCGCTTTGATCGAGTATCTCTCAAACCGCGCCAATTTATTGATTGTTTTCGTGCTGGCGATTATCGGCGGCGGTTTGTGCAGTTTGATTTTTATGCCGGACGGAACGGCGGTCGGAGCGAGCGGCGGGATAATGGGTCTAATCGGTTATTTGGCGGTTTACGGTTATCGCCGCAAGCGCCAACTGCCGCCTGATTTTCTGAAAAGTATGCTGATCAACATCGGATTCATCGCCGCATTCGGCTTGATCGCTTATCAGATTATTGACAACTTCGCCCATCTCGGCGGATTTCTGACCGGCGCGATATACGGTTTCGTGCAGATTCCCCGCGATTTGCGGAAAAATCCGAGAGAAGTCGGCGCGGCGGTCGAACTGCTCGGTTACGCCGCGCTGATAATTTTTACCTTTTCATGCATTTTCAGCATTTTGCTGCTCTTAAGAGTCGTCGAATAATTTTCCTCTCATAAATCGAAAGTTTATGCCGCGAGTCAGAGTTCATCAGCACGTCAATCCGCTCGCGCCGTTTTACCGTTTCACGCCGCAGCCGATCCGAATTGAAAATGTTTTCGCCGATCCGCACTTGCCGCTTCATCTCGACATCGGCTGCGCGCGCGGTAGATTCGTTTTGAAAATGGCGGAGATTTACCGCGACCATAATTTTCTCGGCGCGGAAATCCGCGAGCCGCTCGTGACGGAAGCCAATCGCATTGCGGAGGAAAATAAATTAAACAATCTGCACTACGAATTTAACAATGCGACCTATTCGCTCGATCTACTTCTCGAAACGCTGCCCGCTGACATTCTGCATACGGTAACGATTCAGTTTCCAGACCCGTGGTATAAAAAAAAACACGCCAAACGCCGAATGGTCAACGACGATTTGGTCGAAACCGTCGTTAAACATTTAAAGATTGGAGGAAAGATTTACATTCAAACCGACGTTGATTTTCTAGCGGAAGAAATGTTTGAGATTTTTCGAGGAAACGAGAGATTGCGCGAAGTTGAAATTTCCGAAAATCCGTTTCCGGTAAAAACCGAACGTGAAACGGCGGTCGAAGAAAAAGGATTGCCAATTTATCGGGCGATGTTTATAAAGTGAAAAAGGGAAAAGGGGAAAAAGTTAGTTTGAGATTGCTCAACAAAACTTTTTCCCCTTTTCCCTTTTTCACTTTTTCAATTTTAATCGTTCAGGCGAATCGAGCGAATCATATTGCGAAACGCCGCGTTGTAATTTCCCGATTCGTTTTCGGGCGCAATCGCAATGACGTATAACAAACTGCCGTTGCGAAGCTGCGCCGTATAGACGGTCGCCACTTCCGTGCGATTCGTCACGGGCGAGCGTCCCGATAAAACTGTGGCAAGGGCTTGTCTACCGCCAAGCGTCGTGCGCGTGTAACCGGCGTTTTGGCGCAGATAATTGTTTTCCTGCAGCACGCCGTCAACATATTGTTCGGTCGCCTGCCCTAAATTGTTGCTGTTGGCTTGGGCTATGCCGACGAGCGCGCCGTGCGTGATTCCGTTGTCGCCGTAAGCGCCTTCGGGCGCGAACTGCACCGAACTTTGCGATTCAAAAGCCCGCCAATTGTCCGGCACGTTGACCTGCATCCAGTTGCCGCCCGTGTAAGTTTGCATTCTTGAAGACGGATACTGAACGCGGCTCGAATATCTGCCGCCTGCCGTCGGATTCTGTCCGCTGCTCTGTCCGTTGCGCGGCGCGTTACGCTCGATTTCCGCCATTGACGGCGCGCGCGACATACCGCGCAGACGGCTTTGAATTCGTTCAAACTGCGCTGTGTTCTGTGTCGCATTCGGCGAGATACGAAGCATCTGCGCTTCGCGGTTGATGGCTTCGTAACGGTTCGCCGGGTTCGGGTGACTGCTCAAAAATTCCGGCGCGCGGCTGCCGCCCGACTGCTGCTCGATAGTGCGAAACATATTCGCCAGATCGCGCGGGTCGTAACCGGCATTCGCCATTATCTGCGCTCCCAAAATGTCGGCTTTCGATTCATAATCGCGGCTATATGAAGTCATCCACGCCTGCGCGCCGAGCGCGCCGAGCTGCGCTCCTTGCTGTCCGCCAAGAATCGCGCCGCCGAGAATCAGACCGATTGTTCCCAACTGATTTTTGACGCTTCCCTGTTTGGTCGCCTGCGAAGTTCCGTGCCGAAGCGCGATATGCGCTATTTCGTGCGCCATAACGCCTGCCATTTCGCCTTCGCTTTTTGCCGCTTCGATCATTCCCCGATTGACATACATCGGTCCGCCCGGCAAGGCGAAAGCGTTGATGTCGCGGGCGTTGACGATTTTAAAGCGGTAGTCGAAAGCCGGCTGGCTAAACTGCGACGGAATGCCGTTAACCAATCGCTGTCCAACCTGCTGAATATAACGCGTCGCTTGGGCGTCGTTCAAAATTGGCATCTGCTGCTCGACCTGCTGCGCCGCCTGCTGTCCGACCCTGACATCATCTTGAACTTTGTATTTATTTTTCGGCAAAGTGATAGGCGTTTGCCCGAACGCCGCGAGCGGCATAACGAGCAACGTCCAAGCCATCAACATCGCCGTTAAGTTTTTGACCAAATTATCTTTTCTCATTTTCTCTCCTTCCGTAATTCGTTGTTCTCGTGCCGAGACGTTTTTAACTATGCAAATTTAAGTCCACACGAAGTTAAAGAGTAAATTTGCTGACCGAAAAGGCAAAGTTTTGATGAACGGCGCTCTTTGTAAAGTTTGCTGAAAACTGTGCAGAAGTGATGGCAGGCGTGAAACTCGAATGATTTCGGATTAACGAGCAAGTTATTTAACTGAGAGGCTACAAAAATAAAGCGAAAAACAAAGCGATTTTAGATGAAAATGCTCCGTCGGCGCTTCGGATTGAGATAGACGTTTTTATTGCGAGACAGTTTTCGCGGTTTTCAATGGCGGGTAATTGCCGTTTTCGGCGGACGAAATTGATTTGAGAGCGTGTTTTACTTTATCAATTAAAGACGGCACAGCGCTCGATTCGATTTTCTCGACGAATTTCTTTTCGACTAATAAAGTTAGGGCGAGTTCATTGCCCAATTCATTTATCAAATCCATAATTTTTTCTCTGATTAAAATGATTTCTACGATTGTATATACAAACCGCAATTTTGCAAAAGCCGAAATCAATATTTGCTTTTGCAGAGAATTTAGCTTCATCCGGCGATGTTAGGATAATGTTAAATGATTGTTAAATTTTGCGATTCGGCAATCATTGAATTTTAAAATTCGGCTATAATAAAGCCTACTATAAAATTATGGTGAGTTTTACGATTTGAATTATCAAATTTGTTACAACCGAAATGCGTTTCGATTTTGTTTTGTTGTAACACAGGCGTTTGAGAATTGAATTTATGTTTTCGTCTATCCCGAAAAAGTTTCCGGCAATTGTTTTTATCATTGTATCGCTTGCCAATCTCGCGTGTTTCAGCGGCAGACAAGGGCGCGGCGACACGGTTAAAATTCAGGGCGCGGGTTCGTCGTTCGTCAATCCGCTGATGCAGAAATGGGTTAGCGAATACGGCAACATCAATCCGAATATCCGCATTGATTACCAATCAATCGGTTCGGGCGGCGGCGTCAAACAAACCAGAGACCGCACGATTCAATTCGGGGCGACCGACGTGGCGATAAAAGACGAAGAAATGAAGACAGCGGATGGCGAAATCATACACATTCCGGTTATTCTGGGCGCGGTCATTTTGACTTACAATTTGCCGGGAGTCGAAAAACCGTTGCGCTTTTCGCCGGATGTCATCGCCGATATTTTTTTAGGGAAAATCAACCGCTGGGATGACGCGCGCATCCGCGCCGAAAACCCGGAAGCCAATTTGCCGCCAGCCGATATAACGGTTGTGCATCGCTCGGACGGCAGCGGTACATCGGCGGTTTTCACCAATTATTTATCGAAAGTCAGCCCTGAATGGAAAGAGCGAGTCGGCGAAGGAACTTCGCCGAGTTTCCCTGTCGGTTTGGGCGGCAAAGGCAACGAAGGCGTGACCGGACAAATCAAGCAGACGCCGAACACCATCGGCTATGTCGAACTCGCTTACGCCGTGAAAAACAAACTGCCGGTCGCCGAGATAAAAAATCGCGCCGGACAATACATCACGCCGACTTTTGAAACCGTGACGAACGCGGCGGCGGAATCGCTCGCCGACACGCCCGCCGATTTGCGCGTTTCGATAACTGACGCGGCGGGCGCGAACGCTTATCCGATTGCCAGTTACGTTTATGTTGTTACCTACAAAGATTTGCCCGACGGACGAAACGGCAAAGCGCTGGTTGATTTTCTGCTTTGGGGAATTAACGACGGGCAATCTTTCGCGCAGCCTTTATATTACTCACCGCTGCCGCAGGAGATGGTCAAACGCGCGACGGCGAAAATCAATTCGATAACGCATAACGGAATTGCTTTGCGGGCGGAAACGACGAATGTCCAGTAACCCAAACGAAAACATTTTGACCGGCGAACGCTTCGGCGCGGCGGCAAAAAAAACGAATAACATTTTAGGCGACCGCATTTTTCGCGTTGTTTTAACCGCGTGCGGCGCGCTGATTTTAATTATCGTCGCCGCGATGATCGCCGTGATGACGCAAAGCTCCTGGCTTTCGATCCAGAAATTCGGTTTCGGCTTTTTAACCGGTCAAACCTGGGACCCGATCAAAGGGGAGTTCGGTGCGCTGCCTTTTATCTACGGCACGATTGTTTCGGCGGTGTTGGCTCTGCTGATCGCCACGCCGATTTCGGTCGGCGTGGCGATTTTTCTCGTCGAACAGGCTCCGAAAAGTCTGGCGCGTCCGATGGCTTTTCTCGTCGAGCTGCTCGCCGCGATTCCGTCGGTCGTTTACGGCTTGTGGGCGATTTTCGTTCTCGCGCCGCTCCTTCGCGTTTACGTGCAGCCGTTTCTGCAGCAGACGCTCGGATTTTTGCCGTTCTTTAAAGGCACGGCGAACGGCATCGGAATGATGTCGGGCGGCATTATTCTGGCGATTATGATTACGCCGATTATCACCGCCGTCGTCAGGGACGTGCTTGAAGCCGTGCCGGTTACGCAGCGCGAAGCGGCGCTCGCGCTCGGCGCGACCCGCTGGGAGACGACGAAAATCGTTTTGGCAAATGCCAATTCGGGAATTGCGGGCGCGATTGTTCTCGGTTTGGGACGCGCCATCGGCGAAACGATGGCGATTACGATGATTATCGGCAACCGACCGGAAATCAGCGCCTCGCTGTTCGATCCGGGCTACACAATCGCGTCGGTCATCGCCAACGAATTTACCGAAGCGACGGGCGAGTTGTATCTCAGCGCGTTGATTGAAATGGGATTGATTTTGTTTCTAGTTACCTTTATCGTCAATGGTTTAGCGAAACTGCTTATTTTGAGCGTGTCGCGGCAAACGGCGCAAAGTCAATAGCAAATGGACAAAAGACGTTTGACCAACTCGATTATGACGACGCTGACCGCCGCGTGCGCGTTCGGCGTGATTGCCGTTTTAATTTTCGTTTTGGGTTACATCGCTTTCCAAGGCATCTCGTCTTTAAGTTGGCAGTTTCTGGTGCAGACGCCCAAACCCGTCGGCGAAGGCGGAGGCATCGGAAACGCGATTGTCGGCTCGCTGATTTTGCTCGGCTTGGCATCCTGCGTCGGGATTCCGCTCGGCATTATTATCGGAACTTATTTGGCGGAGATGGGCGACGGCTGGTTCGGGACGATTGTTCGGTTCGTCGCCGACACGATGATCGGCATTCCGTCAATAGTTTTCGGCGTGTTCGTCTATGCCGTCGTGGTTTTGCAGCAGGGTTATTTTTCGACGCTCGCCGGCGCGCTCTCGCTCGCGCTGATTATGATTCCGATTGTCACGCGCACGACTGAAGAAATGGTGCGGCTCGTGCCGAAATCAATGCGCGAAGGCGCGCTCGCGCTCGGCGCTCCGCAGTGGCGCGTCACGAAAGACATCGTTATTCCAGCGGCAATGACCGGCATTGCGACGGGCGCGATGCTCGCCGTTGCCCGCGTCCTCGGCGAAACCGCGCCGCTGCTTTTCACGGCGTTCGGCAGTCGTTTTTACAACATTTATCTGGATGAGCCGATGGCTTCGATGACCGTGCAGATTTACAATTACGCGATTTCGCCGTTCGAGGAGTGGCACGCCAAGGCTTGGGCGGCGACGCTCGTGCTGGTGACTTTGATTTTATTTATTAACATTATCGTGCGCTTTTTGACGCGCCGAAAGTATTAGAGCAAGTTTCAGAGAAATGAAATACAAACAGGAAATTAACAAGGATTGATACAACAAAAGGGATAAAGCATTTTAAGATTTTGTTTTTATATCGTCTGTCTATGCCTTTCATCCCCGGTTAATTTCCTTCAATTGATTTACAAATGAGCAAAATCAGCGTTTCGGACTTAAATTTTTTCTACGGCAAGGCGCAGGCTCTGCACGACATTTCGATTGATATTCCCGAACGCGAAGTCGTCGCGTTTATCGGTCCGTCGGGCTGCGGCAAATCTACATTTCTTCGCACTTTAAATCGGATGAACGACACGATTCCGATTGCCCGCGTCGAAGGAAAAGTGATGATTGACGGCAAGGATGTTTACGAACCGAACACCGATGTCGCGTCCTTGAGGCGCAAAGTCGGGATGGTTTTTCAAAAATCGAATCCGTTTCCGAAATCAATATTTGAAAACGTCGCCTACGGCATTCGCATCAACGGCATTCACAAAAACCGGGCGGACTTATATGAAAGAGTCGAAAAAGCCTTGAACGACGCCGCGCTTTTGGGCGAAGTCAAAGACCGTATGAACACCTCGGCGTTCGGTTTGTCGGGCGGACAGCAGCAGCGTTTGTGCATCGCCCGCGCGCTTGCCGTCCAGCCGGAAGTAATTTTGATGGATGAACCGGCTTCGGCGCTCGACCCGATTGCGACGCAGAAAATTGAAGAACTGATCGTCGAATTGAAAAAACAATACACCATCGCCATTGTGACGCACAATATGCAGCAGGCGGCGCGTGTGTCGGACAGAACGGCTTTTTTTATGCTCGGCAAATTAGTCGAAGTCAATCCGACGCAGAAAATGTTCACTAACCCGGACGAAAAGTTAACGGAAGATTACATCACCGGCAGGTTCGGTTAGGCAGCAGACAAACTTTTGTTCAAAATGCTTGTATAATGTGGTAAATTATTACTATCAAAAATGGAACATCGAATCATAGACCAGCAACTTGACCTTCTGCGCGATAAACTTTTGCTGCTCGGCGGAACGACCGAAGCGGCTTTGGAGCGGGCGATGCGTTCGCTGACGGCGCGCGACAGCGATCTGGCGCGTGAAGTTTTGGAAGGCGACAAAATTATTGACCAGATGGAGCTTGACATTGATCGTTTCAGCGTGGAAATTCTCGCCCTTCAGCAGCCCGCCGCGCACGATCTGCGGTTTGTCATTTCAGTGGCGAAAATTACGCCGATTTTAGAGCGCATCGCCGACCACGCGGGCAGCATCGCCGAAGCCGCGCTGATTCTCAACGACGAGCCGGAACTGAAAAAATACATTGATTTGCCGCTCATGGCGGAAAACGCGGCAGAGATGCTCCGCACCGCGCTTGACGCTTTTACGTCGGAGGACGCCGCCGCCTCGCGCCGCGTCATCGAACAAGACAAGGTAATTGATAAATGTTACCACCGCGTTTTCGACGAACTGATAACGATGATGATTGACAATCCCGTCACGACGGCGAGCGCCGCGCACCTGCTTTTCGTCGCCAAACATCTTGAGCGCATCGGCGATTACGTCAAAGATATTTGCGAGCTGAACGTTTATTTGACTGAAGCCGCGTTTATCAAACACAGTCCTCGACTCGAAGCCGCGTAAAAACTCAAAACTGAAAAGTAACAACCGAGCTGTCAAAAGCCGTCCGTGATATTTTCTCTAAATTAATCACGAACGGCTTTTGTCACTTTCAGTTTTAAGTTCTCAGTCTTTAGCCTTCACCTTTCGCTTTTTGGTTCTCAATCTCTTCGCTATTTTCTCTCGGCGCGAGTATATTGGCGACGATTCCTTTGCTGCGACTGTGTTCCAAAATATGTTTATAGACGACCGTCAAAAGCGCGACGACCGGAATCGAGAGGAAAACGCCGGGAATTCCCGCCACTTGTTCGCCTGCCAGAACCGACAAAATAATCGCCAGCGGATGCAGATGAATTCCCTCGCGGACGATACGCGGGTAAAAAAGATAATCTTGCAAAATCCGCAGAACAGCTAAGAATATGAAAACGTAAACGGCTTCCCAAGTTGATTCGAGCGAAGCGATGGTGACGGCGATAATCGCAATCGTGAGCGGACCGATCAGCGGAATAAATTCCAGAATTCCCGCCATCACGCCGAGCAGCAGCGCGTAATTTACGCCGAGCAGATAAAACCCGACGGTGCATATCGTCCCGATAACGATGCACGAGATAAGCTGCGCGCGCGCGTAGGCGGCGAGCGTCGTGTTGACATCGTGGATGATTGATTCCATCCTGGTTCGCCAATCGCCGCTCGGAAAAACCCTGAGAATCGAAACACGAAAAAAGTTTGCGTCCTTGAGAAAAAAGAACGCGAGAATCGGAATCAGAATCAGCCACGGCAGATACGTGGCGAGCGAAATAAAAAATTCCGTAACGCCCGTACCGATTGCCGCCGCTACATCGGCGGCTTTTGTGTTGATTTGCTCCTGGACGGCTTCGGGAATCCGGTAGCGCTCGTAACGGTTGCTGAGGTCACGAAACTGTCTTTGGATAGCGCTCGAATAAGTCGGCAAGTTCGTAGTTAATTGTCTAATTTGCGCGTTGACCAGCGGAGTCAAAACGGCGACGGCGATTCCGAGCGTCGAAAAAACAATCAGATACGCCGCCGCAATCGCCAGCGGTCGCGGCATATAGTTGTCGCGCCTAGCGACTTCAAACGGGCGGCGAATCATCTGCACGAGCGGTTCGATCAAATAAGCGAAAAAGATTGATAAAACGATGAGAAAAAACAGATACGTCAGCGACGTTATAATGCTTTTGAAAAAATCCGCGACTGACAAAATGACGAGCGTGACCAAAACGACGCGCAAAATCGAGCGCACCGAAGGCGTTGACGCGTCAAGGACGATGTTTTGCGCGGGCTGCGCCGTCGCCGGTTCGTTGTGTTCTTCTGCGGCGACGATTTCTACCGTTTCCTGAATTTTGTTTTCAGCCATATATTGCGTCCGAAAATTTATTTCCCCGGTTCCGCCGCTGAATAATCTTCGACGTTAAAACGCAGCCGCAACGCGTCCAGGTTGTCCGGCGGAAATTTGTAATTTGAACCGACGATGACTGCTTTGTCTTCATCGGCTAAAACGACGCGGTTATTAAAAGGCAGATTTCCGCGCAAAAATCTTTTATCTTCGCCGTCGAACGCGCCGCCGTCTTTGCGCCGGAAAACAAAAACATACTGCAAATTGGCGGTTTTCATTTTCTCCAATTCATTTTGAAAACTCGCCTGCCGGTCTTCGGCGGTCGAAGGCGGCGGTGTAGCAGCGGCGTTCGGCTTTTCAAACGAGCGCGGCGTGCAGGCAAAAGTTAAAACAATCGAAAGAAAAACCGTGCAAATGAAAAATTGCTTCCCGCTAACAGCCATTTCTTCCGTCGCCGACTTCCAGTGGCGTACAATGCGTTTTTTCTCCGCGTCGCCGTGTCGCCGTCTCTCCTCCGCGTCCATTTTAATTTTCTTCATCTTCATCGTCGGCATTTCGCTTGGCATTAGCCGCGTTCGCCGCTGTTTCCTCTTCTTCAAGTTGCTTTAATTCCTCGCTCGTCGGCGGCGCGTCCGTGTCCGCCGCATCGCTCGGCGGCTCACCCTTGGCGTCGCGGATTTTCAAAAATACCGCCTCGTCGTCTTCATAAGCCATCTCGCACCAACCGCTGTCGAGACATTTGGCAATCATATCTTCGTTTTCTTTGGCATCGCTGAAAATATAACGCGAGCCGAATTTTTCCCGAATGACGGGCGCCGGGTCTTCGATTTTTCCGCTCGTCAGATCGGGAATCAGTTTATACAGTTCGGAATTTTCCGTGAAAAGATAATTCGGGTCGAGACCGTAAACGTATGTGTGTTTAGTGTCGTAGAAAAACATTTTCGGGAAATCGTCCCAGTTGCAGTTAAAAATCCGCTCGCCTTCCGGGATGTTTTCGAGCGCCCAATTCGCCGCGCGTTCGTATTTATCGTTCGCCTCGTTGCCCTGCAGTGTGGAAATAAGTCCCTGCTCCTTAAATCCCGCAAACTCGACGCCGCGCAAATTGTAAATAAACCACAAAACCAGAAACGCTCCGAGCGTCCAGACGCCGGCTTGTTTGAGAATACCGGCGACGTTCCAATCGGCGAATTTTTTATTTTCCCCCGAAAAATCTTTGGGTTCGCCCTGAATATTCTCTGACGCGGGCGCGGCGACGGGCGCCAGAAATTCGCGCCAGCTAAAGGCGGCGAACAAAATCGCAAACGGCGGAAAGTATTCGGCAAAGCGTTTCGAGCGAAACTGCGAAACTAGCAAAACGGTGACGAACATCAAAAAGAAAGTGGATTTTTCCGGCAGTTTGCCGCCCGCACGCGGCGCAAAAAGGATGTAACCGACGAGCATCGCAACCAGAGCAATCGGGAAATTCATTAATAATTCCTGACCGGAATACGGATACCATTCGCCGCCGACCGACACGGCGAAATCCGAGCCGACTTTGACTTTAGTAATAAAATGTTCCCAGAAAAGATAAAGATTTTGGGGAAAATACGGATTGATGACGTTGCCCAAAACCATCCCGCCGGTCGTATAAGCCAACGGTCGCCATTCAAAGCGGCGTTCGTTCCAGGCGAGAATCAGCGTCCAGAAAAAAGCGGCGAAAAGCAGCAGCGGAAACAAACTGTAAGTCCAGACGAAAGCGAACATCAAAGGCAGCAGCCAGACGTATTTGCGCTCGAATAAAAGATAAATTCCGGCAATCGTGTAAATGATTGTGAGCGGCGGGGCTTTCGCCATATTGATGCGAAACAGAAACGAACTCGCGCAGGTTAAAAGCGCGGCGAGCCACACGAGCAAATAATCAATTTGGTAGCGAAACATCAGCCAATAGACCGAAAAAATCGCCAGACTGCCGTAAAAAACCGCCGCCAGTTTTGCCGCCGTGACCGGCTCGAAAAACCACAGAAACGGTATTTGCAAAAGATGAAAAAGAAAATGATGGTCGGCGTAATCCTGCGCGTTTAAGACGGTCAGCGGCAGCCATATGAAATCGGGTAGCCAACCGCCGCTTTTGAAACTCTCCCAAAGAAGCAAACTCCATTTGATGTGGTAATAGCCGTCCCAATCGCCGCAGCAAATCGCCTCGGTCGAAAATTGCAGCAGCACCATTACCAAAACGATGGCGAAAAATCCAAAAATCAAATAAACCCAATTGATCGCCTCGTCCGTGCCGAACCACTGCGTCCAAGTTTGACTCGGTTCTCCGGCTGAATCGGCGGCAGCACGGGCAGTCGCGCCGAGTTGGTCGTTAAAATTTTGTTCCATTATTTATAAAAAAAAGCGAGCCAGAAAAAGTAAATTCATTCAAGAAAATATCACGAAACCGAGCCGAAAAACTAGAAGGCGAAAGGTCTTTATTTAAGTGCTGAGCGCTGAGCGTTGAGTGCTGAGTCAATATGCTCCTTTGCACTCAGCGCTCAGCACTTTGACAAACCTGCTTTGCCAATCGAAAATTCAGATATGTATCCGAAAGGAAATCTGGAAATTCTCGCCTCGCACGGCGCGCTCGAAGCGATTTTGAAAGAACCCGTAGGCGAGCCGAAAGGCGCGGCGCTCGTCTGTCATCCGCATCCGCTAGGCGGCGGAACGATGCACAACAAAGTCGTTTACCGCGCGGCAGCAGGGCTTGTCGAAGCCGGAATGGTGACTCTGCGTTTTAACTTTCGCGGCGTCGGCGCCAGCACCGGCGCGCATGACGACGGAAGCGGCGAAAAACAAGACGTGAAAGATGCGCTTGATTACCTGACGGAAAACTATCCGCGTCAGCCGCAAATTTTAGCCGGGTTTTCCTTCGGCTCGCGCGTCGGCGCGGAAGTCGCGCTCGACGATGAACGCGTGCGGCGCTTAATCAGCATCGGAACGCCCGTTGATAAATACGATTTTTCGTTTTTGAAACGCTGCCGCAAACCGATTCTCTTCGTTCACGGCGACGACGACGAATTCGGCGCGGTAAAAAATCTGGAGGAAATCGTCGAACGGGTCGAAGCGATTGACAAACAATTAATCGTTTTTGAAAATTGCGGACATTTTTTCGACGAGCATTTGAACGAATTGAAAGCGGCAGTGCGCGATTGGACGCTTGCCAGACAAAAGTAAAAAGTTAAAAAAGCAAAATTAAAAAATAAAAATGGTAAACACACCGGAACTCGATAAACCAGGCGGAAAAATCATGCGCGACGTTGCTATTCGCATTACGATGATGCCGCGCGACACGAACGCGCACGGCACGGTCTTCGGCGGTATTATTTTGAGCTATATTGACATAGCGGGCGGAGTCGAAGCCGTTAAACACACCGGACACGACCGCTTTGTGACTGTGGCGATGAAAGAAGTTATTTTTCTCGAACCGGTTTTTGTCGGCGATTTGGTGAGTTTTTACGCCGAAACGATTCGAGTCGGCAGCAGCTCGATTACGGTCAAAGTCGCCGTCGAAGCCGAGCGCGTCGGCTCGCACGGTCAAGCGGTGCGCGTTACCGAAGCCGAAGTCGCTTACGTCGCCATCAACCAATATCGCGAAAAAGTGCGAATTGGGAAGCAAAGCGCGGAATTTTCAAACGCCGTAACGCCGTCATCTTGACGGCACAGATTGCGCGAGCAATCTAAAACATTCGATTACTTTATATGCTGCGGTCTCTTTGCCGTTAAGACGGACAGCATTTCGTCGGTTTTTTATTATTCTTTATGAATTCGCCGAACATCGCATCGCTCGTCAATCTTTTAGGTTTTACGGTCGGCGTCGCGCTCTACGCTCTGCTGCTCGTGATGGTCGTGCGGCATCGGCAGGCGAAAGGGAAATTTTCGTTTGATTTTCTTCTTTTGGCGACGGCGATTTTGGGGCTTTTGTGGAACGCGGGCGAACTCATCGCGGTCGTTTGGAAGGATTTCGGCGCGGGCGCGGTTGCGCCGGTTTTGTTGGCAATTTCTTATTCGGCACTCGGTTTTCTGCCGTCGGTCGTCGTGCATTCGGCTTGGAAAAATTCCGAGCCTGAAAATCGAAACACTGGCTGGCTGACTTACGCGGCTTACGGCTTGAGTCTTTTAGCGACGTTTTTTCATTTTAAATCAATCGTTTTATACGATGTCGCGCCTTCGGACGCGGCTTTGCGAATTTTAACCGTCGGCTCGCTCGCGCTGCTCGCCGGTCTGCTTGTTTTCAATTTTCGAGCGCTCGCCGAAAACAAACGAATCTGGATTGCGGCTTTGTTGATTTTCGCAGTTTCGGCTCTGCATTTGAGTTCGGACGCCGAGGAAAATTCGTCATGGCTCGTCGAACTCGTCGCGCATCAATCGTCCCTGCCGCTTGCTTTAGCAATTCTTCTGCAAGATTATCGTTTCGCCTTCGCCGACCTTTTTCTCAAACGCGCGTTGTCCTTGCTGCTGGTCAGTTTGACTGCTTTCGGCGTTTACGTTTTCGCCGCCGCGCCGCTGTTCGCGCTGCACACGGCGCACGAAGAAAATGATATTCAAAGAGTGAGTATTACATTGACGTTCTGGATTGCGACCGCGCTCGTTTATCCGAGCCTTCACGGATTTGCTGTCTGGCTGGTTGATAATATCATTCTGCGCCGCGCCGATTACGCCAGCCTGCGCGTCGAGATTTCAAAAACTATTGAGCAGCGCGATTCGGTCGAAGACGTTTTGAACGAGACTTGCCGCCGATTGGCTTTAGCGCTGTCAGCGCGAAAATCCGATTGGAATCTGATTTCCGAAAACGAAACTAATCTGCCGGCGGTCAATTTCGCCGTGCGCCGCGCCGAGATTTTCGTCCCAGTTGCGGAATCGCCTTTTTACGCGATTCACCTCGATGATTTTTCGGGCGGTCGCCGCCTGCTTTCCGGCGAACTCGAAATGCTCGAAGCGGTCGCGCTGCTTGCGGCGCGGCGAATTGACGCGCTGCGCGTCACACACGAACGCTGCGCGCGGGAAATCCGCGAACAGGAATTTTCCAAACTCGCCACCGAAGCGCAACTGACCGCGCTGCGCGCCCAAATCAATCCGCATTTTCTTTTCAACGCGCTGACGACCATCGGTTATTTGATCAACGCCGCGCCCGACAAAGCCTTCGCCACCTTGATGAAATTGACCGCGCTGCTGCGGCGCGTTCTAAAATCCGGCGGCGAATTTTCGACTTTGAGCGAAGAAATCGAACTCGTCGAATCTTATTTGGAAATCGAGCGCGCTCGTTTTGAAGAGCGTCTCGCGGTTGAAATTGATGTGCCGAAGGATTTGCGCGCGCTTTGCATTCCCGCCCTGATTTTGCAGCCGCTCGCCGAAAACGCTGTCAAACACGGCATTTCAAAAGCCGCGCGCGGCGGCGCGGTAAAAATCTCCGCCCGTTTGTCGAACGAAAAAGACCGGGTTTTTCTCGAATTAAAAGTATCCGACAGCGGCGCCGGCGCTGTCTCCGGCGAACTAGAGCGAAATCGGCGAAGCGGTGTCGGATTAAATAATATCGAACAAAGACTGCGTTCGTATTACGGAACATCAGCCGTCTTGCGAATCGAAAGCCAGGCGGGACGAGGCACGACGGCGGAAATCAAATTTCCGGTTTCCGAGTCGGCTTTTATAAAATAAAAATTATGACGAACAAACTCCGAATAGTTATCGCCGACGACGAGCGTCCGGCGCGGTCGTTTCTAAAGGCGATTTTGCAGGATTTTGAAGACGCGGCAATCGTCGGCGAAGCGGAGAACGGCGCGCAAGCCGTCGAAATTATCAAAGAAACGAAACCCGATTTGGCTCTGCTCGATTTACAGATGCCCGAGGCAAACGGCATTGATGTGGTCAAACTTCTCAGAAAATCGCAGATGCCGCTCGTCGCTTTCGTTACGGCTTACGACGAATACGCGGTGCGGGCTTTTGAAGTCAATGCGATTGATTATTTATTAAAGCCGATTGAAAAATCGCGTCTGCGCGAAACTCTCAACCGGGCGCGCGAACGGCTTGAGCAGACAGATTTTCAGGCGAACGAAGCGACGAAATTAAAAGCCGCCGTCGCCGCTTACGAAGAAAACGCCGATGCAGCTCCGCTTGAACGAATTCCGGTTCGGCAGCGCGGCGAAATCCTTTTAATTCCCGTTTCGGAAATCGCTTCGATCACCGCCGACGGCGAACTGCTGCACATTACGAATCTCGAAAACAAAAAATACACGATAAACTTTCGCCTCAAAGACATCGAGGCGCGGCTCGACGCGAAAAAGTTTGTGCGTCTTTCGCGCGGCGCGATCGTCAACGCCGAGACAATCGCGCGAATCGCTCCGTTGCCCGGCGGAACTTATCTGATTTCGCTGAAAAACGGACAGGAAATTTCGTCGAGCCGTTTCCAGTCGCGGATGCTGCGCGACAAACTTCTTAAAATCTAAAGCGCAGTAGATAGTTTTCCGAAAAATTTGTTTTCGTGCCGTCAATTAAAGAAGTCAGAAAAAAATGCGGCTGACCGCGGCTCGGCGAGTTCGACAGCAGACTTCGGTAAAAACGCTATCAAATTTGATAGTCCGGCTATCGAAACTGATAGCGTTCGCCGCTGAAAACTACGCTCTGGAATTCCTACAGTTGTTTTCTCCATTTGCTTAAACCCTGTTATTGCCGCATTTGTATAAAAAAATTTCTTTTTCGACTTCCTGGCATACCAATAGCAATAAGCGTATTTGAACGGATTGTTATTTAACTAAAACGATTCGTCTTACCTAATATGTCGGAAACCATTTAACTTCACACTCACATAGAAAAGGCTTCGTTCGGCAAAAACGAAGCCTTTTCTTTTTGTATTATGTTTTTCATTGTGTCTCCTAATTTATTAATTTATTTATTCCGGGATTGTTCCCGATGACGATTGAATTCAGACAGATTAAAATTTGCTGCCCTCTGGCTGATAAAAATGCAGATTCGCCTGGTTGACGGTCAACCCTTGCATCCGCATCGCTTTTACTAATTCAGCCGCCTGCGTCTGGCTGAAAAATTCCGCCTCCGCGCCGCACATCTCGCACCGGAAAAAGTTTTCGGCGCTGTAGGGCGTCGCCTTGATTGTCACGCGGTCAAATTCGATGGTCACGGTTCGTTTCAATTTCATAGCGCGTTGCCTCCACAATCGGTTTTGATTTACGCGGCGGCTTCCATACTCCGTAAAAATTCAAGGCGCATCGGCTGCGTCACCTGCAAATTGCTTTCAGCTTGGCGCAGAGAATTTTGGCAGAATAAAATTTCGCCTTTTGAATTGTGAATCTGGTGAAACGCGCCGTCCGCGACGTGCTGCGAAATTTCGTCGAGCGTGAATTGGTGAACTTGCGCCGCCGCGCCGCCGCCGACGAGCGTCGTCTGCTTTTTGCACACCAAACAAAAGGCTTGCGTCCGGGTGCGCTCGCGCTCGGCTTTTTTGCGCTGCACTTCTCTGATTACTTTTACTAAATCCATTTTTAATTTTTCCTTTCTTTCTTTTTTTCGCGGCGGGTTTTGCGATAAAGCCCGTTTAGTTTTTCGGCATAAAGCGACGGTTGCCGCGTTATGTTTCAACCTTAACCGAAAGCAAAAAGCAAAATCTTTAGAAAATTCTGAAAATTCGCTGAGATTTATTTGAATAAAATATGAGAGCGCAACGCGGGCTAAAAATAAACCTTTTTGAATCGTTCTGTTGCGCGGCGGAATTTGAGCGGGGAAATTTTACGGAGGCGATTAACGATTCAAGCGAGGCAGTTCGGCACACGCGCCGAACTGCCTCGCTTGAATGATATTTGCGGATACTTTCGCTTATCAATTTTCGGTTAATCTGACAAAAGCGTTAATCTTTTAACTCGACGGTGATGTCGCGAATCTCGCCGTCGCTGACGTTTTCCGCCGAATGCGGCGGCGACGGCGGCAGCCACATTACCTCGCCGAGCGCGACATTCAACCCGGTCGTCCGCGAATCAATCTCGACGTTGCCGTCCGCGTCGTAAGTGGTATGAAAAGGTAGGGCGCGATTCGATTTCCTGCGTGTCTCGGTTTTGCCAACTTTAAAAACGGGCGTATCCTGTTTTTGATTGGGCTCCGGGATGCGCAAGTTGACTCGAACTCGCGGTTGTTTATTTGACACCGAATGCCGACCGTCGAGTCGCTGCGGGTCAGTTCGTCTACGCGTATAGGTCTCGAACCTGAGGTCGTAAGTGAAAGTCCTGTGCCGCACGCGCCCTTCTGAGTTAAGCCGATTGGGAAGTTTTTCCAGGCTGGAACTCGTATCAATGTTTGTCGCTCGCCGCTCGGCGTTTCGCCCGATTAATAAACAAATATTGACGACTCTTTAAAGTTGTCAAAGATCAATTACTGTTCTTTCATTTTACGACAAAAGGAGGTGTCTATGAAAGGATTTTTACCCGCTCCCGCTTTAACTTTGACCGGAGCGCGCTGGTTCGGACTCGACCTTGCCAAGCGCGAATCGCAGTTGGCAGTGCTCGACGAGAAAGGTCTTTTAATCGCCCAGAAACGATTCGCCACTACGCGCGAGAATCTGCTCGCGTTGGCTTCGGAACTCCGCCTTGAGGATACGATTGCGCTGGAAGTGACCACCAATGCCGTCTCGATTGCCCGGCTGCTGCGCGCACATTCACCTGCCAAACTGATTATGTCGAACCCGATTAAGACGAAACTGATCGCGCACGCCAAAGTGAAAACCGACAAGGTTGATGCCCGTGTGCTGGCGGAACTCGCTCGTGTCGGTTACCTGCCGGAAGTCTGGCTGCCGGACGAAGATACGGAGTCGTTAAGACAGTTCTTTTCCGACCGCCGTTCGCTGGTTGATCGCCGCACCGAACTCAAGAATACGGTTCATTCAGTATTGCATCGCAACCTGATTGTGCCCGTCCAATCAGACCTCTTCGGCACCGGCGGCAGAGCGTGGCTCGATCAGTTGATCGACCGCGAGTTGTCGCTTCAAATCAGTGAACTCGACCGCCTGCGGCTTGGTTCTCTACTGACTGAAATTGACCGGCTCGATGCTCTGGTATTGGATCAGGACGCGATTATCGCTTCGTTCATCGCCACGCGCCCCAAACTTAGAAAGCAGCTCGATCTGCTCGTCTCGATTCCGGGCGTCTCATTGATAGTCGGAGCCGGAGTGCTGGCAGCCATCGGCGACATCAAGCGCTTTTCTTCGCCGAAGAAACTCGCCGCCTACTTCGGCGTAGTGCCTTCGACAAGGCAATCGGGCGACAAAGAAGCCAGTCACGGACGCATTACCAAACAGGGATCGGCACACGGCAGGTGGCTGCTGGTCGAGGCGGCGGAACACTTGAGAAAATCTCCCGGACCGATCAGAGCAATGTTCCAACGCATTAACAAGCAGCGCGGACACAACGTGGCGGTGGTCGGTGTTGCCCGCAAACTCGCTGAATTGGTGTGGCATCTGCTGACCAAAGAACGCGAGTATCTTTACGCCGTGCCGAAACGAACCGTTGACAAACGCTCCTCCTGGCGGCTTTTGGCAAAACGAAAGATCGGCGTCGAGCTGAAAAGCGCGGCGCAAAGAGCCATCGGCAGACCGGTGCTCTACGGGACGGGCGAAGCCGGAACCAAATTTAAGCGGGACATTGTGCGGCGCGCCAGCGAGCAATCCGAACGGATATATGCGGCGATGGTCAAACAGCAGCGGTCACCGGTTGGAGATGAGAAATTCCGCCATAAAGACATCCCGAAACCCAAACACGCAAGAACAAAAACGCACGTGCCGAGCGTAACTAAAACATGCGTTCTCAGCCCTGCCGCTTTACCGACTCTTTCGCGCTCGAAACCGATGATTGAACCGAGCAGCGCGGCGGCTATCAAACGAATGATGACACGCGTTAATTGCTGCGTATCGTGCAGCCCGAAAATAA
>CADCUR010000183.1 GCA_902805935.1 uncultured Pyrinomonadaceae bacterium
CCGAAGCTGAATGAAAAATTCCGATTGCCTTACTTGCCCGAATTAATCGAACGCAAAACGGGCGGCGCGGAACGGGGAATTTTGCCCGATGCGGATTTAGGATTTTACCAAAAGGAATACGAACGCCTGGTTTTGGAACTGGAAAAAGAAACCGAACGAAGCGTTTTGCCTGAAACCATAAACGCAAAAAACGATTTGAATGATTTGCTGATTCGGATAAGATTGAAAAATTATGATTGACTCTACGGACTTTCAAGCAATGTTAGATGTCGCAATTGAAGAAGCAAGAATCGGGTTAGCCGAAGGCGGCATTCCGATTGGCGCGGCTTTGTTTGACGCGCAGGGAAATCTCCTTGGGCGCGGACATAACCGGCGCGTGCAGGAAAACGATCCTTCGATTCACGGCGAAACCGATGCGTTTCGCAAAGCCGGACGACAAACGAATTACCGCGATAAAATTATGGTGACGACGCTCGCGCCGTGCTGGTATTGTTCGGGATTGATTCGGCAATTCAAAATCGGAACGGTCGTTGTCGGCGAAGCGGAAAATTTTGACGGCGGAATCGAATGGCTAAAGGAAAACGGCGTCAAGGTCATTAATTTGAATTCGCCGGAGTGCATCGAGATGCTCGGCGATTTCATCAAAGAAAATCCAGAAGTTTGGAACGAAGATATTGGAGAATAAACGCGGCTCGTCATAAAGCGCGGGCTGATTTGTTATAATTGAAAAATAATTTAACCGAAATATAGGAAACACTTTATAAAATTATGAGAGATGCAGTTATTATCAGCGCGATGAGAACCCCGACCGGGAAATTTCAAGGCGCATTAAAAGATTTCACCGCGCCGGAACTCGGCGCAATCGCAATAAAGGCAGCCGTTGAAAAAGCGGGCATTAAACCGGAAGAAGTTGACGAAGTGATTATGGGCTGCGTCGTGCAAGCCGGACTCGGACAAGCCCCAGCCCGTCAAGCCGCGCTCAAAGCCGGACTGACGCCGGAAGTTTCGGCTCTAACGATCAATATGGTTTGCGGTTCGGGGCTTCGCGCCGTCGCGCTCGCCGCGCAATCGGTGATGCTCGGCGACGCGGAAGTGGTCGTCGCGGGCGGAATGGAATCAATGTCGAACGTTCCATACGCGCTGCCGACGGCGCGCGATGGAATGCGGATGGGCAATCAAACCGCAGTTGATTTAATGGTTCACGATGGTCTCTGGTGTCCGTTCGAGAATTGGCATATGGGCAACACGGGCGAGGTCGTTTCGGAAAAACATCAAATTACACGCGAACACCAAGACGATTACGCATACAATTCGCATCGCAAAGCGCATGAAGCGCGCAACGCCGGACGGTTCAAAGACGAAATCGTGCCAATCGAAATTCCGCAGAAAAAAGGCGACCCCGTAGTGCTTGATTATGACGAAACCGTGCGCGGCGAAACGACGGTTGAAATTTTAGGAAAATTAAAACCGGCGTTCAAAAAAGAAAACGGCACGGTGACGGCGGGCAACGCTCCGGGTGTGAACGACGGTGCATCGGCGCTTGTCGTGACAACGGCGGAAAGAGCTAAAGAGTTGGGAATCGAGCCGCTCGCCAGAATCGTCGCTTCGGCGCAGTCGGGAATCGAGCCGAAATTTATTATGCTCGCTCCGGTCGAGGGCGTGAAAAGAGTTTTGAAAAAAGCCGGTTGGGAAATGTCGGACGTTGATTTGTTTGAACTCAACGAAGCGTTTTCAGTGCAGGCGTTGGGCGTGATGAAAGAACTCGGAATGAGCGCTGATAACGTCAATGTTAACGGCGGCGCGGTCGCTCTCGGACACGCCATCGGCAATTCCGGCGGACGCATTTTGACGACGCTTCTTCACGAACTCAAGCGCCGCAACCAGAAAAAAGGCGTCGCCGCATTATGTTTAGGCGGCGGCAATTCGGTGGCGTTAGCGGTCGAAAGAGTTTGAATTTGAAAAGGTGAAAAAGCGGAAAAGTGAAAAAAGTCTATCGGGCTTTTTAGAAAAAATTTCCCGCCTTTATCGAGCGATGAGAAATTGATTTTCTCATCGCTCGTTTGTTTTGCGCCGCGGAGTTGGTTTATTTTTAAAGGATAGATTTTTAATGCTAATTTACAAGGTAATAATTCCAATAATATGAGTGAAACAATCGGAGTCGTCGGTTCGGGAACAATGGGCAACGGCATTGCGCAAACCGCCGCGACGAAAAATTACGACGTTATCGTTTGCGATATTAAAGACGAATTTTTGCAAAAGGCAATCGGCAATATCGGTAAAAGTCTCGACCGTTTCGTCAAAAAAGAAACGATGACGGAAGACGATAAAAACGCAGCGCTTGAAAGAATCAAAACGACGACGAATCTCGAAGATTTAAAGGATTGCGGTTTGATTGTCGAAGCGGCGACGGAGAATTTCGACATAAAAAAGCAGATTTTTCAAACGCTCGACCAGGCTTGTCCACCGGAAACAATTCTGGCTTCCAACACTTCGTCAATTTCGATCACAAAAATCGCGGGCGTCACGAATCGCGCCGATAAAGTAATCGGAATGCACTTTTTCAATCCCGTGCCGCTGATGAAATTGGTTGAGATTATTCGCGGCATCGCCACGTCCGACGAAACTTACGCGCGCGTCAAAGAGATGACCGAAACGCTCGGCAAAGTTCCGCACGAGTGCAACGACTTTCCCGGTTTTGTTTCCAATCGCGTGTTGATGCCGATGATTAACGAAGCGATTTTCGCCCTGCACGAAAACGTGGCGACCAAAGAAGCGATTGACGAAGTGATGAAGCTCGGAATGAATCATCCGATGGGACCTTTAACGCTCGCCGATTTTATCGGTCTGGATGTTTGTCTGGCGATTATGAATGTTTTGCACACCGGCTTCGGCGATTCAAAATATCGTCCGTGTCCGCTGCTTGTGAAAATGGTTGACGCAGGCTGGCTCGGCAGAAAATCCGGTAAAGGTTTTTACGATTATCAAACTTAATTTGTGAGGTAAAACAAAGTAGGAAAACGGAATTATAGAAGAGACAGTTATTTATTTTTCTTTTTCAGCATCGTGTTTACGGGATTTTTA
>CADCUR010000184.1:0-2674 GCA_902805935.1 uncultured Pyrinomonadaceae bacterium
CTCTTCTACTGTTTTTCAATTTGCCCCTTTGCAAATCAAAGCGCAACAAACGATAAATGACAAATCTGCAAAATCAGAATCGTTTGACCGCAGTCGTTATTCTATAACACACAAAAAATTTGTTCTTGAAAATGGTCTAACTCTGCTCGTTCACGAAGACCATAGCGTGCCGATTGTAGGAGTAAACCTTTGGTATCATGTTGGCTCGCGCAATGAAAAACGTGGCAAAACCGGATTTGCTCACTTGTTTGAGCACTTCTTTTTTAACGGCTCAGAAAATTACCCTCATGGATTCCGCGAAGCTATGGACGATCTCGGCGCTAACAATCGCAATGGTACAACTAATGTTGATCGGACAAATTTTTTTGAAGACGTGCCGGTTTCCGCGCTTGAACGAACTTTGTACCTCGAAGCCGACCGGATGGGATTTTTAGCCGGAAACATATCGAAAGAAATGCTCGAACGCGAACGCGGCGTCGTTCAAAACGAAAAGCGGCAAGGCGAAAATCAGCCTTACGGTCGCGTTTTTTCCGAAATCAGCGGCAAGATTTATCCGTATTCGCATCCGTATTCGTGGTCAACCATCGGTTCGATGGAAGACTTAAATGCAGCTTCACTCGATGACATCAAAGAATGGTACCGCACTTATTACGGACCTAATAACGCTGTGATTTCGCTCGCCGGAGACATTACGCCCGAACGCGCTTTGGAATTAGTCACAAAATATTTCGGCGGCATCGCGCCGGGACCGCCGCTTCCGAGAACCGAAAAATGGATTCCCACGCTTGATCGCAATATCCGCGACGAAATGGAAGACCAGGTTCCGCAAACCCGAATTTACCGGGTTTATCACGCTCCGGCTTGGAAGGATGCGGAATTGCAGCATCTGAGATTGTTTGCAGATGTGCTTGCCGGTTCAAAAAGCTCGCGCCTCGACCGTCGCCTTGTTTATGAGAAAAAACTGGTGACTGATATTGGCGCAGGAGCTTCCGGTGGGGAGCTAGCAGGACGTTTCACAATTACGGCGACTCTGAGACCTGAGGTAACTCCCGCTGAAGTGGAACGCGAAATAGATACGGTCGTTAACGAGTTATTGGAAAAGGGACCAACACAAGAAGAACTGCAACGAATGCAAAGCCGAAATTTGGCAAATTTCCTCCGCGGGTCTGAAACGCTCGGCGGATTCGGCGGGCGTTCGGACATTCTCGCCGAAAGCCAAACCTACGGCAACTCGCCTGATTTTTATTTAAATCGTCTTGAGGCAATGGCGACGGCAACTCCAAATGATGTCAAAGCGGCGGCAAACAAATGGCTGTATGCCAATCATTACACCATGCTCGTTAAGCCGTTTCCCAAAATAAAAGCCGCAAAAACTGATGTTGACCGCAAAGTTTTACCCACACTTGGCGGCGCACCGGAAGTTAAATTTCCCGCTGTGCAACGAGCGAAACTTAAAAATGGATTAAATGTCGTTCTGCTTGAACGCCATTCGACGCCAATTGTTAATGTTGCTTTAGCAGTTGATGCGGGTTCGGCTTCCGATTCACCTGCAAAAGCTGGCGCCGCCTCGCTCGCGGTTGATTTGATGGACGAAGGAACGAGGTCGCGCGATGCTTTTCAAATCACCAATGAGCTTGATTCGCTCGGAGCAAATCTGTTTACAGGCAGCGGGCTCGATATGTCCTTTGTCCGTTTGCAATCAACGTCGGCAAATCTGCGCCCGTCGCTCGGAATTATGGCTGATGTCGTTTTGAATCCGGCTTTCCCCGACGACCAATTCACTATTCAAAAACAACGCCGTCTGTCGCAAATCGGATTGGAAAAAGCTGACCCGCGCGGGCTCGCACAGAGAGTCTTACCAAACATCATTTACGGCGCGAATCACGCTTACGGCAAACCCGCTTTGGGCTTTGAAAAATCTGTCGAGGGAATTACGCGTGAAGACTTGATGAAATGGCACGCAGACTGGTTCAAACCCGGCAGTTCGACCGTCGTTGTCACCGGCGATGTAACAATGGATAAACTGCTTCCTATTCTTGAAGAAAATCTAGGCGGCTGGAAATCAGGTGCGGCTCCAGCCAAAAATCTCCCGGCAGTCGCCAAAACTGTGGGCAAACGGATTTATCTGATTGACAAACCGAACGCACCGCAGTCAACAATCGTCGCCGCGCACGTCACCGAAGCGAGCGGACAGCCGGAAGACCTGGCGCTCGAACCCGTTATGACCAACTTTGGCGGCATCGCCACATCGAGACTCAACCGCAATCTGCGGCTCGACAAACACTGGAGTTATGGCACGCAGGGACAAGTTACGGGAGCGCGGGGGCAGCGTATGTTCCTTGTCATCGCACCCGTTCAAACCGACAAAACAAAAGAATCAATGACGGAAGTCGTCAAAGAAATCAACGACATCGCGGAAAAACGACCCATCGGCGGCGAAGAATTCACCAGCATTATGCGCAATATGACTTCGCGTTTGGCGGGTAGATTTGAAACTTTGTCGGCGCTCGAAGCGGCTGCAATCAATCAAATCAACTACAATCTTCCGAGCGATTACTGGTCGAATTACTCAAACAACTTGCGCTCGCTAACCGAACCGCAGCTCGCCAACGCTGCTAAGAAATTCATTCGTCCTAGCGAAGTTGTGTGGATTGTTGTCGGTGATTTAAGCAAA
>CADCUR010000184.1:2684-3079 GCA_902805935.1 uncultured Pyrinomonadaceae bacterium
TGCATAACAAATATGCGGTTCAACTGGGGAGAATTTACACAAACTTAAAAAGACTTAAGCACCCCAACAGAATTACACTAAACCATCAATGGTTTGAACTGAATTTTGTAATCCAATCCAATGTTATTGAAGATTTTCTTGATCTTTCCTTTGAATTTTCCGAATGAACCATAATCAGTCGGGCGCAGCCATTCGTATTTCGCCTTGCGCCAAAAGGTTTCCGCCCGGTGTGTCGGCGCATTGTCCGGCATAGAAACGAATAACGTTGTATTGATCAGCAATTTCAGATAAAAAAAAGTATAATTATTTTGAAATTGCCAAAAAGGTTTTACAAATTCTAAGACGTTGTGAGAATTATAGTATGAGACATGACTTGAGACACAAGTTTGAGAAGG
>CADCUR010000185.1 GCA_902805935.1 uncultured Pyrinomonadaceae bacterium
TTAAATTTACTGGTGGAGTCGAGGGGGATCGAACCCCTGACCTCATGACTGCCAGTCATGCGCTCTCCCAGCTGAGCTACGACCCCGAGAATCAATTACGAATTATAAATTACGAATGCGCGAATGAGCAAATCGGTTCTTGATTTCAATTCGTAATCTGAAATTTGAAATTCGTTCTTCACCTTCCCTTAAAAACAGGTTTGCGCTTTTCCAGAAACGCCGCGACGCCCTCGCGTTTATCTTCGGTCGAAAAGCAAATCGCAAACAAATCAATTTCGCGGCGCAAGCCTTCGTCGAGATTCGAGCGCGAGGCGAACTTGACGGCTTCCTTTGACATCTGCAAAGCGATTGGTGATTTTTCCGCGATTTTATTCGCTAATTCCATCGTCTTCGTTTCGAGTTCTTCCGCCGAATAAACATAGTTGACCAAACCGTAACCAAACGCGGTCTGAGCATCAATCATATCGCCGGTCAGGATTAGCTCCATCGCTTTTGATTCGCCGATAAGCCTGGTCAGCCGCTGCGTTCCGCCGCCGCCGCAGATGATTCCGAGATTTATTTCCGGCTGTCCGAAACGCGATTTATCCGAGGCGATTCTGATGTCGCAAGCCATAGCCAGTTCGTTTCCGCCGCCGAGACAAAAACCGTTTATCATAGCGATAATCGGTTTCGGAAACGCGTCGAGAACGGTGAACAGCGAACGCGAATTCATCACGTCGCGCTGCTCGACCGGCGTCGCGTCGGCGAATTCGGAAATATCCGCGCCCGCGACGAATGCTTTTTCGCCCGCGCCTTTAATCACCGCGACGCGAACCGCCGCATCATTTTTCAATTCGTCGAGAATTTCCACGCCTTCGCGGTGAACCGCCGAATTCAAAGCGTTTAATTTATCGGGACGATTGATGGTTAAAACAGCCACCGCGCCGCGCTTTTCGACTGTCATCGTTTCGTAATTTTTCATAGATAAAATAATAAAATCGCCGTATCGGAAAAGGCAAAAGGTGAAACGAATAGTTCACGCTTTTGCCTTTCGTTTTTACTTCTAATTTTAACTCGTAACTTTATTTATCGTCTTCGGTCTGGTCGTCGGCGACCCACGAGACGAACAGCCGCAGCCAGTTTTCCTTCGGTTCGGTGATGGTTACGCCGACGCGCGCCGTGCCGTAAACGGCGGGCGCGATGCGAACGACCTGCGCTTTGACCTCGACCGGCACGCCGTCGGGACGGTGCGAGCGCAAGTAAAGATGCTCGCCCGGCGCGACCGGCTGGTTCAGATGAAAAAGCGTTCCGGTCGTTGAAATATCGTCGGTTTCGGTCGGTTCAGACCACGCCGCGCCGTCGTCCGTGCGACCCGAGACGACAATCGGCAGACGCAGCGCCATCCGCAAGGCAAATCGTTTTTCCTCAAATTGAGCAGATGTGTTCGTTGACATAGAAGAAGTTACGCGAAACTTTAACTGTAATCAGGTGAAACGCAAAAAGTTTAACACGAAAAGTTATTTGAGATACCTAAAATTTTCCGCCGAGCCGGAAATTTTTTCCGCGCTTTGCCGAACGACTAAATTAAACGCCCGCGCTAAATCGGACTCTCGGCTAACTCTTTGTGTGATAGTTATACTATAATCATCATTATAAACGCTATGCCTGAACGCTGTTTTTTCAAGCGCGAGGCGGAAATTTCAAATTATTTATGTCGGAAAAAGAGATCAATCGCAAAGTCGTTATTTTAGGTTCGGGACCGGCAGGCTTGACCGCCGCCATTTACGCTTCACGCGCCCAATTAGAGCCAATCGTCATTGACGGACCGCAGCCGGGCGGACAACTAACCATTACGACCGACGTCGAAAATTATCCGGGTTTCGCCGACGGAATTATGGGACCGGAATTGATGAACCAATTCAGAGCGCAAGCCGAACGCTTCGGCACAGAAATCTTAAACGTCTGGATTGACCGCGTTGATTTAAGCGAGCGTCCATTTACCCTTTACGCCAAAGAAAGCCAGGACAGCGACGAAATCACAACATTGATTAAAGCCGAAACTTTAATTATCTCGACCGGCGCGTCCGCCAAATGGCTCGGCGTTCCCGGCGAAGAACCCGCGCCCGTCGGTTTAGGCGGCAACGGCGTTTCGGCGTGCGCCACCTGCGACGGATTTTTCTTTCGCGGCAAAGAAGTCGTCATCGTCGGCGGCGGCGACACGGCGATGGAAGAAGCGATGTTTTTAACGCGCTTCGCCTCGAAAGTAAGTTTAATGCATCGCCGCGATTCGTTCCGCGCCTCGAAAATTATGCAGGAAAGAGTTTTCGCCAACGATAAAATCGAGATTATGTGGAACACCGGCATTAAGGAAATTCTCGGCACGAAAGAAGCAGGCGTAACGGGCGTAAAAATCTTCAACACTCAATCAAACGAAGAAAGCGAATTCCCGACGCAAGGCGTTTTCGTCGCCATCGGACACAAACCGAACACCGATCTTTTCAAAGATGTTCTGGAAATGGACGAAACCGGCTACTTGAAAACCGAAGGACGCACGATGAAAACCAACGTCGAAGGAGTTTTCGCCTGTGGCGACGCGCAGGATTCATATTATCGTCAGGCGATAACGGCAGCCGGAACCGGCTGTATGGCGGCGATTGACGCCGAACGCTTTCTCGTCGAACACGGCGAAGCGGTGAAAAACACGGAAACTAATTGGTAAAATTAGATTGTTGAGCTGGAATAGGAGAAATCATGTCGAGAAAAATATTTTTGCTGTTGATTTCATTCCTGGTATTTTCTCATAACTTTCTCTTCAGTCAGACTGCTCAACTGCCAATATACGAGGACGCGACCGCCTATGAAGTTTATTCAGCCATTTTGTCTTCTTCTAAAGATGTGGAACTGTCGAAATCAAAAAACTTTGTTATTCGTCAGGAAACGCTGAGAACTTTTGGCGCTTTGCTCGATATTGAACCTGCTTATAGTCGGACATGTCTGCGCCCCGATGCTGAGTCAGCAAAGGTAATCGGAACGGCAATCGAAGATTATGTAAAAGTCAATCGAACAAAATGGCTGCTTCAAGAGAAAT
>CADCUR010000186.1 GCA_902805935.1 uncultured Pyrinomonadaceae bacterium
AAAAATAACAACTCCAAAACATAAAATTTCTTCATAAATAACCTCTTACTATATTAATTAGATGAACTCACAGCTTAACTGTTGCATACAAAATCGTAGGAGTATGCGTATCGCTAATTGTTTTCAATTAAAAGTAGTGAGTAATAGTGGTAATGGTAAGTTTGAAGTTTTTACTCGCAGAGTAAAGTAGAACTCTCTGTGAAGATAAAAGAAGCGCTAACGATTTTTTAATTCTACCCGTTGTGAACTTGATTTGTTACGGTTCGGTTTTGGCTTTCGTAGCCGATGGAAACAAAGGCTTTGCCAATTTCTGGTTTGCCGGTTTCAGAGGAGTATTAGAATTGGTTGTTGAGATTTGGCGGCAGTTAATCAAACATTACCAGCCAATTGTATTGATTGCGTAATGTTCTTTAATTGATAAGGACGACTGATTGCCATTTTTTGCTTTTTTACTGTATCCTTTTCTCATCAACAGCACTCCAGATTAACCTGCTAAACTAAATCGAAACTGCTAAAGGGTTTTCCGCCGGAGCGCAAATTCTATTCTGGTAATTAGAGAATCAATTATGGATTTTACAAAACGTTTTTTTTGGCTTGCCGCGTTTTCCGTTTTGCTCTTTTGTTTAGAGGCAAAAGCCGCGAGTTTTCTTTACGCGATCAACGACAACGCCGCCGGAAATCAGATTTACGGTTTTTCGGTCAATGAAACAAGCGGAGCACTGACTGCGCTTGCAGGTTTTCCCGTCGCTACCGGATTTAACGGCGGCGGCTCGACCAATCTGGAAATGATTACGATTGATCGTTTGAACAAACGGCTCTATGCCATCAATCGCGGTTCAAATAACATCAGCGCGTATTCTATTAATGACGCGACGGGCGGGCTCGCCGTGCTGCCGTTTTCGCCGATTGCGGGTATTGCCAACGAGCGTGTCATAAAAGTTCATCCGAGCGGTTCGCCGCTAATTGTCGGGGGCGATGAGATTGCCAGTTACGTTATTTCCTCAACTTCGGCGACACCCGCCGCCGGAAGTCCTTATTCTCCGGGCGCGAATGTCAGTCCGGCGGGCGCGACGTTTAGCCGTGATGGAAATTATTTTTACACGGGCGGCAATCTCGGAGATTTCTTCGCTGGCTTCGCCGTCAATCCAGGAAGCGGAGTTTTGAGCGCGCTTCCGGGCTCTCCTTTTAATTCGGGCAATCAAACGCCGAACCCGACGGCGACCGATGCGACCGGACGGCTTTTCGTCATCAATAGCCGTCAGGCATTAACGCGCGTTTACACAACTGCCGCCGGAGTTCCCGCGCAGGTTGCCGGTAGCCCGTTCGCCAACGGTTTGACGAGTTTCGCATCAGACGGCGAAGTTCATCCGAACGGTAATTTCTTTATGCTCGCCGACCGCACCGGCAACCGCATCGGCGTTTATCAAATATCTGGAAGCGGCGCAGACACGACGCTGACCGCGGTCGCGGGTTCGCCTTTTGCGACGGGCGGTACTTCATCTATCGCGCTGGCATTTAATCAAACAGGAAACTTTCTTTTCGTCGGAAACGGCACGAGCCGCAACATCACGACTTTTAGCGTTAACACTTCGACCGGCGAGCTAACAAATCGTGTTGTTCAGACGGCGAACGCCTTAGGGGCGGCAGGGCTGATTAACGGAATCGCTTATATCAACTTTGCGCCAGCCGTAAATTTTGATGCTCCCCTTGATTTTAACGGCGACGGGAAATCAGATTATGTCGTGACGCGCTCGGCTAATGCTACGTCGCCAAGCACCTGGTACATCAATTACAACGGCAGCGGCAACGGTTTGTCGTATGCCGTCCAATTCGGCATCGGAGTCGGATTAAATACTGCAACTTCAGATCGTGCCGTGCCGGAAGATTTCGATGGCGACGACAAAGACGACATTGCGGTTTGGCGACCGACCGGGGTAGGCGATCCGGGCAAGGCTTACTTCTTTATTTTGCAAAGCAGCACCAGTACCGTGCGTTTCGAGCAATTCGGCAGACAGGGCGATGACCCGTCAATCGTTCGTGATTACGACGGCGACGGAAAATCGGATGTCGCCGTGTTTCGTAAAGGTAATGCCATTACGACTGACGACCCGTGCGGCGGCAGCGCGATTTGGTATTACCGCCCGTCGGCGACTCCGGCAGTTAATTTCCGCTACACCTGTTGGGGCGCACCCGCTGATTTTCCGCTTCCGGGTGATTTTGACGGCGACGGTAAAGGAGACTTTGTTGTTCAGCGCAGCAACGGCTCAGGTATGGCAGCCACGTTTTTTTTGAACAAATCAGGCGGCGGGACTGAAGCAGTCAACTGGGGACTGCCGACCGATATTCTCGTGCCGGGCGATTACGATGGCGACGGTAAAACCGACATCGCCATTTCACGCGCCGTTTCGGGAACGAGAAACTGGTTTATTCTTGAACGCGACGGCGGCACTCAAACTTACCAATTCGGGAGCAGTGTTGATGCTCCGGCAATGGGCGATTATAACGGCGACGGCAAAACCGACATCGCAACGTGGCGCACCAGTGCAACACCGGGACAAGTGTTTTTCTTCGTTCGCCCGGCGGAAACAACCGGAGCGGCTGATTTTCAATTCCAGTGGGGGCAACAAAATGATTATCCAGTTGCTAGGTATAATGTTCACTAATTGAAATCAAGCATCAACGCAAAAATGAATTAAACTGTGAACGCCGGTACAGTCTGCAAATGTGAATGAGTAACATCGGACTTGTACCGAGCGAAGAACATACGATAAGAATGTTCGGTAATGAACGCTTTTAGAGGCAGCACAAATTGATGAAGGCGATTGACGAGATAAATAAAAAGTTCAGCAAAGATACGGTCAGATTCGGCGGCGTGAAAATCGAAGGCGGATGGAAGATGAAGCAAACACGGAAGAGTCAAAGTTATACGACAAATTGGAATGAATTATTAAAGGTTAATTAGTGGTGAATTATCAAATATTAGGGTGTAAAAATTTTGGGGGTTTGCAATTCCAACAATCTACTGGACGTTT
>CADCUR010000187.1 GCA_902805935.1 uncultured Pyrinomonadaceae bacterium
CACTTTACGGCGACATTGTGCGGACGGCGCTAAAACTCGGTTACAAAGTCGTGCCGTATGAAGTTGCCTTCGGCGGCGGACCCGACGCGCGCGAGCGCGGGCAGGCGGAAAATCTCAAAAAACGCATTTTCGAGAAAGATTCGCAAGCCAAAGTTTTGATTCACGTCGGTTACGGGCATAACAGCGAAGCGACCAGAAAAAACGGCACGAAGCTGATGGCGGGCTATCTCAAAGAATTTACCGGAATTGACCCGCTGACCGTTGACCAGACGGCGATGAGCGAGCGCAGCGCGCCCGAATACGAACGTCCGATTTATCGCTTTGCGGCAGCTCAAAAGTATTTCAATCAGCCGCTCGTTTTTCAAAATCAGGCGAGAGAGTTTTGGACGCACCGGAATTCGGGCAGAGATGTGACGGTTTTTCACCCGCGAAGCCGCTATACGAACGGCAGACCGGCGTGGCTCGCGCTCGGCGGCGAACGAAAGCAATACCTTTTGCCGAAGGACGTTTGCCAAACGGAGAAAAATTGCTTAGTGCGCGCCAGATTCGCAGCCGAAGCAGCCGATGCCGTTCCGGTTGACCGGATTGAAGCTCGCACCGGCGCAAAAACCGCTCTGATGCTCCCGAAAGGTGATTTTATTATCGAAGCAGAAACGGTAGCGGGTAAGAGTCTGAAAACCTGGCGAGTTAAAAGATAAAGTTTGTTCGTTACCCCTCAGAACTGCTCGATTTTTTCCTGATTATCAAGATTGATAAATGAGCCGCTGGTTAAAACTTGCATTTTTGTTATCCTCTTACGCTGATATTGCCAGCTGCTAATTTTTTCTTTGCCCTGTGTACAAGCAATTTTTTCTGAATACCCAAGAGCAGCGATTTCGGGCGCGGCGGTTTGGCAATATGATTCGACATAATCACCAATGTCGTAATCATTCATAAAAGATTTGGAAAATTCATTAAGTTCAAATGCAAACAAAAAGAAAAGCCCTGAGCGATAAAACTTCCGGCTTTCACTTTTCTTTTTTTGAAAAATGTTCGTAGATAGAATATTAGAATTCACAGGGTGCCCAAAAACTCTTAAAATTTCAGTCTCTGCAACCACCGTATTTATTGACTATTGAAATCCATTTTTAAGCTACCCGAAATGAAGTTTTCGGACAGTAATGAAAATGCAATGCGGAATTCCTATTCTGAAACACGAGTTCTAAAGTATATTATCTCAGTTAATTTAAGCTTGTTTCAAATAATCCTGATTTGATAAGCGATTCCGATCAGAGTAATAATTGTATCCTCACAGTGATTTAATGAATGATGTTAGACGAAAACTCGGTTATTTCGCAGCGTTTTTCGCTCTCTGGACGCTCGTCGCGCTCATCTTTGTTTCGCTGTCATCGGCGACGGCGTTAGGGGGCGGAAATCAGCCGAATTTGCGGCTTTTGTTTTTAATTCAGTTTACGCGATTTTACCTCTGGGGACTTTTCTCACCGCTGATTTATCGTTTTGTGCGGCGATTTCCGATTGAAATACGGGCTTTTCGTTGGCGTAACCTTCTCATTCACCTCGCGGGGATGACAGTGTTCTGCACGGTTCATCAGCTTCTTTTGATGGTTATCAGGTGGATGGTTAACGCGCCGCCGGGAGCGCCGGTTTCTTCGTTTTTTGAGAATTTTTTCGGCAATTTTTTCAATGGCGTGTATCTTGGCGTAATGATTTATCCGCTGATCGTTTTTGCGATTCAGGCTTTTGTTTTTTATCAAAATTACCGCGCCGAAGAAGAACAGAAACTGCGCGTGACGGCGCAATTGGCGCGAGCTGAACTACACGCGCTGAAAATGCAAATTCATCCGCATTTTCTTTTTAACACCTTGCATTCGATCTCGTCGCTCGTGTTGGAGGAACCGCCGAAGGCGAATCAGATGATCGCCCGACTCGGCGATTTTCTGCGTCTGACGCTCGAACAATCCGAACGGCAGTTTGTTACCTTGAAAGAAGAAATCGAATTTGCTCGCTGTTATCTGGAAATCGAACAGGTGCGTTTTTCCGACCGGCTGCAAGTTGAGATTAACGTGGAACCGGCGAGTTTGACGGCTGAGGTTCCGCATTTGATTTTGCAGCCCCTGGTCGAAAACGCAATTCAACACGCCATTGCCCCGCGCGCGTCGGGCGGCTCGATCAAAATCAGCGCGAAAAAATTCGGCGATACGATTCGCGTCGAAATAGCTGACAGCGGCGAAGGCATTCACACCGGGAGGAATGTTTCAAACAACGGGAAGGGTGTCGGGCTGGAGGGTTCTAAAATAATTGTGTAAACGAGTTATTTTGGTAACCGCCGTTCGGCAGTCGATTCTCGAAAAGTATCGCAAACTGATTCATCGCACCACTCCAGTTCTGAATCGGCATTGTCCATTTTTTCGAGATGTTTTTCAAGGCTAGATAAAGTATCTTGAACACCGCTTCGTCCGAGGGAAACAGCGCCCGATTTTTGATGACTTTCCGCAGCGTCATATTCAGCGATTCGATGGCGTTGGTCGTATAAATCGCTTTACGGATTTCCGGCACAAACGAGAACATTGGAATTACTTTGCTCCAGTTATTCTGCCACGACCGGACGACCGCCGGATAAGTTTCACGCCATTTGTCGGCAAATTTGGAAAGTTCCGCGTCGGCTTGCTCTAAAGTTGCCGCCTGATAAATCAATTTCAAATCAGTAGCGACTTCCTTGCGGTCTTTGTGCGAGACGTAAAACAAGGAATGTCTGACCAGATGCACGATACACAGCTGCACCTGCGTTTCCGGGAAGACGGCTTCAATCGCTTCGGGAAAGCCTTTCAATCCATCGACGCAGGCGATAAATATATCCTGCACTCCGCGATTCTTCAGTTCGGTGATGACCTGTAACCAAAATTTCGCGCCCTCGGTATCAGCCGCCCAGATGCCGAGGACTTCTTTGAAGCCGTTGAGCGTGACACCGAATGCCAGATAAATTGATTTATTAACCACGCGCCCCTGACTTTTGACCTTCACTTTCAGCGCGTCCAAGTAAATAATCGGATAAATCGGCTCCAACGCTCGTGATTGCCACGCCCTTACTTCATCAAGCACTGAATCAGTGACGGTCGAGATCAAGCTGGGCGAAATATCGACTCCGTAGATTTCTTCCAAATGACCTTTGATTTCGCTTTGCGTCATTCCCCGCGCATACAAAGAAATGATTTTTTCGTCGAGCTGATCGAAACGCTTCTGATTCTTCTTGATGAGCTGTGGCTCGAATTCGCCGTTTCTATCCCTGGGCACTTCGATTTCAACCTGCCCGCGTTTGCCTTTCAGAGTTTTCGGCGTTCTCCCGTTTCTGGAATTGCCGGAATTGTAGCCAGCAGGATCGTGCTTTTTGTAGCCCAGATGATGCGTCAGTTCGCCATTCAAAGCGCGTTCAACGAGCGCCTTGGTCAATTGCTGCAACAAGCCGTTTTCGCTGAGTAAATCTTCCGGCTTCTCGTAATCTTTCAGAATCTGATCTAAAACTTCATTGGTAATCGGCATAAATAATCCTCCATTAAAATAAATGTTTATTCTTGCCGTTTACACAATTTTTTATGAACCCTCTTATTTTAATTCTTAATTAATTATGCACAACCTGTATGACCACATTCACAAACAATTTCCTGAACGTCTGCTCCCTCCGCAGATTCGCAAATTGCGCTGCAATATTTATCATCACCTTTAACTATGCAATTACACCCAGCATGTCCGCATTTATTTCTTTCTTCCATAATTTACTCCTTGTAGTAGAAATTTCGTTGATTAAACAACGAATCAATCTTATACCCTTATTATTTATAAGCAATAAGCCTCCACCAGTATTGTTTAAGTTTCATCTTTTTATTTCACATCCACACAGATTACAGTTTTGCACTTTCACTATTTTCTTCATTTCATCCGTTGCTTTATGGCAAGGACAAAGGCATCCGGCTAATTCCATATTTTAGATTTCAATTATTTTATTCAACGCCTCCGACCACGGAACTTATTGCGGGTAAGATTATGGACGAGCTTGATGGGACGACAATGGGTACAAAAATGGGCACATTGCCTAAAAACGAAAAAGTCGCCCCAAAGGACGACTCTCAAACTACTGATAATAAAGAGATAAATGGCGGAGCCGACGGGACTCGAACCCGCGACCTCCAACGTGACAGGCTGGCGTTCTAACCAACTGAACTACGACTCCGCAATACGAATTTCAAACTTAATAATATGAAATCCTTAATCTGTAATTTTCAAAACTGGTGGGCATGAAGGGACTCGAACCCCTAACTTCCTCCTTGTAAGAGAGGCTGTCTACCAATTGACGTACATGCCCGAAAACTTTTTTCGCTCGGTGTTTTGGCACGCTCACGTCCAAATTTCTTTCAAAAAAACGAGCCGCTTGAACCTGACGGCGAATTGCAATGCTACGAAAATTCAGCCCGGCTTGTCAAGCGGCAAGCCGCTCGACGCTTTTAATTTTTCGGTCTAAATCTGTATTTTAATTTTATAAATTCGCCAATAAATTTCTCGCGTCCTGCATTTCAATTTCGCTCAAACCGCGACTGTTTTGCAGCGAAACTTCCGCTTCCTTTCGCGCCGCAGGTTTATCGCCAGCCGAAGCGAGCGCCATAGCAAGCCGCAGACGATAAGCCGAATTCGCCGCGCCGCCGTTTTTCGACGCCTCGGCTTCGTCGAGCGCGACGGCTTTTTTGAGCAGTTCGACGGCGGGCGCGCTCGCTTCTTTTTTGTAATAAATCCAGCCGAGCGTGTCGTAGAAACCGGCGACCGTCTGGTTGCGCTCGACCGCCGCGTGCGCCAGCGTCAAGGCTTCGTCAAGATTTCCCCCATTGGCGGCGAGCAGCCACGCCAGATTGTTGGCGGCAATCGCGGTTTCCGGCGTAATTTCCAAAGCCCGGCGGTAATTTTTTTCGGCTTCCGCCGAATTGTTCCGCGCCTCTTCGAGCATCCCGATTAAAGTGTGAACGGCGGCGGAAGATTTTCGCTCGACGATTTTTTTATATTCTTCGACCGCTACGGCAATTTGGTTGCGTTCGACCAAAATCGCGGCGTAAGCCGTATACGCGGGCAAATAGTTATCATCAATCTCAATCGCTCTTTTTAATTCCGCTTCGGCTGCTTCGGCGTTTCTCTGCCACGTAAAAACCTTTGCGTTCAAATAATGCAGCGCGGGCAAGATGTCGGTTCGCGCGGCGTTGGCTTGGATTGTTTGATTGAGTTTTTGATGCGCCCGTTCGAATTGTTTTTCTCTGCTCAAAACATTTGCCAGCCCGCTTAGCGCATCGAAATTTACGCCGTCGCTCGCTAACGCTCTTTCGTATAAATTTACCGCTTCAGTTAAATTCCCTTCGGCGACAAAGACTTTCGCCAGATTGACCATTGCGGGGGCGGAATTCGGCGAAAGATTTTGCACCGAATGTAAATCTGCCTTTGCCTCGGCGAGCTTTCCGAGTTCCAAATGCGCCAATCCGCGTCCGGTCAGAGCGCGAACGCGAAGCTCTTCCAAATCCTGCGCGTCGAGTTCCTGGCTCGGTTGAGATTTCTTGAGCGCCGCGAGCAGCTCGTCAGCTTGCCGCTTGGCGGTTTTCGCGTCGCCGCTCGCTAAAATCGCCTGGATTTTCAATAATTTCGTTTTCTGAAAACCCGGATGATATTTTTCCAAATCGCCGACGAACGCCAGCGCCTGTTCAATTTGTCCGAGAGCGAGCCGCGCCTGCGTCATATAAAAAAGCGCGCTTTTTTGGCTCGGCTGTTTTTTTAGAATTTCCTCTAAATGCCTGACCGCTTCTTCCGCCTTATTGTCCTGCATCGAGACGCGGGCGCGAAGCATCAACGCCTCCGCGTCGCCGTCGTTGAGCGCTAAGAGTTCTTCTGTCTGCTCGATGACTTTCGCGCTTTCGCGCCGGTTGAGATAAATCTCGCCGAGGCGATAACGCGCGCGGGCGTATTCGGGAGTTTCCGCGATTATGTCCTCGCAAACGCGAATCGCGTCGTCCTCGCGTCCGATCAGCGCATAGAAATTTGCTAATTCCAGAAGGCTCGCCGGACTATTTTCCTGAATTTCGACGAGTTCCCTGTAAGACTGCTCGGCTTTATCGAATTGTCGTTCGGCGACATAAAATTCGGCAATCGCTTCGCGCGCCTCGATGTTCGCCGGTTCGACTTCAATCGCCCGCCGATACTGCGCTTCGGCTTGCGCAGCGCGTGCGGTAAAGGTTAAAAATCTGCCGTATTCGAGATAGCCGATTGCCCGGGCGGGACTAACGGAAATGCCTTTCTGAATCGCTTGTTCCGCTTCGCGTCTTTTGCCGGCTTTCATAAAAAAACGCGACAGGCTGATGTAAGATTCGGTGCGGTTCGGGTCGAGGGCGACGGCGTAATTCAACGCGTCCAAAATTTCCTTTTCGCTTTTTTTCTGCGCGCCAAGCAGCGCCGCTTTTAAGATGTGCGCCTCGATGTAATTCGGGTCGCGGGTGAGAATGTCTTCGAGCAGCACGGCGGCTTCATCCGTCTGCGGCGGTTGTCCGGCGAGCAGAAGATTGCCGAGTTTAGTTTTCGCTTCGAGATGATTGGGATCAAGCGCGGTGGCGCGGCGCAGCTCTTCGATGGTTTCGTGTAATTGTCCGAGATTTTCAAACGTCCGCGCCAGCCCCCAGCGCGCTGCAGCCGACGTTTTATCAATGTCGGCTGCAGCGCGAAATTCCATTACGGCTTCTTGAAATTTGCGTTTCTGCAAATACTCTTCGCCGCGCGCAAGATGTTTTTCATTAGACTTGCTGCCGCAGGCAGCGGCGAAAACCAAACTCAAAGCCAAAGCCAGCGGCAATAAAAATGTGAAGATTAAACCCCGGCACTCTCTCATAAATTTAAAAAGGCGGCTTGCCGCAAAATCGCGTCCTGTGCATTTATCCGCTCGAGCCGTCATCGCACTAAACGCGTAAACTTTTCGCAGCGAAATCGTTTAATTTAACCGCCGCGAAAAAGGAAAATTTCCCCGCCCAAGAATTTCAAGAAAACCCAAAAGTCAAATGTCCGAAACACTTGAATCGGCAGTTTTGAAAACTGACAATGAGCTTGCTTTTTCAGAAAAGCTTCGTTTTGCGTTTTGGATTTTGTGCTTTTTGTGAATTTGGCAAACTGCTTCCAAAACCGCCGAGATTATCAATCTATTCTGATTCAAGGAATGCCCGTGATTATACTCTAATTGGTGATGTCGCTCAATTTATGGCGTGCAGTTTTTCCGTCATAAAATACGCGCCGGCATTCTCTAAATGTTTTCACAACAGAACGATTTTTTATTCGGGAACGAATTCCGGCAATCGGTCAGCGATTTGTGCGGCTAAATCAGCGGCTGTGGCGGTCGCTTGCGTCTCGGAATCGCCGACGCTCGTCATCACGCGCACCATCGCGCCGTCGCTTCGCCGCCGCAGAACGCTGTCCCACACCGTATTGATTTTGTCCGTATATTCGCTCGCCGTCGCGCGCCCGCGTCCCTGATACCAATAAATTAAAACCTCTTTGTAAACACCGTTTTCGATGATAAATTTGTTCGCCGTAAAAGTTTTCCCTGACGGCGATTTGATTTCGATGCGTTCGGGCTGCGTCATCACCCAACCCGAACCCGGCAGACAATTCAGCGGACTGTGATACGTCGCCCCCGAACGCTGCGAAGCGTAGTAACCGACGTAAAGATTCGCCAGCCGTCCGCCCGGCAGAACGTATTCGCGCATTGTGTAGTCGGTCGTGCCGAGAACCGTTTCAGTTGCGGCATCAAAGCGAATCGCGTCGCCCTTTTGCCGCCATTCGCCAAGGCGGACGGAAATCTCCGAGAAAGGTTTGCGCTCGACTTCGACTTCGCCGCGCTGCTCGAACCAGTTGATAAAAATCCCGCCGGTAATCAGAATCGCAGCCAAAAGCGGCGCGGAGACGCACCGAAAACGCGCTGAAGATGCAAAAACATTTGACGAAACATTTAATGTTTCGTTCCGGTCTTCGGTTTCTGGTCTTCGGTCTTCGGTTTGAAACTCGTAATTTGAAACTTGAGACTCCTCGTGACTTTGGACTTTGGACTTTGGACTTTGGACTTTGGACTTTGGACTCAAGACTCGCTTTAAAGTGACGTTAACCAGCAGCAGCAATCCGAGCGCCGCCACGTAAACCAGCCAACCCGAAGCGTCGTGCAGCGTGCCTTCGGTCGCGCGTTTGCCGTAATGGTAAGTCAGAACACCGGTCGCCGTCACCCGCGCGGCATTGGTGATAATCGCAATCGGAATCGCTGACAGCATCAAAATAATCGCTCGCCAGAAATCGAAATTTTTTAGAAAATCGAACCGGTCGCGTTGCCCGAAACGTTTATCGCGTTCGCCGGTGAAATACGCCAGCACGAGCGCAAGCGTCACGAGCGTCATCAAGGAACGAATGCCGCTACACGCCTCGACGACTTCGAGGGCGACGATTTGCGTCGCACCCTGCGGCAAAATCTCGATGACGTTACCTTTTCTGATAGAAGGAACTTCAAATAAACGCATTCCCCAAATCGCCATCTGCGAGGCATACATCTGAAGCGGCAAGGCGATTTTATTAAAAAAAATCTGCGGAATCGGAATCGCCAAAAGCAGCAGCACGAACGGCACGGCGAGCAGTTTCAACATTCGCGCGCCCCAAAAACAAACGACAATGCCCGCCAGCATCAATACGAACGAGACGCGCCGCGTGAATAGCTCCGCGCCCAGAGTTCCGCCCAAAAGCATTAGCAGCGCAAGGAGAATCAAAGCAAATCCTAACCAGACGGACGGATTTTCCGCCGCGTTTTTGAGCGCGTCGAACTCCAGCCAAACGATATAACCGATGACGAACGGCACTAATAAACCGTGCGAATAATTTTCGTCCGTCCACCAATCTGCGCCTAATTTAACTAAAACCGTCGTGTAAAGGAACGCCAAAGCCGCCGCGACGAGAAACGGCTTCCAGAGATTTTTGAAATTTAGCGCGGGCGAATTCATTTTGAGACCAAGGAAAAGGAGATTGAGAATGGCGGACGTTTTTCGTGTCTGCTTGAAAATTATAACAAAATTTCAAGAGCGGGAGAAACTTTTTTATTTTTTTCGGCGCAGAATAAAATCGGCTATTTCGCCTAAAAGAAAAGTTTCCCGTTTAATCTTTTTCAATTCTCCGCGAACCGCCGCGTGCGTATTTTCGGCAAGCCGCCGCGCCTCAATCAAGCCGTAGAGCGAAACGTAAGTCGCCTTTTCCGCCCGCGCGTCTTTGCCCGCCGTCTTTCCTAAGACTTCCGTCGTCTGCGTCGCGTCCAGCAAATCATCGGTGATTTGAAAAAGCAAACCGAGATTTGCGGCGTATGCGGAGATTAGTTTGATTTCGGTTTCGTCGGCTGCGGCGATTATCGCGCCGGTTTTGGCGGAAACGGAAATCATCGCGCCGGTTTTGTTTTGATGAATTCTCTCCAAATCTTCGATTGAAATTTTTACGCCTTCCGCTTCCAAATCTAATTGTTGTCCGGCGACCATTCCCGACGGCGTTCCCGCCGCCCGCGCGATTTCCGAAACGACGCGAACGCGGATTTTCGCAGTTAAATTTTCGTCTTCGGCAATTGTTTGAAATGCCAGCGTTTGCAGCGCGTCGCCCGCTAAAATCGCCGTCGCTTCGCCAAACTTGACGTGGCAAGTCTGGCGTCCCCGACGCAAATCGTCGTCGTCCATCGCGGGCAAATCGTCGTGAATCAGCGAGTAAGCGTGAATCATCTCGATTGCCGCCGCCGCTCGTCCCAAATCTTTTTCCGCCGCGCCGAAGGTTTGTCCGACCGCGAAAAGAAGGGCGGGACGAAGGCGTTTGCCGCCTGCGAAAACGCTCCAGCGAATCGCCCCGTGCAAATTAGACGGTTCGGTTTGCTCGGACGGAATCAGCGCGTCGAGCTGGCGGTCAACAATTTTCGTGCATTCGGCAAAAAAGTGGTTGAGTCTTTTCATTTTCAAAAATAATATCGCGCTCACTCGTCAACGCGCAAAGAGTTTTCGCCCGAATATCGCAAACACCCGACATCAATTTTGCGAATCCACGAAATTGAAGTTTAATAGAGTTCGTCGCAAACAAGTCTTGACCCAATCCGAAAACGAAAAGGAAACTTTATTTAATGAACGAAGAAAACAGAAAACTTGCCGATGAAAATTACGAACAGCAATTACGCACCGATTTGGACGACGACACGCGGGATAAACCGAAAGGTCTGGCGCTGCACACGAAAATTTTAATCGGCTTGATTGTCGGCGTAATCGGCGGATTGGTGGTTAATCAAATCGGTAAAGCCAGTGGCGAAAACTTCGTCGCCGGAATAGATTGGACAATCAAAAATATCACCGAACCCGTCGGACAATTATTTTTGAATCTGCTGTTGATGATTGTCGTGCCGCTCGTGTTTTCTTCATTGGTCGTCGGCGTTGCGGGCATCGGCGACATTCGCAAACTCGGGCGCGTCGGCTTCAAATCGTTTGCTTATTGTCTGATTATTTCGGCGATTTCGGTCGTAATCGGTTTGGGTTTGGCGAATACGATTAAGCCGGGAACGTGGCTCGCGCCCGACAAAGCCGCCGAGCTTCAGGAGCGATACAAAACGCAAGCTGGAACAACGGTCGAATCGGCGAAAAAAGCCGAACAAGCCGCCGCCGGCGATTCGCCGCTGATGTCGGTCGTCAAAACGATTGTGCCGCGCAATGTTTTCAACTCGATAGCCGGCGAGAATCCGAACATGCTGCATCTGATGTTCTTCGCCTTGATTATTGGCATCGCCATCACCTTGCTGCCCGAAACCGTTTCGGGTCCGTTCGTTCGCGGAATGAATTCGCTTTTTGAAATCACGTCGAAAATCATTGATATGATTATGAAGTTCGCGCCGTATGCCGTCGCCTGTCTAATTTTTAACAATATGGCGCGGTTCGGGATTGATTTGCTCGGAACATTGGGCGCGTTTATTTTGACGGTGCTGCTCGGTCTCGGCATACATTTTTTCGGCGTCTATTCGCTTTCGGTCTGGCTTTTGTCGCGCATCAATCCGTTTGATTTTTTCCGCCGCGTCTGGCTGGTCATCGTGACGGCTTTTTCTACAAGTTCGTCGAACGCCACTCTGCCCACCGCGCTCAGGGTTTCCGAAGAAAATTTGGGCGTGCCGAAAGAAATCAACAGCTTCGTTTTAACCGTCGGCGCGACGGCGAATCAAAACGGCACGGCTCTCTACGAAGGCGTCACGGTCTTATTTCTCGCCCAGCTCGCGGGCGTTGATTTAACAGTTGGACAACAGTTGATGGTCGTTTACTTGGCAATCCTCGGCGGCATCGGAACGGCGGGCGTCCCGAGCGGTTCGATTCCTTTTATCATCGGAATTTTGGCAATGATCGGCGTTAACCCCGCGCTGATTGCAATAATTTTGGGCGTGGACAGGATTCTCGATATGTGCCGCACGACTTTGAACGTGGTCGGCGATTTGACGGCGGCGACTTTCGTAGCGCGTTCCGAAGGTTTCGAACTTCTTAAAACGCCGAGAGATGCTGGGATCTGATAAGAACCGCCGCCGAAATGTTTACGCCCGGCGAAGTTTTGTCAATCGGTTGCAACAAATTTCAGAACTTAATTTTCTCGTTGTCGCACAATGGCGGCAGTTGTTACGACTTGCCCGACGTGCCGAGCCGTGTGTTCGGCGATGTGAAACAACAAACCGAAAACATTCGTCAGCAATCTGCGCCGACCGACGAAGCGTTCTTCAAATAAGTCGTTCGAGTCAGCATTTTTCAAAACTTCGAGGGCATTGTTTATCTCGGCGACGGCGCGGCGCGTCAATTCGGCAGCATTTAGATTCGCATCAGCGGCGGTTTCGGCGGCGAGCGCGGCAAACTGCGCGTCGTCTAATTGTTCGCCGCGCGAATATGTCAAAAGCCGGTCAATGCTGCCCGCGATGTGGCGCAGATGAAAAGCGGCGGACGGCGCGCCATTCGGACGTGCCGCCAATTCTTCATCGCTCAAGCCGGTCGCGTGCTTTTGCAAATCAACAATTGCCTGTGTGAGCGCGTGCGCGGCAGGCATCACGAGCGGCGCATAAACTTCGAGTTTTCCGCCTAACCAAGCCTCATCTCCCATAATTCTACCTTAAACTTTTGCCCGTTGATTCTTCGTAATTTGGCATTTTCTTACCCGCCGATAAAGCTCATCGAGCGCGACGCGGGCGCGAATTTTTCATCGTTGATCGTATGCCTGGCTTCTTTTTTCAATACGACCGAGCGGATAAATTCGACGATTTCCGCACGATTTGAGCCGCTTCTTAAACAATCGCGCAAATTATATTCTTCGGTCGAGAAAAGACAAGTGCGAATTTGCCCGTCCGCCGTCAGGCGAATGCGCGAACACGCGCCGCAGAACATTTCCGTGACGGGAGCGACAATACCGATCTCTCCGGGCGCGCCGTCGGCAAATTCGTAGCGCCATGCGGTTTCCGCGCCGCGCGATTTCTCCTTTAAAGCAAGCGGAAATCGCGCATTGATTTTCTCTCTAATTTCCCGTGCCGAAACGATTGATTCGCGCGTCCAATCGTGTCCGGAATCAAGCGGCATAAATTCGATAAAACGCATTTTCACATCATTTTCCCGCGCAAACCGCGCGAAATCAACAATCTCGTCGTCGTTCCGACCGCGCACCAGCACGCAGTTGATTTTCACCGGAGTCAGATGATATTTTTTCGCCGCTTCGATTGAATCGAAAACATTTTCGAGCGCGTCAACGCCCGTGATCTCTTTGAATCTTTCACGCCGCAAACTGTCAAGCGAAATCGTCACGCGGTCGAGTCCGGCGCGTTTCAAATTCTCAGCGCGCCGCGGAAATGTGTGTCCGTTGGTGGTCAAAGCCAAATCTTTCAATTTCGGATTTGAGATTTGGGATTTTAATCGAGCCAGTTTGCCAATCAAAACCTCAATATCCTTCCGCAGCATCGGCTCGCCGCCGGTCAGACGAATTTTTTCGATGCCGAGCGAGACGAAAATATCGCAAACGTATTCGATTTCCTCGAAAGTTAAAATCGTTTCTTTGCGGGCAAGCGGCGGTTCGCCGTTCGGCAGACAATAGAAACAGCGAAAATTACAGCGGTCGGTTAAAGACACGCGCAAATCACGGATGATTCGGTTATGAGCGTCACGCAGAAAAAGCACAAGTTAAATTATACAGAAAGAGGCGGCGAGCGAACAGCAGAAGCGACGGGTGAACAGGCTTTAAGGTTTTATCGAAGCGGCACACGGCGCGACGGCGGCGCGTGTAATACGAACGGGCTTTGTCGGCTTTTCGCCTTCGACCGGCATTTTGTTGATTGCCTCGACTGTCTCCATTCCGCGCGTGACGCGCCCGAAGGCGGCGAATTTGCCGTCGAGCGTGCGGGCTTCTCTCAGCAAAATAAAGAAATGAGTCGAAGCGCTGTTCGGCTCATCGCCCCGCGCCATCGAGACGACGCCGCGCTCGTGTTTGATTTGGCTTGGCTCGTCGGGCAGCACACGTCGGGCGCGTTTATCAATTTCCGGTGTCATCTTTTCTCTCGTAAAAAGGTCGCCGCCCTGAATGACAAAGCCGGGGACGACGCGGCTGAACGTGGTCGTATCGAGCGAGCCGGTTGCCGCCAGATTCAGAAAGCCGCGCACGGATTCGGGCGCGCTTTCGGGATACATCTCCATTTCGATAACGCCGGCTTCGGTTTCGAACTTGACACACTGTGCCGCCATCGCTTCGGCAGTTGCTTTTTCAAATGGCTCGGTCGGCGTTTTCGGCGCTGCCGCCGGACGCTGGTTGGTTTTCTTGACGGTCTTCGGCGCGGTTTCTTTAATCTTCGCGTCCGAAGGTTTTTCCTGCGCCTTCGCCGCAGGCAGCGACGCAAATAAACAAACGGCAATGAAATATAAAGTTTTCAGTATTGTGATTTTCTTTCTCATACCAAAATTTTCGATGATGAAAAACCGCCCTTCGTTTTCTTCATCCATTCATCTTTTCACTTTTAACGCCCGCGCATTGCGCTGCAGTCCGCCGAGCTTGGCGCGCTTCATCGCGCTGCGGCGAAATCGCGCCGCGTATTCTTCCGGCGAGAGCGCGAGAATTTCTTCCAAATCCGCCGATACGTTTCCCGCGCGCGGCTCGAATCGCGCTTCCTCGGTCGGCTTTTCGAACCGATTCCACGGACAAACGTCCTGACAAATATCGCAGCCGTAAAGCCAGCCGTTCAAGTTTTCGCTCGTCTCGCTTGGCAAATCCGGCGCGCGCGATTCGATTGTAGCGTAAGACAGACAACGATTCGAGTCAACGATGTAGGGAGCGACAATCGCGCCCGTCGGACAGGCATCGAGACACATCGTGCAAGTTCCGCAATAATCGTTTATTATTTTGCTTTCATAATCTAATTCTAAATTCAAAAGAACCTCGCCGATAAAAATCCATGAGCCGTATTCTTTGGTAATCACGTTCGAGTGCTTTCCAATCCATCCCAAACCGGCGCGAACCGCCCACGCTTTGTCCATCACGGGCGCAGTGTCAACGCAGATTTTGCCGTCGGCAGTTTCTTCAATTGATTTAATAAAAGCGAGAAGTTCGCGCAGCTTTTCCTTCAAAACGTCGTGATAATCGTCGCCCCAAGCGTAGCGGGAAACTTTGCCTTTCGCGTCGGTTTCTTCGTGTTCGTGCGGCGTGAAATAATTCAGCGCGACGACGACCATTGATCTTGCTTCGGGGAAAATCAGACGCGGGTCATAGCGTTTTTCCGGCTCGCGTTCCATCCACCGCATCTCGCCGTGATAATCGTTCGCCAGCCATTCCTTGAGCCGCTCGCCTTCTTCGCAAAGAGGTTCGGCGCGAACAATGCCCACTTTGTGAAAGCCGATTTCCAAGGCTTTTTGTTTGATTTGTTCGGTTAAAGAAACCACAGGGAAATTATATCAATCCAAAAGCCCTAAGTCCCAAACTCAAAAGCCCAAAGTCAAGAGTTTTTTCGACTTTGGGCTTTTGAATTTGGATTAATGAGTCAATCTAAAAATACAATTTCGCGCCGAATTGAAATTGGCGCGGGTCATACGAAGCCGTCGGACGGCTGTAATAACGACCGTCTTTGGCGCGTTCGCCGAAAGCATTAACGGCGCTGAAAAACGGCGACGCCGAGGCTTCATTAAAGCGATTGAAAAGGTTGAAACCTTCGGCGATCAAATCAAGACGAACGCGCTCGCCGAAGCGAATCGCCCGCGCCACGCGCAAATCTACGGACGCGAAAGCGTGCGTTACGCCCATATTGCGTCCTAAGTTTCCGACTGAAAATTGTCCGTTCGTAATCAGCGGCGTGACGCAACCGGGCGTGCCGGGAATGCAGAGCGTTCCGTCCGCGTTCACGCTCGGTCGGTCGGTTTGCGTCGCCTGGTCGTTGTTCGCGTCGAAGTTCGTGATGATGTTGAACGGGCGACCCGACGAAATTTCAATAATCGGCGCGAGCGTAAAGTCGGCGAAAATTCTTTTTCCTAAATTATCCGACGAACGAAAACTTTCCGGCGCCGCCAGCACGCCGCTGAACACGAAGCGATGCCGCTGGTCGAACAACGACAAAGAGCGTTCGGCGCGAAAATTTCGCGGGTCTTGCGGAATCAAAAGAGTTTGCAAATCGCTTGAGTCGTCAATAGATTTGGAAAAAGTGTAGGACGCCAAAAATGTAAAATTATTGGCAAAGCGTCTTCGCAGTTCCAGATTCAGCGCGTTGTAGCTTGAGTTTCCGTCAGAAGCCTGCGCGTTGACCGCGCCGAAGGGCGAGATTATTCCCGGTGTCCGCAACGAGCCTGCCAAAGCGTTATTAAAGTCGGCAAGTGTTCGCTGCAGCGCGGGCGGCAATCCCGGCGTTGCGTTATACAAATTCAAAATGGATTGCGTCAGAAAATAATTCGGCGCGTTCGGGCGGAAAAAATTGGCGAAAGCCGGAGCGACGACGCGCCCGCCCGCGCATTGCGCCACCGCGCCGGGAATAACCACCGTGCAGCCCGCACCGCCAGCAGGCGAGCCAGGCGGCGCAACCGGAATCGAAAAAGCGACTGCTTCAGTTTGCGAATTCGGAAGGCGTCCGGCAAAACGCTGGAAATTCTGAATCTGCAAATCCGTGCGCGGAGAGTTCAAGTCGGTCGGGTGCGGCAAATTGTGCGCGCCGACGAAAATATACGAAGCCGTCACCGCCATATTGCTTGTCAACTGCCGCTCGAAAGTCAAATTCGCCTGTGTCGCCGAAGCGTATTTGAAGTCTTTGGTAATCGGCAAGGTAAAGGGCAGAACCGTTCCGAAACCGGAAAAAGTCTGGTCGTTGAAACGCTGTCTGCCGAATTGATACTGCGCCGTCGGAGCCAAGCCCGGCGTGTTAAATCCGGGCGGACAAATCGGGTTCGCGGAAGCGGCGTTGCAAACCGTTCCTTGGAAAACCTGCGCGGCGTTCAAAAGCGAAGTCAATGCCGGACTGCCCGCCGTCAAAACGGCTTGCTGCTGCTGCGCGGCGTCGGCGATGTCCGAGTTGAACGCGGCGGCGAGCAGCGGATGGTCGTAGAAAAGTCCGAGCGCGCCGCGCACAACCGTTTTGCTGTCGCCGAAAACATCGAGCGCGAAACCGAAACGCGGCGCGACATTATTCGTGTCGCGCGGAAATCCCTGCTGCACGCCGAGCGCGTCCTGCGCGGCAAGAATATCGCTCGCCGAAAGATTAATGCGCGAAAGCGGGTCATTAAAACCGACCGGCGCGATGGTTTCCGTTAACTCGACATCGTAACGAATGCCGTAATTGAAGGTCAGTCGGCGCGTCGCCTTCCAGGTGTCTTGGGCGAAAAAGGAAATCGGCGTGTTTTTAATCCGGCTCACCGGGTCGCCGAATCCTTGAATATAGGTTGAGGGCAATCCGAGTCCGTAAGATTGAACCGGCGTGAAATCCGGGAAACCGGCGAAAGCGGGATTAAGATTGCTCGCGGCGAACGGTCCGAAATTGAACAATCCGGCAAAGTTTAATTCAAAAACCGCGCTCGGAATTCTGACGAAATTGATGTCGCCGCCGAACTTCAAAGTATGCGTTCCCAAAATGTAATTGAAATTGTCGGCGATTTGATAGCGCGTTTCGGTACGGTCAACCGGCGAGAAAAGCTCACGCCCGATAAACGCCGCGTCCGAGATATTGAATGAAACCGCGTCGCCGTTTTGCGAACGGAAAACCGTATCGCGTCTGCCGTAATTAAAACGAAATTCGTTCGCCGCTCGCTCGCCCAAAGTAGAATTCAAACCCGCCGTAAACGAGTAATCTTTAAGTTCGGTAATGCCGGTGCGGGAAAAATCGTTCTGTCCCAAAGATTGGTTTTGCGATTCGACTTGAATGCCGGTCAAGTTTCCGGGATTGTAACCGAAGCGAAAAGTCAGTTGGTTGTCCGCGTTGATGTTGTGGTCGGTGCGCAGCGAGAAAAAGTTCGAACGGTCGGTGACGGGAAAAACCCGCTGCAAATCGTTGAGCGGGCGAAAAGCGATGAATTGCCCTTGCGCGTTGCGCGTGTTAATGGGAACGGGCGCGCCCGACAGGAAAAATCTTTGTCCGACCGTGCCGGGCAGGATTGGCGAAATCGGCGAGCCAATCGGCGCGCTGTTACAAGCGCTGCCATCGTTCGAGCTGAACAGCGGATTCGTCCCGGTCAGCGCAGTGTTGCCGCCGCTCGACGCGAAAAACGCATACGCGCGCGCGCCGCAAATCGCCGCGATGCCTTGCGTTAAAGTCGCCGGATTGCCCAAAAGAGCCGTTCCCTGTTGAATTAGTTGATTGATGCGCGCGGCTTGTTCGGGCGTCAAACGGTCAAACGTGCGGGCGAGCGGATTCAAGTTCAATCCGGGAACGGCAATCACCGGAAAGTTCACCGAAGCCGTTAGATTTTGCGCGACATCGCTGGTAAAAAATCCGGTTTCGTTGCGCTGGCGGCGTTCAAACGAAACGAAGAAAAAGTTTTTATCTCTGCCGCCCGTCGTCACGGGTCCGCCTTCGCCGAAATTCAAAAACGGCAGCGGTCCGCCGAGCGTTCCGCCGAACTGCGTGCGCGTGAAAGCCGATTTGAACGGCGCGAATGGGTTGCGGGCTTGCACGCTTTTATCGCGGATAAAGCCGAAAAGGTTTCCGCTGTATTCATTCGTGCCGCGTTTGGTGACGACGTTGATGATGCCGCCGGTCGCGCGTCCGAATTCCGGCGCGTAAGAGTTAGTCGCCACTTGAAATTCCTGCACGGCTTCTTGGGAAACAGTCGTGCGGGCGGCGTTGATTGAATTGTCGGTAAAGTCCGAGCCGTCAACCTGCACCAGAGTCGAGCGTCCGCGCTGTCCGCCGATGTTTAAACCGGATGTCGGCGCTGGTCCGATTGGACGACCGTTGTCGCGTCCGACCGTCGAAATCGTCAGCGCGAATCCGGTCGCGCTGCGCTCGTTAATCGGCAGATTTTCGATGCGCGTTTGATCAATCGTATTGGAGATTGAGGTGCGCGTGGTTTCGACCAATTCAACCGAATCGCCCGAAACGTTGACGACAACATCCTGCGTTCCGACTTCGAGTTTTATTTCGAGTTCGGCGCTCTGCCCGACGGTTAAGGTGACAGGCGAGATGACGGTTCGCTTGAAAGTGGCGGCTTCCGCCGAAATTTCATAATCGCCCGGCGGCAGCGCGAAAATCTGATACGTGCCTTCGTCGTTCGTCGTGACGGTGCGCGTGATGCCGGTGGCGGCATTTCTGGCAGTGACCGACGCGCCCGTTACAATCGCTCCGTTCGGATCGGCAACCGTTCCGCGCAGATCGGCGGTGCTGGATTGCGCTTGCGCGAAAATAGCACTGACGCTGACAATCATTACGATTGCCGACAGCAAGAATTTTTCGACAATGGGCATAAAGAATGCTCTCATTTGTTTTTTATCTCCTTCAAATTATAAAAACTTTTTTTTGATAACCGCCTCGCAAACTTCGAGAAAACACTCGGCAAAGGAAAGTTGATTTAATGTTTTCGACAAAAATCTCAAGCACCTCGCACGCTTGAAAATTTTCTAATGTCTGACGGATTTATCTGAATTGGTAACTTTGAAAGTTTAAACACAACGGGCGTTTTAAGGCAAGGCGAAAACAACCAATGAAGGATGAGGGTTGAAGGATGAATAAGAAAAAGAGATGAGTAGCCGATAGGCTTTACTCATCTCTTATCCCTCATTATTCATCCCTAAACTAAAACCCGAAGCGGGCGCCGAATTGGAATTGCCGCGCCGGAGCCGCCGACGTAAAGCCGAGCGGCGCGGTCGGCGCTGCATCGCGTCTGCCGCGCGCCGTGCCGACGATCAGCTCGTTGCGCTCGGCAATGCTCAAACCGCCGACGATGTTGTTAATGCCTAGGAGATTTGTTCGATTGAACAAATTGAAGCCTTCGGCGATGACTTCGAGGTACCGGCGCTCCGAAATATTAAATCTTCGGCTGAGCCGCATATCGAACGAGTAAAAATCTTCGCCGCGTCCGGTGTTGCGCCCGACTGCGCCCGGACGGTCAGATTGCGAACGCCCGTCGTTGTTCGCATCGAAACCGAGCAGCAGATTAAACGGCTTGCCCGAACCGTAGGTGAAAATCGGCGCGAGAACGAAATCGCCGAAAATTTTGCTCGTCAATGAATCGTCGAATCGCGGCACTTGAAATACGCCGGTCAAAACGACGCGTTGCCGCTGGTCGAAAGCCGAAAGAGCGCGGTCGGCGCGAAGATTCAGCGGATTCTGCGCGGAAAAGTCCGAGTTGAAATCCGTCACTTCGTCAATCGTTTTCGAGAGCGTATAGTGCGACAAAACGCTGAAGTTATTGGCAAAGCGTCTTCTCACCGTGAACGTCGCGCCGTGGTAAAACGAGTTCGCGCTCGATTCGTAAAGATTGTCCTGAAAGCGGAATCCGTTGCGGAAATCGCCCGCTCCCGGCGTGAATGAGCGGACGAACGTCGGACCGCCGCCCGGATTGAGCGGATTCGGCGCGCCGGTTTGCCGAAATTGGTTGACATCGCGGTTGCGCGTCAGGAAGATTCCGCGATTGTAAAGATAGCTCGCTTCAAACGAAAAGCCCGCGCCCAAATCGCGTTCAATCGCCAAACTCGCTTGATAGCTTTCCGGCGTTTTGTATTTTTCGTCGCCCAAAAACCTCACCTCAAGCGGACTGTTTTCGCGCGGCGTAATGCGGGTAGGCACGCCGTTGATATTGAAAATTAAATCATCGGCGGTCACCGTGCGCGTGAATCCGTTTGTTCGCGCAAACAGCGTTTGATAAACCGTAAACGAATTTGGCAGATTGGCTCCCGGAATCAGATTGGAAGTCGCCGTCGCCAAAACGATATTGATGTTGTCGTCGGGAAAATTCGGATTGCCGAGCGTTCTAATAACGCCGGAAACCAGACGATTAACGTAAGCCGAGAAAATTCCCGCGCCGCCGCGAATGACGGTCTTGCCGTCGTTTGTAATGTCGTAAGCGAAGCCGGCGCGCGGCTGAAAATCGTTTTTGTCGAGGTTCAGAGCGAACGGCTCGCGGTTGACCGAGTAACGCAGACCGTAATTGAACGTCAAATTTTGTCTGATTTTCCAAGTGTCCTGCGCATAAAAACCGGTGCGAATGTTGTTGCCGCTAATCGTGTCCGCGCCGAAACCTTGCTGATAAACAATCGGCAAACCCAAATTAAACGATTGCAGCGCGTTAATCGGGACGGCGAGATTCGGCAGCAGTGCAGAATTGTTTGTCGCCAGAAAAGTTTGCAGTTGACCGAGCGTGGTCGAAGGCAATTGCGGATTAAGCGCGATGATATTGGCGAGCGGAATCGCCGCGCCGAAGTTAAAGCGTCCGCCGAAGAACGTTTCATTAACATCGGTTTGGAAAGCGGCGAAAACGTTCGCGCCAAATTTTATCGTGTGGTTGCCGCGCACGAACGAGAAATTATCAATCAAGTCTAAATTGCGCTGAATGCCGAGCGACGGCAGAAAAATGTCGCGCCCGAAGTTGCCGAAACCTTCGATGTTGATTTCCGGTCCGAACGGATCGTTCGGAGTCAGCCGCGATTTGTAATAAATAAAGTCAGCTTTGATTTCGTTGACCGCGTTCGCGCCGATCTGCTGCGTGTAGGAAGCCAAAATTCCGGTATTGAATTGGTTGAGCGTTCTGCCGCGAGACACGGCGGTCAAAGCGCCCGCCGCCTGATTTTCTTCCAAAAGGTCGTTGGCGTGAATGCGGACATACGCGTTCGTGCGGTCATTAAAAGTGTGGTCAACGCGCGCCGAAAAATACGATTGATTCGCGTCAAACGGAAATTGTCCGGTTGCATCTTGAAACAATCTGAAAGTGCGTCCCTGGTTAGTCGCTGCCGTCGTCGTCAAAGAATTTCTTAAACCCGCGCCGATTGCCGCCACCGGAACGCCGTTTGGCAAGACGGCGGTGCTGCCTTGGAGAAAACTAAAGAGCGTGTTTTGCGAAGGAGTAACTGCAAAATTGTTCGGGTTGAAAAGATTGACGAAGGTGTTTTGGTTTTGATTGAAGCGCTCGTAAGCGGTAAAGAAAAACGTTTGGTCGCGCACGATTGGCGCGCCGAAACTGCCGCCGAATTGCTGACGGTTAAATTCCGATTGCCCTTCGGTATTAAAATCGAACGGATTGCGGGCGTCGAATTTGTCATCACGGAAAAGTCCGAAAACGCTTCCCGAAATGCTGTTCGTGCCGGATTTCGTGACCGTGTTGACGATGCCGCCGGACGATAAACCGAACTCGGCGTTATAGCTGTTTCGCAGAACCTGAAATTCCTGCACGGCTTCCTGGCTGACCGTATCGAATACGCCGCCGGTCGTCGTAACCACCGGACCGCCGTCAACCGTTACGAGGTTGCCGCGTCCGTTGCTGCCGCCGAACGACAAACCCGACGCGCGTCCCTGCGCTACGCGCGCGTCGGAAGCGTCGGAAATGTTATCGCTGTCGTTTACGCCGGGCGTTAAAAGTGCGAGGTCGAGGAAATTGCGCCGTGAAAGCGGCAGAGTTAAAATTTCGCGCGGCGTTATAACGGTTGATTGCTGCGTGCGGTCGGTTTCGACGATTTCCTGACCCGAAACAATATCAACCGTCGCCGCCACGCCGCCCGCCGAAAGCTGGACGGGAATATTCGCTTGTTGTCCGATGGTTAAAGTGACGCGCACCGTGTTGGCGGCGAAATTGCCGCTCGCCGCTTCGACTTTTAGTTCGTAATCGGTCGGCTGAATCGCCAGAAAAATATACTCGCCGTTTTCATCGGTGACCGATGTCCGAGACGTGCCGCGAGCCGTGTCGGTTAAGGTCACGGTCGCATTCGGAATCACCGCGCCGGTCGAATCCGTCACCTGCCCGCGCAGTTCGGCGAGCGAACTCGACGCCTGCGGTCGAGCGACGCCCGCGCCGAGAACGAACATGCACAGCAGAAGCGCGAAAAAGCCGAAAAGATTTTTTGCAGTGTATTGTCTTCGGCGCGCCGAATTATGTAATCGGGCGCGAGTCAGCCGAAAAGATGCTTTCATTTTTATTAACTCCTCGATAAACAAAATTAAAACTTTGTGTGTTCGGCACAATCGAATTAGAAACTTTTGTGATTTAAGAGCGTCAGGAATGAACCGAAATTATGCCGAGTCGTGTCATAATTTGTAACGCAAAATTCACATTTAAGCAAGAAAACTTTCAAATCATAAAAGTAAAAAACCGTTCGAGACGCACAATTCAATTTAAGGAAGACTGACTTTACTTTTTTACCTTACTTAACTTTTTATTTTGCTTTATCTACTTTAGTTTCACACTTCGCGCGGACGGGTTGCCCGCGCCAAAAATTTTCGCGGCGTATTGCCGACGCTTAAAGCCGAAATTAAAATTTGGGCAAGCGCCGGAGCGAAGGCGGCGCGGCGCAGCAGCGAACAGACGAAAAGCCGCCGCCCGAATCGGCGGGTGTGTTCGGTTTTATATTTTTCCGCAATCGTTTCCGCCGAAGAGTTTTCGATGACGGCAGCAGCTAAAATCTCCGCGCTTTCTAAAGCCATCAGCATTCCGCTGCCGGTGAACGGGTCAATAAACGCGCCCGCGTCGCCGACGGCGAACAGATTTTCCGCCGCGCGTAAATTTTTCTCGCCGAAACCGTCAACCGAAACCGCCAGCCAATCGCGGACGGGACGCGCCCGCGCCAGAGTTTCGGCGGCGCGTTTGTTTTGAAAGATGAGATTTTCGATGATTTGTTCAGCATCGGAACTAAACTCCCGGACGACACCGGCTCGAACCAGAAAACAAAAATTCGCCAAACCGTTTTCGACATAACTTAAACCGCCGTAGCCGCCGCGAAAAAAATAAATTTCGCACACGCCTCGTTCAAGACTGACGTTTTCGAGATGCGTCTTAAAGCCAACGAGACGATTTGAAATTTGGGATTTCGTGTTTGGGATTTGAAACTTTTGCTTCTCCGCCAATTTTCCCAACACTCTGGCGCGTCCGGTGGCGTCAACGAACAAGTCGGCGAAAACTTCTTTCGCGCCGCCGTCTCTCGCCCGAAGATTTACTAGGCGAATTTCGTCTTTTTCATACGATAAATTGACGACGGAAAACTCTTCCAAAATTTCTACGCCGAGACTTTTCGCTCGTTCTAAAAGACGAAAATCCATTTCGGCGCGGCTCAAACTCAACGCGCCTCCTTCGTCGTTAAACCATTTGCTCGGAACGCCGACGCGCTTTCCGCTTGCGGCGTAAAAAGCGGTTTCGACGATTCGCTCGCCGCCCGCCGCCAGCATTTCTTCAAACACGCCCAATTCCCGAAAATGCCTGAAACATTCGGGCGAGATAAATTCGCCGCAAAGTTTCTGACGCGGAAATCGTTCGCGCTCGATCAAACAAACTTTGTAATTTTCCTGCGCCAGACGAATCGCCAAACTCGTTCCGGCGGGTCCTGCGCCGACAATGACGATTTGGGATTTGGGATTTGGGATTTGGGATTTCACTATAGAATTATCTTACAACTTTTATCGAAGAATCACGCATTTTCAATTCTTTCCGATTCGTGTTATTCGTGTTATTTCGCGGCGAACAAACTTATGAAAATCATTCCGCTCGTCATTCCCACGCCGTTCTACATCGGCGCGGTCAATGTTTATCTCGTAAAAGAAGAACCGCTGACGCTCATTGATGTCGGACCGAAAACCGAAGCCGCCGCCGAAGCGCTGCGCGAAAAACTGCGCGACAACGGCGTGCGGCTCGAAGATATTAAAAGAATCGTTCTGACGCACGCGCACGAAGACCATTGCGGTCTGGCAAAACAGACGCGCGACCGGGCGCGCGACGCGGAAATCTTCGTTCACAAATGGGAAACCGGACATCTGTTCGGACGGCTGGCGCGCGCCGAACACGAAAGTTTGCTGCTCCGCGCCGGAGTTCCCGACGCGGTTTTCGGCGAAATACAATCGGTTTACGCGGACGTTTCTCTATTGACCGACTCTTTAAGCGAAGGCGAATTTTCCGAATTGAGAGACGAAATGGAACTGGAATTTGCCAGCGGCGTTTTGAAGGTTCTGCACACGCCCGGTCACACGCCCGGTTCGTGTTCGTTTTTCAGAGAAGCGAATCGGACTTTGATTGCCGGCGATACGGTTCTAAAGCGCGTCACGCCGAATCCGATCATTGCGCCCGACCCGGTTGATTCGAGCAAACGCCATAAATCTTTAGCCGAGTATCTGGTCAGTCTGGCGCGGATTCGCCTGCTCGCGCCGACTTTGATTTACGGCGGACACGGCGAGCCGATTTACGATTTCGAGGAAATTTTCCGCCGCTACGTGCGCGCCATTGACGAGCGGCAGAAAAACGTCGTCGCTCTGATTACAAACGAAGGCGCGACGGCTTTCGATGTCGCGCAGAAACTTTTTCCGCAGGCGAAGGGGCGCGACGTTCATCGTTTCCTGGCGATTTCAGAAGCCGCCGCGCATCTCGATTACGCCGAATCAGAAAGAAAAATCGCCGTTGAATTAAAAGACGGCGTAGAATTTTACCGAAAATTATAGACCGTAAATTTTCAGTCCGAACTCAATTAGCAAACGGATTTCAAGTTTATCGTCGAACAAGAAATTAGATTCGTCGGATTTATTAAAATCCCCGCCGGAAAAAAATTTTGATTGAGGCGAAAATTGTAAAGCGCTTTTTTAACCGATAAGTTAGAATGCAAATAGAAACGCGACCGGGAGCGGATTTTCGCTTTTTTCCGCGCCACACCGAATTTTATGGAGGACTTTTATAAAAAATGTTTCCGATAGGCGACGACAATTCCGACCGAACAATCACGCCGTATGTTAATTATCTTTTCATCGGCGTCAACATTTTGGTTTTCGTGCTGCTGCAGCAAATCGGCTCGAACGAGCAGTTCAGCTACGCTTTTTCGCTCGTGCCGCGCGAAATCACGACCGGCGTTGATCTGACCGGCGTTCAAATCGTGCGCGACTCGCTCGGCAACACCGGAGAGATTCCGCACTACGCGACGCCGCTCGGCGTGTATTTTAATTTTTTAAGCTCGATGTTTATGCACGGCGGATTTATGCACATTTTCGGTAATATGCTTTTCCTGTGGGTGTTCGGCGACAATCTGGAAAATCTGCTCGGACACATACGCTACGCCGCCTTTTACATCGTCTGCGGACTCGTCGCCGCCGTCTCGCAAATCGTGATGGACACCGATTCGGTGATTCCGATGCTCGGCGCTTCGGGCGCGATTTCGGGAGTTCTCGGCGGTTATCTGCTTTTGTTTCCGCAGCGCCGCGTGCGCGCCCTGATTTTTAATTTTCTGACGGAAGTTCCCGCCTTCGTCGCGCTCGGTTTGTGGATTGGGTTTCAGATTATTCAGGGCTATTTTTCGTCTTCCGAGACGGGCGGCGTGGCTTACGCGGCGCACATCGGCGGTTTCATCGCCGGGCTGGTTTTGATAAAAGTTTTCGCCATCGGCAGACGAGTTTAAATCGCAATCGAAAAACTCGCGTCTTTTTTCGACAAGTTCGGATTGTAAAACGGGTCGCGTTCGACTGTTTCGCGCCATTTTTGCATAAAATTGTATTTCTCAACAGCGGTCGAATCTTTTTCGAGATTCAGCCGCTTTTTCGCGTCGGTTTTTATCAGTTCGGCGTATGGCGTAAAAACGACTCGGTAATTTTTCTCGCGCCGGAGCCGCAAACAAAAATCCGCGTCGTAAAGTTTGTTCTGAAAATTTTCCGCGTCAAAACCGCCGACCGATTCGAAAACCTCGCGCCGCACGGCGAGACAGGAAATGGAAACTGCCGAAAAGTTATTAACGAGTTGGGCGCGGGTGAAATTTCCGTCGTCGCTGCGCGGAAAACAATGATGAGCGACGCCGACCAAGCCGTCCGCGCCGAAAATCAACCCGCCGTGCAGAATCGTCTCGTCCGCGTAAAGAAGTTTCGCGCCGACGGCGCCGATTTCCGTTTGACAGGCGAAGCTCGCCATTTCCGTCAGCCAATCTTTGGCGGCGGGCTTTAAATTAGCGTCGGCGAAACATACGATCTCGCCGCTCGTCTCGGCAACGGCGAAGTTGTATTTTTCGGCTTCGCTCTTTTTTTCGCAAACGACGAATTTTAACGTTGGCGTTGTATTCGCCGTGGGGGACATTCCGGCTTTTGAATGCGCCGCTTTGAATTCGCTGGCGAGTTTCTCCGAACTGGCGACAATTATGATTTCAAGATTCGGGTAATCGGTGTTTATGCCGAAATTTTTTATCGCTTCACACGCCGTTTGAAAATCCTCGTCAGCCGTTATAATTAAGCTGACTTTCGGCGGCGGTGCTGCGGGCAATTGATATTGAACGCGATGCAGATTGTAAATGCTGCGGCTGACCGTGACGGCTTTGCCCGTGCGCTCGAAGTGCGCGCGCAACGCTTCGCGGGCGCGTTCGTGCGCGTATGGTTTTTCGTCGCTGCTGAAAGCCACCGAACCTCGAATCGCGCGCCAGTGATAAAGAATGTGCGGAATATGGTGAATCTGGTTTTCGGAAATACGCTCGGTAAACCGCAGCGCCAAATCATAGTCCTGACTGCCTTCCAGCCCGATTCTGAAACCGCCGATTTTTCGCAAAATTGATGTTTTATAAACTGACAAATGCGTAACTAAATTGAGCGAATAAAATAAATCTCTACTCCAATCAGGCTTAAATTTCGGAGTGTAACGATTTCCCTTTTCGTCGATCATATCTTCATCGCTGTAAATCATTTCCGTTTCGGGAAAATCGTTGATTTCTTTGACGACATAAAAAAGCGCGTGTTCGGCAAGTTCGTCGTCGTGGTCGAGAAAGGCGGTAAATTCGCCGCTTGCAAGCTCTAAAGCCGAATTTGACGCGGCGGAAATATGCCCGTTTTCCATGCGGAAAACTACTTTTATTCGCCCGTCCTTTTTCGCGTACTCTTCTAAAACCCGCCGAATACGCGGTGACGGCGAAAAATCGTCGGCAATGCAAAACTCCCAATTTTCATAAATTTGTTTGAGAACTGATTCGATGCACAAACGAAGCCATTTTTCTTCGACGTTATAAACCGGCAGCACGATTGAAACGAGCGGTTTATGTTTGAAGTTTTCGATTTCCGTAAATATATTTTCACGGTCTTTATCAGTCAGAGTATCAAATCGGCGAATCCATTTTTGATACTTTCGCGCTTCATAATTTTTGGCAAGCAGTTGTTTGAGTTTTTGCCAGAAACGCCGCCGATGGCGAGCGTTCAAAATTTTCATAACCTTTTTTATCGGTTGATGCGAAACTTTCATTATTCTACCAATTTTTCAAAAGGTCGTTGGCAACGCTCAACAAACCTTTCGAGTAACGACGGTAACGTCCATTTATAAATTCCCTCCAAACGGGAAAAATACGCCGATGCCTGCGGGTCGGCAGATTTTGTCGCGCTTTGTAATGCTCGGAGTTTTCATGATAATCGTTGATAAAATGGTCAATTAATTCAAAAGTCTTCGTCTGTGCTAGAGTGTCTTTCCATTTCGAATCGCGGCGGAAAGTTTTTTGCATTTCAATTAGTTTTCGTTCCATTTTCAGATGATGCCGGATTGCATCTTCATATCGTTCCCACCGATTTTTCTCCATTTCGGAAACTTGCTCTGCCCCCCAAATTACACCGAGTTGTTGAAGCGAGTGCTGGCGGTATTTGAGTAAAGGCTCTTCGACGAACGCGACATCTGCCTGCGAGGCGACGACGAGCGCAATCCACTCGTCGTGTATCAGGTTCGGAATCCCAACCGGAATTGGAACAAAGAATTCACGAAAGACGGAACTAAAAGCCATTGTCGCGCCCGTTACCGTGCTTTGTTCGATTAAAACTTCAAGAATTTTACCTTGTCTTGCCGTTTCGCGTTTTTCAGCCGGAAAACTGAAATCCCAGAGCCGTCTGCCGAGCGAGTTTAAGTTTTCAT
>CADCUR010000188.1 GCA_902805935.1 uncultured Pyrinomonadaceae bacterium
ATTTAATCTGTTAAAACTTTACAAAAGGGCTTTTTCAATTTTGAAAGAAGCCCTTTTTGTGATTAAATTTTATACTGAAAATCTCTGGAAATCTCGAAAAGAAGTTGACCGTCAAAAGAGAATTTGCATCAAAGCGACCGAATTCCCTAAATCAAACATTCAGTCGGCGCGGCAATTTCCATTTGTATATTGTTTTGACCGCTCGAAAAAGCGGGTTACCGACACTGCTTCCAAACAATCATTTAATTGACATTATTGAAATTATGAAAAAGACTTATTTCCCCCGATTCACAAAGCCTAGCTTTTTATTGTGCCTTTTTTTAATGACAATCGTTTTGTTCGGCAACGCGGCGGCGATTTTCGCCCAAGAGAGAAAGCCCGATCGCACCAGAATTGAAAAATCGAAAAAAAAAGCGAGCGGCAAATCTTCCAAAAACAGTTTCGTCAAGAAAAGTTTTCGAGCCAAAAAGACGCGGACAAATTCAGTCGGAAAATTTCAGACGCCGCGCGGCGAAGACGAATTTGAAGGCGACGCGGAACGGCGCGAAGACTGGTTTATGTCGAAACGGACGTATCCATACGCTGAGCTGCCCGGCGACGCGCGCCGACGCGCGTGGCTTTCGCGTCCCCGTGACGTGCGCGGTTTGAATGGCATGCAGGCGACCGCCGTTCAATGGCAGCCAATCGGACCGCAGCCGACTGCTTCGTATTTTCCAAACAACTGGGGTTTGACGAGCGGGCGCATCAATGCGATTGCCGTTTCGCCCTCAAACCCGCAACTCATTTTAATCGGCGCGGCGACCGGCGGCGTGTGGCGTTCGACCGACGGCGGCGCAAGTTTCTCGCCGACTTCCGACAATCAGGTTGATTTGGCGGTCGGCTCGATTGCGTTCGCGCCGAGCGACAGCTCGATTGTTTACGCCGGAATGGGCGATAAAGCGCAGGGTTACCTCGGCACGGGCGTTCTCAAATCAACTGACGGCGGGCAAAGCTGGACGCGTATTAATAACGCAACCTTGCCGTCGCCGGGCAGAATTTCAAAAATCGAAGTTGATGCGGCGAATCCGAATCGCGTTTACGTGGCGCAATACGCGCTGCGGCAGGGTAATACGACGTTCGCCAGCGGCTTTTATTTATCGAACGACGGCGGCGTAAACTGGACGAAAACGTTGTCCGGTCTGCCGCGCGATTTAATTCGCCATCCGGCGCAACCGAATACTTATTATTTGGCGATGCAGCGCGTTGACGGCAGCGCGGACGTAACTGGCGGAGTTTTCAAATCAACCGATGCCGGACAGTCTTGGAGTCGCATTTATACGGCGCCTTTTGCAACGACGACCAACATCAAAATCGCTGTTACCGGCGCCGCGCCGCAAAACGTTTACGTAACTCTCGCCAGCGGAACGACCGCCCGTTTGGAAGTCAGCACTGATGAAGGAGTAACATGGACGAGCCGCGGCGCGGCTTTCGACACCGGACAGATCGGCTATAATTATTATCTGTTTGTTCACCCGGTTGACCCGAATATAATCTTTGTCGGCACGCGCGACCTTTGGCGGACGAACGACGGCGGCGCGACATATACGAACATCACGAGAAATTTCACCATCACGGGCGGTTACACGCCGACGCAGTCGCGGGCGCATCCCGACCAGCATCATTTTTATATTTCGCCGACCGATCCGAATTTAATGTATATCGCCAACGACGGCGGCTTGTGGCGCACAACCGACGGCGCGAACACTTTCCAATCGCTCAACTCAACACTCGCGCTGACGATGTTCGTCAGTCTAGATTTGCACCCGACCGATCCGGCGCGTACTTACGGTGGCACGCAGGACAACGGAACGCAAAAACGCAATGGCGCGCAGAGCTGGCGCGAATTCGCTACCGGCGATGGCGGTCAAGTGATCATTGACCCGCTCGATCCGAGCATTGTCTTTACGACCTACGTTTACAACACTGTCTATCGCTATACGAACAACGGCGACAGTTCCGGCGCGACCATCGGCAGCAACACGATTTTCGCTAACGACCGCGTTGCTTTTTACCCGCCGTTTGTCGGCAATGGCGTGAACTCGACGTTGTATTTCGGAACTTACCGCCTGCACGTCAGCGCCAATCGCGGCGCGAGTTGGACGCAGCCAGGCGGAACGCAGGATTTAACGAACGGCGGCACCGACACGCTTTCCGCAATCGGCGTCGGTCGCTCGAATACGAACGTCATTTACACAGGCTCGGCGAACGGCAGAGTGATGGTCAGCACCGACGGCGGCGTAACTTGGACGAATATCACAAGCGGTTTGCCGAACCGATTTATCGAAACGATCATCGTCAGTCCGACCGATTCAAACGTCGCTTATTTAACCGTTTCCGGTTACGACAGCGGTCACGTTTTCAAAACGACGAACGCCGGAGCAAGTTGGACGGACATTAGCGGCAATCTGCCGAACGTCCCGACCAACACGCTTTTAATTGATCCGCGCAACGCCAATACGATTTATGTCGGAACGGACGTCGGCGTTTTTCGTTCTGCGACCGACGGCAATGTTTGGGAAACTTTCAATGTCGGACTGCCGCCGACCATAGTCACCGAACTCGACGCGCAGCCGAACGGCTTAATGCAGGTTTCGACCTACGGGCGCGGCGCGTTTGAGATAAATCTGAACATTCAGGCGAAAACGCCGTTTGACTTTGACGGCGACGGCAAGGCAGACGTGTCCGTGTTTCGTCCGTCAAACGGCGCTTGGTATTTGCAGCAATCGCAAAACGGATTCACCGGCATCTCGTTCGGTCAGGCGGCGGATAAAATCACGCCTGCCGATTACGACGGCGACGGCAAAACCGATGTCGCCGTTTATCGCTCAGGAACTTGGTATCTGCAAAGAAGCACGGCGGGCTTTACCGGCGTCCAGTTCGGTGCGGGAGATGACATTCCGCAACCGGCTGATTTCGACGGCGACGGCAAAGCGGA
>CADCUR010000189.1 GCA_902805935.1 uncultured Pyrinomonadaceae bacterium
GGCAATGCCGCCAGCACGCGATACGATAATTTGAGCGGTAGCGTTGTTTTCCGAGACGGAAATGCTCGGCGCAGAGAATTGAATTACGCCGCCTATGTCATCATTCAGAATTGTTCCCGTCGCCTGATTATTGGTGAGGCTGACATTTACCGGATTGGTTAGATTCAAATTAAATGTTTCGTCCGGCTCAACACGGTAATCAGGGTTTACCGAAACGAGGATATTCTTGGTAATTTCTCCCGGATTAAAAAACACCTTTTCCGAAATCGGCTGGTAGTCTTGATTGGAAGTGGCGGTTATATCCTGCGTCGTAACCTGCACTTTAACTCTTTTGCCGCTCGCGCCCGACAAATTTATTGGTATAGAAAGCATTGTAGTGCCGGTATTGCCTTCAACGACCGATGCGGCACCGGCAATTGACAAACTTGGCGGCGAGTCGTCGTCAATAATCGTTCCGACTCCGATAGCATCAACTAATGACGCATTCACAGGATTCAATAGAAAAAGCTGAAAAGTTTCGTCAAGTTCGTCGGTCACGTCGCCGCGCACCGGAACGGTAACAGTTTGCGTTTGTGTCCCGGGCGCGAATTCGAGCGTTCCCGTAACGCTGTTGAAATCATCAATATCACGAGCGTTTCTGCCTACAACTCGGTAATTAACTGTAACCGTTTGTGCCGCCGCCGCTGAAAGGCTAACCGTAAATTGAGCATTTATCGTGCTGCTGTTTCCTTCCGGCACTTCGACATCGTTAACTGTTAAGCAGGGACTTTTTGGCAGTTCGTTGTAATAGACCGTCGAAGCTCCGCTGCCGTTCGCCAAAACCAAATCGAGTTTTTGGTCTTGATTGAAATCAGCCGCCGCGCCGATAGTCGGCGCGAAGCCTGCCGAGGAAACGACATCTCTAAAGGTCGAGACCGGAGCTTGAGCTGTAAAAACGCCGCTTCCGTTTCCGGAAAAAAGAATTGATGATTTAGCCGGCGAATTCGTCAGCAGAAAGTCGGTTTTGGTATCGCCGTCAAAATCTCCGATGACGGCATCTTCGGCGGGTGCGGAAAGCGTTTGATAGCTCTGCGAAAATGCGCCCCTCGCATTAGCCATCAAAACCACTACGCCCGATTCGCCGATGATAAAAGAACCACCCGTCGGAACGACCAAATCGGTGCGACCGTCCGAGTTGAAATCCGCGCTTCGCACCATCGCGGCATAATTCGGCAGCGGATAAACGACGGGCGACGGAAAAGTCCCGTTTCCGTTGCCGCTGTAGACGTGCAAACCATTGTTGCGTGTAATCGCCAAATCCTTTTTGCCGTCGGCATTGAAATCGCCGACCGCCACCGCGCTATACGAACTCTGGCTGCTGAAGGGAACCGTGCCGAGCGACGTGAATTGAGCGTTTCCGTTGTTGAGCAAAACGGCGTAAGAGCCGTTGAACAGCGAGTTGATGACTACCAAATCCGTTTTGCCGTCGTTGTTGAAATCGCCCGTCTGGATGAATTGCGGATAGCCACTCGTGAATCCGGGATTGACGGCGAAGCTGGAACCCGTGAATTGACCGCTTCCGTTGTTGAGCAAAACAATCGCGCTGCCCGACCACTCGACCGTCGTCGCCAAATCAACATTGCCGTCGTTATTAAAATCGCCCGTTGCCAAAGTCGAATAACGGTTTGCCGTGCCGGAATTGGAAAAAACCGAAGTCGTCGGCAGCGTGAAAGTGCCGTCCGCATTTTGAAAAGAAACCCGCACTTGATAAAATCCGAAAACCGCAGCCGAGGCGATGTCCGTTCTTCCGTCATTATTAAAATCGGCGGTCTGTACGAAAGTCGTGCCGCTAAGCGGCGGTAAGTTCGTCTGGGCTTCAAATTGAGCGTTGCCTAACCCATATGAAATTCGGAAAGCCGGAGGATTCTGACCGCCGAGATTGATGAGAATTCCGCCCGGAGCCGCCAAATCAACCATTCCGTCGCCATTGAAATCGGCAATTGCATTGCCGACGAAAGCGTTGGCACTTTGCCGCAGCGTAAAGTTCGCGCTGCCGTCGTTAAGCAGGACGAACGAGCCGGTCAGCAAATCAACTTTCCCGTCATTGTTCACGTCGCCGGAGAGAATTCCGCCGGCGTAAGAAACCGGCGTTTCAGTCGGCTGACTGAACCCGCCTTGCAAATTGTTCAGATACACGCGAACCTTCTCGGCGCTTGACGCAAAAACGGCAAAGTCCGGCGCGCCGTCGCCGTTAAAATCAGCCGCGGTCAAACCGCTTAATGAACCCGTCGCCAGTGTTAAAGCGTTGGAAAATCCGCCCTGACCATCACCCGTGAAAAGACGCGCCGATGGCGAATCAGCCGTCAGCAAATCAATTTTTCCGTCCCCGTTAAAATCCTTCAGCGCAAAGCCGAAAGGTCGGCTGCCCGGCGTAATCGCCACCGGATTAGCCGCGACAAAGCCGTTTGCACCGCCGAGATAAACGCTCAAATTGGACGAATCGAAATTGCCGACAATTAAATCGAGCCAGCCGTCATTATTAAAATCGGCGGTCTCGACTTTGCCCGGCGCATTTCCGACCGGATAGGAATTGGCTAAAGCGAAGCTGCCTTCTCCGTCGCCGAGCAAAATGTTCACCAGCCGTGCCGTCGCCGTCGTCACCGCCAAATCAATTTCCCCGTCGCGGTTAAAATCGCCGACCGTCGCTGCTTGCGGCGACGCGCCAACGACGAAATTATTCGCTGCGCCGAACCCGGTTTGATTGTTTCCGAGCGCGACGACGATGCTGTCGGTATTCGGCATCGGCGCGGCGAGGTCGGGAATGCCGTCGTTGTTAAAGTCGGCGTCAATCAAGTTGGAAGGCATACTTGAAACGGGAAAAAACTTGGAATTTCTGAAACCGAATGTTTGACAGGCGGGCGCGTTGAGTTCGGTTGTTTTGTACGCTTGTGCGGTTACTTCAATTTGAAGCAAAGTTGAAAATA
>CADCUR010000190.1 GCA_902805935.1 uncultured Pyrinomonadaceae bacterium
TGAAGGCGACAAGTTCGAGCTTTACTCTTTAATTTGGATTTCACCCTCTATTGGTTTTTTATATATTCGTTCGTTAAAAATCCTTATTTATTTTGCTTCGATTAGATTCCTTCATTACGGGATTTAATCCTTAGCCCTGCTCTACCTCGCCGAAGTAAGCAGGGCTTTTTTCTAATCACAAAACCGCAGTTGCTTTTCTATGGGTTGAATTTTGCATTTTATTTCCGTCGCCTGTCTTTTTTTGGCGGCTACTCAGACTGTGTTAACGAGCGATTTTGGTGTTTAATTAAAATTTGGAACTGGAAATTATGTTTAATAAATTCTTTCGGACGCGAGTATCTCTCGCTGTGTTCGGCTTAACAGGGTTGTTATTCGTCGGCTTGGCTTTGGCTGGGATTCAGTTTGTTCTGCCGGCGACAAGCGTAAAAACTGCCGCTTCGAAAAATCAATCTTCGGCTGGTCGGAGTGTTGAGCAAGATTTTGGAAAATTGCCGCTCGTTTTTGAAGCGAATCAAGGGCAATTTGACGAATCGGTTAAATTCTTGTCGCGCGGAGAGGGTTATGCGCTACTACTGACCGACAATGAAGCCGTGCTTAAATTGCGTAAAACGGAAAAATCGCGGGAATCAAACGCTCCCATTCTCAAAATGCGGCTCGACGGCGCGAACCGTTCTCCGGAAATTACAGCGCAGGATGCTCTAGCGGGTAAAAGCAATTATCTCATCGGTAATAATGCGAGCGAGTGGAAATTGAATGTGCCGACCTTCGGGCGCGTCCGCTACAAGGAAGTTTATCCGGGCGTTGACCAGGTTTTCTACGGTAACGGGCAACAGCTTGAATATGATTTTATCCTCTCGCCCGGAGCCGATTATAAACAAATTGCTGTTACCTTCGACGGCGACCGCAAGGTCGAAATTGCCGATGACGGTGATTTAATTTTGCAAATCGGCGAAGACCGACTACGACAACGCAAACCCGTCGTTTATCAAGAAATTAACGGCGTTCGCCGGGAAATCGCCGCAAATTATAAAATCCGCAATCCGCAATCCGAGATTTTCGACCGAAGGGTCGGTTTCGAGCTTGGCGAATACGACCGCACGCAGCCGCTCGTGATTGATCCGGTTCTGGTTTATTCGACTTATTTGGGCGGCAACGGCGCGGACAGCGGCAGAAGCATTGCGATTGACCACGAGAAAAATGTTTACATTACGGGAAACACGCTTTCGACGAACTTTCCCACCGTCAATCCGGCGCAAGCCAATAACGCAAGCCCGGGTTTTGGCGACGTTTTCGTCACGAAAATCAATCAGGCGGGCAATGCGATTGTTTATTCGACCTACATCGGCGGCAACGTCGGCGACATCGGATACGGCATTGACGTTGACCAAGGCGGCAACGCTTATATAACGGGCGTAACGGGCGGCACAACCGGGGCGAACACTTTCCCGACCACCGAAAACGCTTTTGATCGCAACTTTAACGCGCCGGACGAATCGTTTTTATTTAAGTTAAATCAGAGCGGCAACGCGCTCGTTTATTCGACCTACACGGGCGGGGCTATCGGGTTTGAAGTCAAAGTCAATCGAGGAAGCGGCGAAGCGTATGTCGCTGGAAGCGCCGGAGCGAATTTGCCGACCACGCCGGGCGCGTTCAGAACCGCTTGCCAGTCACCGCCGTTCTCCTGCAGTGAGTCGTTCGTCACAAAATTTAATCCGTCTGGCTCCGCTCTCGTTTATTCGACTTACATCGGACCGGGATCCGCCAACGATTTGGCGATTGACGCCGACGGCAACACATACATTACGGGTTCGACGGTTTCAAACTTTTTCCCCATCACGCCCGGTGCGGCGCAGCCGACTTGCGCCGGTTGTAATTTGGCGCGGTCGGACGCTTTCGTCACCAAGCTCAACGCCAGCGGTTCAGCTCTCGTTTATTCGACTTATCTCGGCGGCAGCGTTGATGAAGTCGGCACCGGCATTGCGGTTGACGCCGCCGGAAACGCTTATGTGACGGGCAGAACCGAATCTTCAAATGCAGTGAACGTGCCGTTTCCGACGACGCCCGGCGCGTTTCAAACCGCAAGTCCCGGAGCGCCGGACGCTTTTGTGACGAAACTAAATCAGACCGGAACGGCTTTTGTCTATTCGACGTATCTCGGTGGCAACGTGCGCGACGAAGCGTTCGGAATCGCGGTTGATCAGAGCGGCAACGCGCACGTGACCGGCAGTACTCGCTCAAACAATTTTCCGCTCGTTCAGCCGATTAGCTCGACCGGCGGAGTTGGCTATGTTTTTATCTCGACCGTGAATCCGGCTGGTTCGGGTCTGATTTTCTCGACGTATTTCGGCGGCGGCGATGGACTTGAACTCGTCGCCGACAACACCGGCAACATCTACATCGTCGGCACGACTTCGGGCAACGTGCCGACGATGAACCCGATTCAACCGAATCCCGGCTCGCCGTCCGACGCGTTCGTCGCTAAAATTCAGGTGCAGCCCGTTCTAACGCGACGCGCACAGTTCGATTTCGACGGCGACGGACGCGCCGACATCGCGGTTTTTCGGGCGGGAAATTGGTTCGTTCTGCAATCCGGCAGCAATCAATTTAGCGCGCTGCAGTTCGGCGCGTCAACCGACAAAATTGTTCCGGCAGATTACGACGGCGACGGTAAAACCGACGTTGCCGTCTATCGCTCAGGCACCTGGTATCTGCAGCGAAGTCAACTTGGCTTTACTTGTGTCGCGTTCGGTGCGGCGGACGATGTTCCGGTTCCGGCTGATTATGACGGCGACGGCAAAGCTGATATTGCTGTGTTCCGTCCGTCAAACGGCACTTGGTATCTGCTGCAATCAACTGCCGGACTTACCGGCATCACCTTCGGGCAAGCGGGTGATAAACCAGTTCCGGCAGATTACGATGGTGAAGGAAAAACTGATATTGCCGTGTTCCGTAA
>CADCUR010000191.1 GCA_902805935.1 uncultured Pyrinomonadaceae bacterium
CGGAATCAGCCGAATACGTGCATCACATCAGCCCGCACCCGTCGCACGAAGTGAAATTCGGAAACAAACTGCGGTTTCTCGCGCTCGATTTGCTCTACCGCAAAGTGCCGGACGCGGACGTGATGCTTTATCTTCTCGATAATGGCTTCACGCGCGAGGAATTCGATTGGTTTATGACGGGCGATGCCGCCGGTTATCAGATTATGGGCAACGATTATTACGGGCGCAACGAGCATTTGTTGCTGCCGGACGGAACCGTCCTTCAGGGCGAAGACGTGCTGGGCTGGTATTTAATCACCAAACGTTATTACGAGCGTTATTACCGCCCCGTGATGCACACGGAAACAAATGTTTTCGATGCGGCGGAAGCGCCGCGCTGGTTGTGGAAGCAGTGGGCGAATGTTTTGCGAATGCGCCGGGACGCGGTTCCGGTAATGGGTTTTACCTGGTATAGCCTAACTGACCAGATTGATTGGGACACCGGTCTCGTCGAACAAAACAACCGCGTCAACGAGTGCGGATTGTTTGATTTGGATCGGTGCCCGCGCCCGGTCGCAAAGGCTTACCGGCAACTGATTGAAGCGTTCAAAGACGAAACGACGATGTTGCCGCACGGCGAGATGTTCGAGTTTACGCGGCGCGACTACGGGGGCGACACCGAAGTTTAGAGAAAAATAGAAAAAGGAGAAAATCCGATTATGCAATTACTGGGAAAAAACGCGATATTGACGGGCGCGGGTTCGGGCATCGGCAAAGCGGCGGCACTTTTATTCGCCAAAGAAGGCGCGGCGGTTTGCTTGGTCAGCCGCACCGAAGAAGAATTGCGCCAAACCGTGGACGAAATCGAGCGCGCGGGCGGCAGAGCGATTTATGCGGTAGCGGACGTTTCCGCGCCCGACGAAATGAAACGCGCCGTCGCTTCGACAATCGAAGCCTTCGGCGGACTCGACATCGTGTTCGCCAACGCCGGAGTGAACGGCGTCTGGGCGCCGATTGAAGAACTGGAACCGGAGGAATGGGACGACACTTTGAATATCAATCTCAAAGGCACGTTTCTGACGGTCAAATACGCGATTCCGCACTTGAAAAAACAAGGCGGATCAATCGTCATCACGGCTTCGGTCAACGGCACGCGCATCTTTTCAAACGCCGGCGCGACGGCTTATTCGTGTTCAAAAGCGGCGCAAGTAGCGTTTACAAAAATGGCGGCGCTCGAACTCGCCAAACACAAAATCCGCGTTAACGTCATTTGTCCCGGCGCGATTGAAACTGAAATTGACGACAGCAGCCGCAAGCGTGATATTGACGAAGCGAAAGAGCCAGCTGAATACCCGGCGGGGAAAATTCCGCTCACCGGCGGCAAACCGGGAACGGCAGCCGAGGTCGCGCAACTCGTGCTGTTTCTAGCGGGTGACGGGTCGAGCCACGTCACCGGCACGGAGGTTTGGATCGACGGAGCCGAATCGCTGCTGCAAGGTTAAAGCGAGAGCGCGAATTAACGAGCTTCAAAGAATGTTGCGAAGCAAAGGTACTCAGCCGTGATGCGAACGCGCGTTCCGCTTGAGGATCAATTTATAGGCACAAAGTTTTGGCAGAGATACGAATCAGGGAGGATATACGATGGAATGGATAGACGGTACTAAACGCGATGATTTTAATTGGCAAAGGACGCCGCTGACGCAAGACGCGCTCGCGGGCAAAAAGGTGGTGGTGGTCGGAGGCACGAACGGCATCGGTCGGGCGTTCGCCCACACGCTCGCCGCGCAGGGCGCGGAGGTGATCGTCGTCGGGCGCACGTTCCGCGACGAGGGCGCGGAACGCATCAGCTTTATACAAGCCGATCTCTCCGATATGGAGCAGGCGCGGCGCACGGCGCAAGAGCTTCCAATCGAGACGCTCGACTGGATGATTTTCACCACGGGTATTATGCCGGGCAAGAAGCGCGAGGAGAATTCCGAGGGCATCGAGATCGATCTCGCGGTGAGCTATCTGAGCCGCTTCGTGATCGTCCGCGAGACCGCCGAACGCTTAGGCAAAAATCGCGCGCAGACCGAAGTCAAACCGCGCGTGTTCGTCGTCGGTTTTCCGGGTACGAACCAGAAGGGCGATATAAATGATCTCAACTCGAAAGGTAATTACAGCTTGATGACCGCTCACAGCAACACCGTGATCGGCAACGAGGCGCTCGTGCTTGACGGCGCGGCGCGCTATCCGCACGTCAACTTCTACGGTTTGAATCCGGGTCTCAAAAAATCGAACATCCGCGCCGGTATGTTGGGCGAAGGCTCGTTCTTTCAAGGAGCCGCCGAGTTCGTCATCGGTATGGTAACTGAGAGCGTGGAAGATTACAGCGAGCGAATCGCGCCGCTGTTCGTTTCGACGGGCATCGAAAATCAATCGGGCGCGCTGTTCAACCGGCACGGCGACCCGATCCATCCGAGCCGTGAGTTGGCGGACGCCGCTAATCTGCAAAAGGTAATTGAGGTTTCCGAAAAACTGACGAGCAGGACGCTCGGCGCAGCCGGGTGACTTTTCGAGCGTTTCACGGGTTGGAATTCCAACCCGTGATAGCGAAGAAGCGAATCGAACAAAGGAAAGTGTAAATATGAATTACTTGAACTTGAAGAGCATTCGGGAGATACAGGCAAATGTCAACGACTGAAAACTTAAAAAACGCATCCGGTGAAACCACATCAAACTCCGCTCCGAAGGCGAACGCTCCGGTTGACGGCTTGGACGGATTTTTTCACCGCTTTGCCGAAGCGGGCGGCGCGAAAATCCATTACGTCTCCGGCGGCAGCGGTCCGGCAGTCGTGCTGCTGCACGGGTTTCCGTTCACCTGGTTTGAATGGCGCAAAGTGATGCCTCGCTTAGCCGCCGGATACACCGTGATCGCCCCGGATTTAAGAGGCTGCGGCGATT
>CADCUR010000192.1 GCA_902805935.1 uncultured Pyrinomonadaceae bacterium
AATCAAAAAACAAAGACGTAGAGAAAGAAATTTAAGGACGAGTCTGAAAATCTCAGCTAAATCTGTAATTTTTCTAATAAAATCAATCTAAATTTACAAGTTTCGGGCTGACATTTCAAACGAATATTTAAGAAAAGAATAATTACCTTAAATGCCGTCCGATGAACGGCGCAGATTTTTTATTTGAAATGAATTTTTGCCCAAATTTCTCAAACTTTATAACCGTGCCACGCTGCGTTACGCTTATTCAAAAACAGAGAAAAAGACTTGTTTGAAAGGTATCCGGGACGGATTTTTCACTCATAATTACTGTAAATGAATTGTTGTAATCTTTAATCTGGAATTCGGTATGAAAATTTATACGTCGCTTTTTGCCACCAGGTCGTCGCGAAAATGGACATTTGATTTCCGGCAATTGAGCAAATTATTCTTCGTTAAAATTGAGTAACTCTGCTAAACGAATCAATAAACTAACTTAAACGACTTTTTCCAAAGCCCGTTCAATTGAAAAAGCACAGCGGCACATCGCTTGCTAATTTATAATCGCAGCGGCAGCCGAATAGGTTACCGAATACGAGAATCGGTTTTCCGCCGCGCGGTTCGATTTAACCGAATTTGAGTGGTGACCGACTTTGAAAAACGAACAGGGGAGTAGATGAACCATGGCGCGAAAATGCGCAGGTTCGGCGCACGTCGTCATTTCGATTGCCATTTTAAGCCAAGGGCAATCCGGCGCGCCGGTGAAATCGTCGAGACCTTTTGCGGCTGACAAAAACAGCTTGCGAAAGGTCTTTTTCCTTTTTGCAAGACAAAAAAATTAAAAAGGAAACATAAAAACTCAAGATGGACATAATTCTTTTTCCCTTTTCGGAATACTACTGGTTTTACGCCGCGTTTCTGGCGTTCGTTCTTTTGAGACGGTCAAGTTTTTCCGCACACAAAACTCTCGCTGCTCCTTATATTTTTGATTTTAAGTTCATTTTCAAACTCCAACGGGCTTTTGTAGCGTAAGCCCGAATGAAGTCTGATCCGATTGTAATAGCCTTCGATATAACTGAAGACTTCTGATCTGGCAACCTCAACCGATTCAAAGATGCCGTCCTCGACAAGTTCTGCTTTGAACCGGGAAAAGAAACTCTCCGCTTGCGCGTTATCGTAACAATTTCCTTTGCGGCTCATTGATTGCCGAAAGCCACCGATATAAAGCAATCGGCGGTACTCAACTGCTGCATATTGACTGCCTTGATCCGTGTGAATAATTGCGCTTTTGCCAATTAGTCCGCGCCGTCTTGCTTGCAGGAAAACGTCAATTACAAGCTGCGCCGTCATCCGCTCAGCGACCTTCCAGCCGACGATGCGGCGCGTGAACTTATCCTGAAGACAAGCCAGGTAACAAAAGCCGCCCTGCACACGAAGATAGGTAATGTCGCCGACAAAAACTTCGCCTCTCCCCAAAGGCTGATTTAATGGGTTCTTCAAAAGATTCGGACTCACTGCTAAACCGTGCTTTGAATCGGTCGTCTGCGGTACAAAACGCTTCGGCGCAATCGCCCGTAGATTTTCCCGCCGCAAAACCTTCCGCACACCGAAGCGTCCGAGTTTCAATTGCGCCGCGATGCGCCGCGAACCATACCGGCGGCGATTGAAATAAAAACATTCCTTGATCTGGGCGACGCATTCGGCTTTCTTGAAACTATCTCGGAAAGTTTTGCCGCGCCGATAAGCGTAATAAGCCGAACGTCCGACCCGCATTACCCGACATAACAGCTTGATCGGATAATAACGATTTTCTTTTTCAATAAACCGGTAGCGTTCTAACTTCCGCGACCGAAGATGAGCGCCGCTAATGGAATGGCTCCGCCTGTTATTCGCCTATGTGTTCCAGGGTGATAATGTAGCGGTTACAAATCTTTAATTTTTGGAGGAACTTTTTATGACATCAACGACCATTATCGGCATGGACATCTCGAAAAATTCTTTTGAAATTTGCGGCACGGACGCACGCGGCTCTCAGACGCTGCACAAGCGTCTGACCCGCGATACTGTTTCGCGCTTTTTCGCCAACACACCCGCCTGCACCGTGGCGATGGAGTCCTGTTCCGGTTCACAGCATTGGGCGCGCCAACTTCAGGCTTTCGGACATCAAGTACTGCTTATCCCGGCGCAGCACGTCGTCGCTTACCGCCGCGGGGCGAAGAACGACCGCAATGACGCCGCCGCGATTGCCGAAGCCGCTTCGCGTCCGAATGTGCGCCTCGTTCCCGTCAAAACAACTGATCAGCTCGACATCCAGACTCTGCATCGTGTTCGTGAACGCCTGATTCAGCATCGCACCGCGATCATCAACGAAATACGTGGCTTGCTGCTCGAATATGGAATCGTCTGCGCCAAAGGAGTAACCCGTTTTCTCGTCTGGTTGCGCGAAGAGTTTGCAGCCCGCATTGCGGCACTGTCGCCCTTAGCGCAGGAAATCTTTTACGCTCTGCGCGATGAGTTCCGCGCGCTCGAAGAAAGACTCGCCAGCATTAACAAACGCATCAAAGCCGTTTATGATGCCCACCCGGTCTGCCAAAGACTCGCCACAATTCCCGGCATCGGACCGCTGCTGGCGACGGCAATCATCGCTGCGGTTTCAGAGCCGCAGCGATTTAAGAACGGACGGCAATTTGCCGCTTATCTCGGGCTTGTCCCCAGGCAGCATTCGACGGGCGGGAAACCGAAACTGCTCGGAATCAGCAAAGCGGGCAATCGTTATCTGCGAATGCTCCTGGTTCACGGCGCGCGCAGCATCATTTATCATCACCGCGCGAAACCTGACGCGCGTAGCCGATGGGTGCAAAAACTGGTCGAGCGGCGCGGCTTTCACAAGGCGAATGTCGCGCTGGCGAATAAAAACGCGCGTGTTGTCTGGAAA
>CADCUR010000193.1 GCA_902805935.1 uncultured Pyrinomonadaceae bacterium
GAAACGGATAAAAATAATTGAGCGATAATTTTTCAGAATTTGATATAGAAATGACGCGGCGCGCTTTGGAACTCGCGGCTTTTGGCATCGGGCAAGTCAGCCCAAGTCCGCTGGTCGGCTGCGTAATTGTCGCGGAAAACGGCGAGACAATCGGCGAAGGTTCATACATTTACGAAAACGTCACGCACGCTGAAGTCATCGCGTTAAATCAAGCGGGAGAGAAAGCCAAAGGCGGAACGGCGTATGTTTCCCTAGAACCGCACGCGCATACGGGCAGGACGAAGCCTTGCACCGAAGCGTTGATAAATGCGAGAATCAGGCGCGTCGTGTGTCCGATTGAAGACCCGAATCCGCTAGTGTCGGGCAAAGGCTTTCAGGTTTTGCGGGAAAACGGAATTGAGGTCGTGACAGGAATCCTAAAGGACGAAGCCGCCCGATTAAATGAAAAATTCTGCGTCTGGCATCAGAAAAATCGTCCGTTTGTGCATTTGAAACTGGCGATGTCGCTCGACGGCAGAATTTCTCTGACGAACAGCGTTTCGACCCAGCTTTCGGGAAAAGAGTCGGCGGCGCGAGTGCAGAGTTTCCGTCACGAACACGACGCGATTCTCGTCGGCGGCAACACGGCGTTCGTTGATAATCCGAGTTTGACCGACCGCAGCGGAAAACCGCGCCGGAGAAAACTCGCGCGCATCGTTTTGGATAATCGCCTGCGCGTTTCGATTGATTCGACGCTCGCGCAAACCGCCAAAGACGCGCCGACGATTATCTTTTCCGCCTCTGATGACGAAACGAAAATTGCTGAATTGGAAAAACTGGGCGTTGAAGTCGTTCGATTGAACGCCAGAAATTTGCATCACGTTTTAAGCGAATTGAAAACGCGTCAACTGCAAAGCGTTTTGGTCGAAGGCGGAACTGAAATCGCGGGCGCGTTTTGCGATGCGAAATTGGTTGATAAATTGACTTTCATCGTCGCACCAATCGTCATCGGCGGACACGACGCGCCAATGGCAATCGGTGGTGAGGGCGCGGATTCTTTGGACGGCGCGATGCGTTTGCGCGATTTGGAAATTATAAAACACGGCGATGATTTTGAGTTGACGGGCTATCCGCAAATAAGAGATGAAGGATGAGGGCTGAGGGATGAATAAATCGAAGACCGCAGACCGCAGACCAAAATCCGTTTACGCGAAAAAATCTTTCGGGCAAAATTTTCTCGTTGACCGTAACTATATCGCCAAAATAATCGCCGCCCTCAATCTGAATGAAGGCGAAACAATTATAGAAATTGGCGCGGGTCGCGGCGCGTTGACGGAAATTTTAATCGAATCGGGCGCGAATGTGTTTGCGATTGAATTCGAACGCGAGATGATTTCAGTTTTGCGTCAACGATTTACCGGAAAGGAAAATTTCCAACTTGTCGAATCCGATGCGCTCGACATTGATTATTCATCGTTCATCGTTCATCCTTCATCTTTGAAACTCAAACTCGTCGCCAATCTTCCTTACAATATCTCGACCGCCATTTTGCAGAAATTAATCGAGCAGAGACATTGTTTTTCTGAATTGGTTTTAATGTTTCAGCGCGAAGTTGTCGAACGGATTACGGCTCAAGCGGGAAATTCAGAGCGCGGATTTTTAACCGTTTTAACCGAAGCGTATTTGGACGCGGAAAAACTTTTCGACGTGCCGCCAAACGCATTTTCCCCAGCGCCAAAAGTTTGGAGCGCGGTCGTTCGGTTAACGCCGAGCGAAAATCAAATTGAAAATGAAAAGCCGTTTCGGCGAATTGTCAGCGCGGGATTTCGGCAAAAGCGCAAGACAATTGCAAATAATTTGAGAAGCGAATTTGAAAACGTCGAACAGATTTTAGACGAGTGCGGCGTTGACCGGCAGCGACGCGCCGAAACTTTGACGCTCAATGAATGGAAATGTTTGGCGAAACAAAAAAATGCGGGCAGTGAAAACTAGCGAAATCACTGCCCGCATTTTTTCATTCGATTATTCAAATTTAGTCTTTCGCGGAAACATCAGCGAGACGACGACTGAAACGGCAATCGTCCCCAAAATAAAAGCGAGCGACCACGAAATCGGGAATTTGCCGCCGAAAGCGTCGTTGAGCCAGACCATTTTCAAGCCGACGAAAATCAACACGACAGCCAAACCGTATTTGAGCAAATAAAATTTATCAATCGCGCCCGCGAGCATAAAATACATCGCCCGCAGACCGAGAATCGCAAAGATGTTCGAGGTGAAAACAATCATCGGCTCTTTGGTCAGGGCGAAAATCGCCGGGACGGAATCAACCGCGAAAATGATGTCGGTCAGTTCGAGAAACAGCAGCGCGATGAACAGCGGCGTGGCGTAAGTTTTGGCGTTTTCGCGGACGAAGAATTTTTGTCCGTGAAGCTGCGGCGTGACGGGAACGAATTTTTTGAATAAGCGTATTAAAAAATTCTTTTCCGGGTCAATTTCCTTCTCCGGCGCGAACATCATTTTGACGCCGGTTAAAATCAAAAAGCCGCCGAACAGGTAAACGATCCAGTGATACTCCATCAGCGCCGAACCCATCGCGATGAAAATCGCGCGGAAAACGAGCGCGCCCAGAATGCCGTAAAAAAGGACGCGGTGCTGATATTTCGGTGGGATAGCGAAGTAGGCGAAGACCATCACGAAGACGAAAATGTTGTCCACCGAAAGAGATTTTTCGACCACGTAGCCGGTCAGAAATTCGAGCGAAACGTTCCACGCCGCCAGGTCGGGATTGAAATCGGGAATTGCCAAAAGCCGTTCGTCCTGTGGAAATTTCCAGAGCGCGTAGCGGTATAAAATAAAGTTAAAAACGAGCGCGAGCGAAACCCAGACGACGCTCCAAGCGCTGGCTTCTTTGAACGAAATGACGTGCGCTTTGCGGTTGAAAACGCCCAGATCGAGCGCGAGCATCAACAGCACGAAAAGTAGAAACGCGCCGTAAAACCACCAGTATTCAGCAAAGGGAAATAAAATCATCGAATATCCTCCAAGTATTTTGTAATTGAAGAAAACGATGTTTCAAAGATTAAATTATCGTCTGCGCTTTGCCAGCCAATCAGAAGCGAAATCTACAACGAATTCGAATAAACCTTCGAAAAAAACTTCGCCGATAAAGCCGACCGATTCGACAATCAATTCAAGTAACATCGTTTTCCTTTTGTGCGCGTTGCAAAAGAAAAAACCTTTTGCAAAACGAAATGTGCATTCGTCGCAAAAGGTCTTGATATTTACTTTATCGAGCCGAACCGCTTTGACTTGGGCGATTGTATTGACGACTTCGACAAACCCGACTTCCGCCGGGCTATCTACTCCCCTCAAATTGTCCGAGTTAGATTAGCAAAAGTTTATTTAGCGGTCAAGAATAATTTTCGGTTCGAGCGAAAATCATTTGTATATGTTAAAATTCTCGTTTGATTTGAATTGAAACGAGTAGAGCAAATAAGAGTGAACAAAATAGAAATAATACCGCTCGGCGGCATCGGCGAATTTGGAATGAATTGTATGGGCATCCGCTACGGCGACGAAATGATCGTCGTTGACGCGGGAATGGGGTTCCCCGAAGAGACGCCTTACGGAGTTGATATTTCGATTCCGAACTTCGACTTTCTAGACGAATACGCCGACGATTTGACCGCGCTGATCTTAACGCACGGACACGAAGATCATATCGGCGCGCTGCCGTATTTTCTAAAGAAATTTAATTTGCCCGTTTACGCTTCGCGGTTTACGCTCGCGCTCGCCGATAAACGTCTGAGCGAGCACCGGATGATGGACGACGTTCTGCTGCACCGCGTCGAAGCGAACGAGGTGTCGAAAATCGGCAGTTTTGAAATCGAATACATACACGCGTCGCACTCGCTGGTTGATTGTTTTTCGCTGGCGATACGAACGCCGGTCGGAACGATTATACACACGGGCGATTATAAAATTGACGACACGCCGGTCATCGGAAAACCTTACGACTTAAAGACTCTGAAAAAATACGGCGACGAAGGCGTGCTTTTGCTTTTAGGCGATTCGACGAACGCGACCGTGGCGGGCAGAACGCCTTCCGAACGCGAGGTGATTCCGGCGTTCGAGGAAATTTTCGCGGCAGCAGAAGGCAGAATTATCGTCTCAACTTTTTCGTCGTCGCTTCATCGTTTGCAGGTGGTTTTAGACGTAGCGCACGCATACGGTAGAAAAGTTTGCGTGCTTGGACGCTCGATGCTGAAGAACGTCGAGATTGCGAGCGATTTGGGCTTGCTCAAAGTTCCGCACAACACTTTGATCGAACTTGGCGAATCGCGTTCTTTAGACAGCGACCAAATCGTTTATCTGGTGACGGGTTCGCAAGGCGAATCGCGCGCCGCGCTCTGGAATATGGCGAGCGGCAGTTACAAAGGTTTGGCGATTGAAAAAGGCGATACGGTGATCCTTTCAGCCAGAATCATTCCCGGCAACGACCGCGCGATTTCGCGGCTGATTGGAGAAATCTACAAACACGGCGGCAACATCATCGAAGAAAAACGCCGCCTGATTCACGTCTCCGGTCACGCGTCGCAAGAAGACATCAAGATTATGGTCGAAACCGTCCGCCCGCAATACGTCGTCCCCGTTCACGGCGAATACCGTATGCTTTTCCGCCACAAGGAATACATCAAAAATCACATCGAAGGCTACACGGACGAAAACGTGATTCTGATTGAAAACGGCGACGTTTTGGAAATCAACGAATACTCGGCGCAGGTGGTCGAACACAACGATGTCGGCAAGGCGTTTATTGACGAAGGCGCGTCAGAGGAAATTGATTACGAAATCGTCAGAGAGCGCAAAAAACTCGGCTTCAGCGGTTTGATTACGCTCGTCGTCGCCGTTGACAAGGAAACGAAACGGTTAAAAGGCGAGCCGCAAATCACCGCGTCGGGCGTGGCGGGCATCAATCCGCTTAACGGTTTGCTGCAGAACGCCCGCCAATCAATCAGCAATGTCGTCGAGGAAACCGAACGCGGAAAATACCAGGACAAAAAATTTATGGCGGAAACTCTGCGCGTTCATCTAAAGCAGATGATTCAAAGAGAAGCGGGAACGAAACCGGTGATCGTTTCGACCGTGGTCGAAGTTTAATATGAACGCTTCCGAACTTTTAAAGTCCGCCAAAGTCGAAGTCGCGCCCGAAACCTTTTTTCTCGTTTCTCTCGCGCACGGCGATTGGTTAAAACTGCTCGAAAACCCGGAACTCTCGCCGCGAATGTCCGCGCCGTTTATGATTTTCCGCGACCGTTGGGAAGTAACCTTACTACTCGACGAAACGGATTTCGGAACGATTCGCTATCAGATTCGTGACGGGAAAACGGCGGGCAATTATCGTTTGCTGAGCTTCGATGTCGAACTGGATTTTACAGTCGTCGGATTTTTAGCCGAAGTCGCGCGGATTTTAGCCGAAGCCGAAATTTCAATCGTCGCGCTGTCGGCGTTTTCACGCGACCATTTGTTGGTCAAGCAAAACGATTTGGCAAAGACGTTGAAGGTTCTGGGCGGATACGTTGCCGAACTATGCTGAAAAGTTTTTATGTTCTGGAAAGATAAGGTCGTTTTTTTAACCGGCGCGTCAAGCGGCATCGGCGAAGCATTGGCGATGGCGATGGCGAAAAGCGGCGCGACGCTCGGATTGCTCGCCAGGCGCGAAGAATTGTTAAAGAAACTCGCCGACAGATGCGAACAATACGGCGGGCTTGCGAGATGTTTCGCGGTTGACGTGACCGACGCGAATGCCGTCGCAGCGGCGGCGGAATCTTTGCGAAACGAATTCGGGAAAATTGATATTTTGATTGCCAACGCGGGCATCGGCGGAAACAATTCCGAAACCAGAAGTTTGAATTCGGAAGCCGTCGCCAAAGTCATCAATATCAACTTGCTCGGCGCGGTAAACGCGGTTTCCGCCGTGCTGCCCGCAATGCTCGAAAACAAAAGCGGTCAGCTCGTCGCCGTTTCGAGTCTCGCGGGGTTTCGCGGGTTGCCGAAATCGGCGGCTTATTCGGCGAGCAAAGCGGGGATGACCGCGTTTTTTGAAAGCGTCCGGCTTGATGTGCAATCGAAAGGCGTGAGCGTAACGATTATTCAGCCGGGGTTTATCAAAACGCCTCTGACATCCGGACGAACGAATAAAATGCCGTTTTTGATGGAACTCGAAGATTCGATACCGCTTTTTCTGCGAGCCATCGAGCGGCGCGTAAAGTTCGCCGCGTTTCCCTGGCAGCTTGCGTCAATCGTTCGTCTCGGCAGAATATTTCCCGCGTGGCTTTACGACCGCATCGCCGGACGTGCTTCTTTCAGGGAGTAACAGCCGGGGCGCTGGCTTCCTCAACTAGCTTTTGTTTTTGTCGAAAACCGCCGCGCAATAAATTCCGTGCTGCTTCTTGTAAAGAGTTAAACATTGAGTAAAGAGTTAAACATTGACACTTCGCTCGGTCGGACATATACTGACCGGACATTTGTTTGCGTGATTTCCAGATAAAATATGCCCGTGAACCGTTTCCGAATAGTCGTCGAGATTTTTCGACCAATTTCTTTCAGGCATTCATTTTCTTTGTAGCAAAATCGCTAACATCTTCGGTTTCCTTCCGGGTTATTAATTTCAAAAATTTTAGGAGGCGTAATGAAAATCAGAAACGTAAATTTTAGTGAGCGAAAAGTTAGACTCGCCGTTTTTTTCCTCGTGCCGTTGATGGCTTTATTAGTAATTCTGCCGAATACTTCTTCGACAGTAACTGCGCAGGAGAAAGACGCCGTGCTGCGTCCGACGGTGGGAACCGCCGATAAATACGACTTGTCACCGCCCTTGCGCTCGATAAAGCCGATTTTGACCAGGCAAAAGGAAAAAGGCGAAGACGACCGCGGCGCGCCCGGTCCGGTCAACAACACGCAACACGACCCTGACCCGGTTGTTCAAAACACGAAGGGCGACGGACTGTTAGGTCAGGACTCGATTCCGCCAACCGGTGTAAGTTTCGACGGTTTGGCAAATACGTCCGGCGTCAATCCGCCCGACCCGAACGGCGACATCGGACCGAATCATTACGTGCAGATGGTCAACTCTCGATTTCAGATATTTACGCGCGCTGGCGTTTCAGTCTTTGGACCGGCAAACATTAACACGCTTTTCGCGGGTTTCGGCGGACCCTGCCAAACCGAGAACGCGGGCGATCCGATCGTGCTTTACGACCAACTCGCTGATCGCTGGCTGCTCAGTCAATTTACCAGCGCCGGTCCGACTTATTTTAACTGCGTCGCCATTTCGACGAGCAGCGATCCGACGGGAACGTATTACCGATACGCTTTCAGCACCGGCGCGAGCTTTCCCGATTACCCGAAATACGGCGTTTGGTCAAACGCTTATTTTATCAGCGCCAGGTTTGTCGGCTCTCCTGTCACGGGAACCGGAGCCTACGCGCTGAATCGCGCCCAGATGCTGGCGGGCAATCCGACACCACAGGTGGTCTCTTTTATCGTGGCGCACGGGTCGCAGCCGTTTCGCGTCGGCGACGGTTTGCTGCCGGCTGATTTAGACGGAACGCGGCTTCCGCCAGCGAATAGCCCGCATTATTTCGTCGGTTCGATGGACGGCGGCGGACCCTACGGCGCTCCCGCCGATGCTTTGAATCTTTTCAAATTTCAAGTTGATTGGGTAACGCCCGCCAATTCTACTTTCACTTTTGCCAGTCAATTAAACACCGCTCCGTTTGACTCGGTATTTACCTGTACGCCATCCGCTCGAAGCTGCATACCGCAACCGGGAACGACTATTAAGGTTGATATTTTATCTTACCGCCAGAGACCGACTTTTCGACTCGCCTACCGCAATCACGGCACGCACGAATCATTAGTTACTACTCAATCGGTCGAGGCGACCGCCGGTTTAGCGGGAATGCGCTGGTGGGAGATTAGAAGCCCAAACAGCAGTCCGGTTATTTTTCAGGAGGGAACGTATGCGCCCGCCGATGCCGTCAATCGCTGGATGGGCAGCGTGGCGATGGACAATAGCGGTAATATGGGACTCGCCTACAGCGTCTCGGACGCCGTAAGCGTTTATCCGGGCATTCGATACACCGGGCGTTTGTCCGGCGACCCGCTCGGCACGATGCCGCAGGGCGAAGGAACGATGGTTAGCGGCGCCGGCGCGCAAACCGGCGGCGGCAATCGCTGGGGCGATTACAGTTCGATGAACATAGACCCGCTCGACGACTGCACGTTCTGGTACACAAACCAATATTACGCCACAACGTCATCATCTACCTGGCGAACGAGAATCAGTTCGTTCAAGTTTCCCAGTTGCAACGCGCCGACTGTCGCCACGGCGAACGTCACCGGACGTGTCGTTACGTCCGGCGGACGCGGTTTACCGGGCGTTCGTCTGAGCATCACGGGCGGAAGTTTGACCGAGCCGCGTTACGCTCAAACAAACGCTTTCGGGTTTTATCGTTTTGTAGATTTGCCGACCGGCGCAACTTATGTTGTTACCGTCAGCTCGAAAAAGAACACGTTCGTTCCGTCGTCCAGAACTATAACTTTATTGGACAATCTGGATGATATAAACTTTGTCAGTAATCCGTAAAAACAAAGCATAGAACATCGGAAAAAGCAGTGAAGCTGTGACTTCACTGCTTTTTGCCGTTCGGGACAAAGCATCAGCTAAAAAAAGGAAACGCCTGGATGTTAATTAGGAAAGGTAAAAATCCAGCCGCTTTGACGAATGAGCGTGAAACGGTTATAAAACTTGAGACGGTTCTTCTCCGGTTTCGACAATCGAAAAATCTCCTTCTTTTTATCAATGAATTATTTACAGGCAATTATTCTCGGCATCGTGCAGGGCTTGACCGAATTTATCCCGATTAGCTCGACGGCGCATCTGGTTTTCGCCAGCCGACTGACCGAGCTGCACGACGGCAACGCGGAAAAAATCACGGCGACGATTGCCGTAATGCAGCTCGGAACGTTGCTCGCAGTTTTCGTCTATTTCGCTTCGGACATCTTGAGCATCACCGCCGCGTTCGTGCGCGACCATTGGAATTGGTTAACCAGAAAGCGCAGCGTGAGATTTTCCGGCACGCACGGCATTCGTCCGATTTGGCTTTCGGAAGAAGCGTGGCTCGGCTGGCTGATTATCGTCGGTTCGATTCCCATCGGAGTCGTCGGATTGCTTTTCAAGGATTTAATCGAAGGCGATGCGACAAAAAATCTATGGGTCATTGCAACGATGCTGATTTCAATCGCGGTTCTGCTCGCGTTTGCCGAACTCGTCGGCAAACGCCGCAGAGAAATTAAAGATTTCGGATTGCTCGATGCCGTCGTCGTCGGTTTCGCGCAGGTTCTGGCACTCATTCCGGGCGCGAGCCGTTCGGGTTCGACGATGATGGGCGGGCTTTTCATCGGACAAAAACGCGAAGCTGCCGCCAGATTTTCGTTTCTGCTTTCGATTCCCGCCATTACCGCGAGCGGTCTGCTGCAGCTCAAAGAAGCCGTCGTGCTTCTCGCGCCCGAAGATTTTCTGCCGCTGCTCGCCGGAACAGTTGTGGCGGGCGTCGTCGGTTATCTTTCGATTTATTTTCTGCTCTCTTTCCTGCGAAAAAATTCGACGGCGATTTTTATCGGCTATCGCGTCATTCTCGGTGTTATAATTCTCGTATTGCTTTGGCGAGGCGTGATCAGTCCTCAAATCTGATTTGGTTTCGAGTTTCCGGTTGTATATGTTACCCGAAAAATTGAAACTCAAAATCGGGAAAATTTTATGAAACGGTGGACAATCAAAAAACATAATCACGATGAAGTGAAACTGCTGGCAAACACCTTGCAAGTTTCACCGATTGTCGCCGCTTTGCTTATCGCGCGCGGACACGAAACAGAAGAAAAGGCTTTTCAATTTTTGAATCCTTCGATTGAACATCTTCACGAGCCGTATCTTTTGAAAGGAATGAAAGCGGCGGTCGAGCGAATCGTAAAAGCCGTCGAAGCGGGCGAGAAAATCTTGGTTTGGGGCGATTATGACGTGGACGGCACGACGGGAACGGTCGTCGTCAGAAAGGCGCTGGAGATTTTGGGAGCGACGACGGGCTTTCACATTCCGCATCGTTTTACGGAAGGTTACGGCGTTAACATTGACGCGCTTAAAAAAGCGAAAGAGCGCGGTTACACGCTTGTTATCAGCGTGGATTGTGGGATTACCGCTTTTGAAGCAATCCGTTGGGCGAAAGAAAACGGGATGGATTTTATCGTCACCGACCATCACTTGCCGAAAGAAAGCGGTCTGCCCGAAGCGTTAGCCGTCGTTAATCCGAATCAAGCGGGCTGCGAATACCCGGATAAAAACCTCGCCGGCGTCGGCGTGGCGCTCAAACTCGCTCACGCTCTGCTCAGAGAAAAAGGAAGGGAAAATCTCGTCAAGGGATTTTTGAAAGTCGTCGCCATCGGCACAATCGCCGACGTAATGAGTTTGACCGGCGAAAATCGCGCTATCGTCGCGCTCGGTTTGCAAGATTTACCGAAGGCGCACAATTACGGTTTAAAAGCCTTGATGGAAGTCGCCGACTGCACGAGCGAGATGACGACTTACGACATCGGTTTTCGTCTCGCGCCGCGCATTAACGCGGCGGGCAGAATGGACGCGGCGCGCCACGTTGTCGAACTGCTGGAGGCGACGGATTTCGATCAGGCGCGCGCTCTGGCGGAAATGCTGAACAGCCGCAACCGCGAGCGGCAAAAAATGCAGCAGGAAATCACGCAACTGGCTTTTACGGAAACCAAAGAAATTCTAAACCAAAACTTCGTCGTCGTGGCGGGCGAAAACTGGCATCGCGGCGTCATCGGGCTGGCGGCGTCGAAAATCGCCGAAAAACTTTATCGCCCGACAATCGTTCTGTCAATCGAAAACGGCGTCGCGCACGGCAGCGCCAGAAGCATCGCGGGTTATCATCTTTTAAACAGTTTGGATTCGTGCCGCGAACTTTTCGTGCAATACGGCGGACACGCGGCGGCGGCGGGAATGCAAATCAAAACGGAAAACATAGCAGCGCTACAGGCGAAATTGAACGAACACGCGAGCGAGAATTTATCGAGCGACGATTTGATTCCCGAATTGAAAATTGACGCCATTGTTTCCGCGCAAACTCTAACCCTCGATTTGGTTCGTGAATTAAAACAGTTCGAGCCGTTCGGAATGGGCAATCCGAAGCCGCGTTTTGTCACGAAAGATTTATTTTTAACGCACGAGCCGTTTGTGATGAAGGAAAAGCATTTGAAATTAAAACTCGCCGACACAAGCGGCAAACAGTTCGAGGCGGTTTGGTGGGACGGCGTGGATAAGTCAAACGGGCAAACCTTAAAGCCGAAAACGCGCATCGAATTAGCTCATACTCCCGAAGCCAACACTTGGAACGGCAGCACGCGGCTGCAACTTGTGATAGAAGACTTGAAAGCGCAAAACTAAAATTGACGATGCCCGAAAAACAAACTAACAAAATTCGAAACTTTCAGTTTCGCGCTCAAATGCCTTTGCTGATTCGCGTTATAGCGATCATTGCGCTTGCAGGGACGATTATCGCCATCGGCATCGGATTTTACCGAAACCGGAACAAACAGGAATTTCGGATGAAAAGTCTGCCCGCCACGCTTTCCAAAGATGTCGAAGCCGTTGTTACCGGTTATGAGCGACGCGAAACCGACGGCGACGTAGTGAAATATTATATTAAAGCCGATAAAGCCACGACTTACACCGATAAACACCAGGAATTGGAAAACGTCTTTTTACAGGTTTTCGATAACACGGGCGGCGCTTCCGACCAAATAAGAGCGCAGAAAGCCATTCATATTCCCGGAGAGAATAAAAACTTTACCGCTTATTTTGCGGGCGACGTAAACATTGAAACGCGCGACGCGCTAAAGGTTAAGACCGAACAACTGACTTATAAAAAGGAAACCGAAATTGCCGAAGCGGAAGAACTCATTGAATTCTCGCGCGAAAATGTGTCGGGTAAATCGTTGGGCGCGACGGTTAATATTAAAAATAAAACGCTCGAACTTCTGCGCGATGTCGAAATCGTCGCCAATGGAAACGGCTCTGATGAAAACTACAGCCAAGCGAAAATTTCGGCGGGACGCGCTTTTCTAAATCAAACCGACGGGGTAATTAATTTTAACGAAAACGTCAATGTCAGTATCACGCCGACTGATGCGAACGCGCAGCCGACTGATATAAAATCTGACCGCGCGACCGCATTTTTCACCGATAAGGAAATAAAAAAAATTGACTTGAACGGTAATGTGGACGTTTATCAAAAACCGACGACCGCCAACGCGAAATGGACGAAAACGCGGGCAAATCGCGCCGTTGCACACATCAACAAAGAGTTAAAGCGACTCGAATTGTTTGAAAACGTGGACATCGAAACCGCGTCGAATGACGCGCAGCCGACTCGGATAAAAACGAATTACGCCGTTTATGAAAAAGACGCCGACCGATTTGAACTCAAAAACGGCGTGGAAATTGCGACGGCGCAGGGCGATAAGCAGACGATTATCAAATCCGCTGACGCGATTTATGAACAAACGAGCGGCGTAATTTATCTTTACGGCGGCGCGGAAATTACGCAGCCGAACGATTACCTGAAAGGCGACAATATAACGGCTGAGCTTTACCCGAATAAAAATCTCAAAAACGCGTTGGTGAAAGGCAACGCTTATCTGAAGCAAACCGCGCCCGAACGCACGACAGAAGTTTCGGGCAACGAACTAAACGCTGTGTTCGGTGACAATCAGCAATTGCAGACAGCCAGCGCCGTCGGCGCGGCGAACGCTATTCTGAATCCGGCGAAAGCCGACGAATACACAAAAGTCAGCTTGTCAGCGCCGGTTGCCGTTCGCTTAAATTTCAATCGAGCGGGACTTCTCGAACAGATGAACACCGAAGGGCGCACGACCGTTGCGATGTTTGCGCCCGTCGGCAAACCGGATGCTTCAAATAAACGTTTAATCGCCGACACGGTTAAAACTTACCTCAGCGCCGGGGGCAAAGATTTGGCGCGCGCCGAAGCCGTCGGCAACGCCGAGCTTTTCGTTGAACCGCTTAAGAATTCGGCGGAAAATTACCGAACGACAATCAACGCGCCGCGTTTCGATTGCGACTTTTTTGAAACGGGAAATAATCCGCGCGAATGTTCAGGAAGCGGCAAAACGAAAACCGTGCGCGTGCCCACAGTGACGGCGGAAAATCGCGGCGTTCAAACTTTAACCGCCGACCGGATGAACGCGAGCTTTGATGGGCAATCGAACGACGTTCAACAATTCGACGCGCTTGGCAGCGCGAAATTTTCCGAACTCGACCGCAGCGGAACCGCCGACCAAATCGTTTTCACCCGGAACGATGAAACGGTTCGTCTGCGCGGCAATCCGCTGGTTTCCGACGCGCGAGCCAGAGCCAAAGCCGGCGAGATTGACTGGGACACGAGAGGTGAAAAATCTTATTTGCGCGGCAAAGTTTCGACGACCTACATCAGCCAAAAACAGACGGGCGGCGCGACGCCTTTCAATGAGTCGAACGCGCCGGTTTTCATCACCTCGGACGCGGCGGAATTCGAGCATCAAGCCGAAGTCGGCGTTTATACGGGCAATGCCCGCGCCTGGCAGGAAAACAATTACGTTCGCGCCGATCAATTGATTCTGCGGCAAAAACAAGGCGAGCTTTACGGTGAAGGCGCGGTGCAAAGCCTGCTTTACGACGCGAAGAAACGAGAAAACGGCGTCGAATCGAACGTGCCGGTTTTCGCGCGGTCGCAAAAGATTTTTTATTTCAAAGAGAAAAATCTGCTGCGCTATGAAACCGACGTTGACATCCGGCAAGGCACAGACCGTATTGTCGCGGGCGTGGCGAATGTATTTTTGAACGAGAAAAACGAAGTCGGGCAAACCGTCGCCGAAAGAAATGTCGTCGTCACATCGCCGAACCGAAAAGCCGTCGGCGATTACGCGCAATACGTCGCGGCGGACGAATCGGTCGTTTTGCGCGGCAATCCGGCGCGCGTTGACGACGGCGAAAACGGCTCGACGCAAGGCGCGCAAGTGACGGTGTTTTTGCGCGAGAACCGTTTCATTAGCGAGAGCCGAACCAATCAAGCAAACACGGGCAGAACGCGGACGGTTTATAAAATTAAAAAACAGCAATAATTATGAAGCCTATGAGTTAACTCGAAAAAATAATTTTTTGCCGTTTTCAATTTATCAAAATCTAAAATAAACTTTTCCTTAGAATGTCTAAGTTTTTGCAATCGGAAAATTCAAATTCTTCAAACGGCAGCAACGGTAATGTTCCTGCCGATTCGCTTTCTGCGCTGAATTTGCAAAAAACTTACGGGCGGCGGCGTGTGGTTGACGACGTTTCGCTGTTTGTCAGGCAAGGCGAAGTCGTCGGGCTTCTGGGCGCTAACGGTGCTGGTAAAACGACGACGTTTTATATGATGACCGGGTTGGAGAGCGCCGAGAACGGGAAAATTTATCTGAACGGTCAAGAAGTCACGAAACTGCCGATGTATCTGCGGGCGCGCCTCGGTTTGGGTTATCTGCCGCAAGAGCCTTCGATTTTCAGAAAAATGTCGGCGGAACAAAATATCTTAGCCGTGCTTGAGACGATCAAACTAAAACGCGCCGAACGGTTCGCCAGATTAGAGGAATTGCTGGAAGAATTCGGCGTCGCGCACGTTCGGCGAACGCGCGGCGAGGCGCTTTCGGGCGGCGAGCGGCGACGCGTCGAGATCGCCCGTTGTCTGGCGACCGAGCCGCAGATTATTTTGCTCGACGAGCCGTTCGCCGGAATTGACCCGATTGCGATTGACGACATCCGGGAAATTATTCTTTATTTGAAAAAACAGGGCATCGGGATTTTAATCACCGACCATAACGTCCGCGAAACGCTCGGCATCACCGACCGCGCTTACATTATGGCGGAAGGGAAAATTTTGCGCAGCGGCGCGCCCGTCGAATTGGTCGAAGACACTGATGTCCGGCGGCTTTACTTGGGCGAAAGATTCAGCTTGTAGATTTTTTCGCGGATGTGTGCGCAATGCGCAAAACGAAATCAAATTTACTTCCTGGCTTGGACCCAGCTTCTGCATCAAAGCGGTTGAAGATTGAATGTCCGAGAAAAATTTTCGCTCTCGTTCAATTTTCAATTAACAATGACCAGCCGATTCTTAATTGCTTCGGTCGTCGAAAACCTCGCATCTTGAATTTTGAAACTCAATCTTCTTTCCCTTTTCTCGTTCGGTTGGTTATAATAATAAGGACAACGAAATTACAAAGTGCCGATTGGCAGTGTGTTTACGAATAAAGTTTTAATCAAAATATGTCATCGTTAAGGCTTACTCAAAAATTATCTCAGCGGATGGTTTTGACTCCGCAGCTGCGGCAGCGCATCGAAATGCTGCAGATGACGACGCTCGAACTCAGCGAGCTTATCCAGAATGAAATGGTCGCCAATCCCGTGTTAGAAGAGGTGCAGACGGACGAGGAATTCGACGAAATCTCCGAAAAAATTCTCGACCAGAACACCGGCGGCAACGATGAAAGTTTTGAGAACCGAACCGAGAAGGATTATTCGATTGATGTTGAACAAGCCGAAAACTATACGCCCGAACTGCCGAGTGAAAACGGATTTAACGAAGAAGGCGCGGCGGAGTTTGAAGGCGATAGCGAAGATTTTTCGATTGATAAACAAGATGCGTTCGAGGAAGTTGATTACGGCAGGGAATTTCAGGATTATCTCGACCCGGGCTACAAAACCCAAGAGATAGAATTTAAAGACGACGCGCCGAGCTTCGATCAGTTTTTGTCGAAGTCCGCCACTTTAACCGAACATCTCGAATGGCAGCTTAATCTTCAGCAAATCAGCGAAGCGTTGGAAGACGCGGCGATTTGCGTCGTCGGTAATCTGGACGAAGATGGGCGGTTGACGACGAGCAACGAGGAAATCGCCGAAATGTGCGGTCATTCGGTCGAGTTAGTCGAAAAGGCTCGGCAAATCGTGATGCAGTTAGAACCGGTCGGGTGCGGCGTGCGCAACGTCAAGGAATGTTTGTTCGCTCAGCTTGTAGGCAACGGCGAAGGCGAAAGTCTGGCGGCGGATTTGGTGAAAAATCATCTCGAAGATTTGCAGCCGCATCGTCTGCAGCATCTCTCGAAACAGACGGGCATTGACATTCAAGTATTAAACAAAGAAATTGACAAAATTCGGATTCTCGACCCGTATCCCGGACGACGTTATTCGTCTGAAGAACCGATTTACGTTTCGCCCGAAGTGTATATCGAAAAAATCGAGGGCGATTACGTCGTATATTTTACCGATGACGGCAGCCCGCGCCTTCGTATTTCGCCGACTTATCAAAAACTGGTTGACCAAAACGGAACGTCAAAGGAAACCAAAGATTTTATCAAAGATAAAGTGCGCTCGGCGGTTGACCTTTTGCGCAATATCGAACACCGGCGGCAGACGATTTACCGCGTCGTCGAATGCATCATCGAACGCCAGCGCGATTTTCTCGATCACGGCGTGCAGCACATCAAACCGATGATGCTCAAAGACATCGCCGAAGACATCGGAATGCATCTTTCGACGATTTCGCGCGTCGTCAATCGCAAATACGCGCACACGCCGCAGGGTGTCATCGAGCTGCGGCGGTTTTTCTCCGAAGGAATGCTCAACGAAGACGGCGAGGAAGTTTCGACCAGGATTCTGAAGCTCAGAATTAAGAAAATGATTGAAGACGAGGACACGCGCAAGCCTTTGACCGACGACCAGATCGTCAAACTTTTAAGCAAAGAAGGCGTGAAACTTTCCAGGCGGACAATCGCCAAATACCGCGACCAAATGCAAATTCCCGGCTCGCGCGAACGCAGAACGGTAGTGTGATAAAGGATGCGAGATGAAAAATTATTTTATGTTTTACATCCGTCCCGCATCGCTCGAATATGAGGTGGAATAAATATGAAATTTGAATATACCGGCAGACATATTGACGTAACTCCGGCATTGAAAAATCACGTCGAGGAGCATTTCGGAAGATTGAACCATTTGTTCGACGGCGACGGTGCTAAGGCGCACGTTATCATCGAAGTCGAAAAAAACAGAAACCGTTCGGAGGTCGTCGTAAATTGGCGCAGAGAAATTTTGACGGCTAACACGACCGATGCGGATATGTATAAATCCTTGTCGCAAACGATTGATAAAATCGAAAAACAAGCCCTAAAGCTCAAAAGCAAAATCACAGACAAACATCATAAAGTCAAAAAGGTCAGCACGATCACGCCGCAAACCGAAGAGGTCGCGCCCACTCCGACTGCGCCGCATATTGTCAATTCAAAAAGCTATGCCGTCAAGCCCTTGACCGACGAAGAAGCCGTGCTGCAGCTCGACGCCGAGGAAAATCAATTCCTTGTTTTTCGTAATGCCGAAGACGAACGCATTTCGGTTATCTACAAACGCAAAGACGGAAATTACGGTTTGATCAAACCTTAACAAACGCCTTTTGCACAAAAACAGTGCAGAAGGCGTTTCTCTTTATATGGCGAAAAATAATGCCGAGCAGAAAAATTACCCAAACTTTGTGATCATTACGGGTTTGAGCGGGTCGGGAATGAGTTCGGCGACGAACGCTTTTGAAGATTTGGGGTATTTCTGTGTTGATAATTTGCCGCTGACGATGCTGCCGACGTTTTCCCGTCTGCTTCTGCCGAACGCCGAAGAAGAAGTCGCCATCGAACGCGCCGCGCTCGTCATCAACATCCGCGAACGACATTTTTTGTCGCAGTTTCCGAACGAACTGAAGCGAATCAGTAAAAAACTAACCGCTTACGTTTTGTTTTTTGAGGCGTCTGACGAAGTTCTGCAGCGGCGTTTTTCCGAGACGCGCCGCCCGCATCCGGCAGATGTCGGCAAAGGCTTGCTCGCGGCGATTCGCGCCGAGAAAGAAGCGATGCAAGAGGTGCGCGAAAAAGCGGATTTAATTATTGACACTTCCAACCACACGGTTCATACGTTGCGGCGGTTGCTCGTCGAAAAATTCGGACAAACTAAAGAAGGCGCGCCGCTGAACGTCCAATTTCTCAGCTTCGGTCATAAATACGGCGCTCCGGGGCAAGTTGATTTGATGTTCGACGTGCGGCATCTGCCGAATCCGTATTTCGTCAAGGATTTGAAGGAATTGCCCGGCACCGACAGCCAAGTTGTCGGGTTTCTGGAAAAAGAAAATGAAGTTGGAGAAACCATAAAACGTTTTACCGATTTGCTCGAATACCTTTTGCCGCTTTACAAACGCGAAGGAAAATCCTATCTAACCATCGGAATCGGCTGCACGGGCGGACGACATCGTTCGGTGATGATCGCCGACCGGCTCGCCGGAGCATTTAAGAAAGATAGTTACGAAGTGTCGGTGACGCACCGCGACGTGCAAAAGTAAAAGTGAAAAAACGAAAAAGCTCTCGGCGCAGGTCGAACCAAATCGCAAATCTAAAATCGAAAATTTTGTATGTCTGAACTGAAAAAAATCGGCGGCGTTATTGTTTCGCACGGGCAGGTCGCTAGCGAATTGGTGGCGGCGGCTGAAACGGTGGTCGGTGCGCAGAGTCATCTGACGGCGGTGTCAATCGGCTGGCACGATGATGTCGAAATGGCGAGAAACGAAATCGAACGCGCCATTCGTCAGGTCTCACAAGGCAACGGCGTATTGCTTTTGACCGATATGTTCGGCGGCACGCCGACAAATATTTCGGCGATGTTCATTAAAGACAACGAAGTCGAAATCGTGACGGGCGTCAATCTGCCGATGGTCATTAAACTGGCTTTGCAAAATAAGCAGACGACTTTGAGCGAGATGGCAAAAGATGTCGAAGAGCAAGGTAAACAATCAATCTACCGCACCGGCAAATTGCTCGAACCGCAAAAACCGCGCTGAAAAAATGCTTAGCAGACGAGTAAAAGTTATTAATCCGCTCGGACTTCACGCCCGCGCCGCGGCGTCTTTGGTGCGGCTTGCCGGAACTTTTCAGAGCGACATAAAACTCGTTCGCACCGACAATCGGGTCGTCGCCGACGCGAAATCAATTTTGAGTGTTTTGACTCTGGCGGCGGCAAAAGGCACTGAACTCGAAGTTAAAGCGAGCGGTGACGATAAAAAAGAGGCGATACAAAGAATTGAGGAAATCTTTAGAAAAGGATTCGGAGAAATATAAATTCTCGCATTATGTCATTTGAAAAAGTGGATTTTCCCGGAACAGACAAAAAGGTCGGCATCGTCGGCGTTCCGCTCGGCTACGGCGCGGGAAAAAAGGGAAGCGAACTCGGGTCGACGGCAATCAGATTAGCGAACATCCGCGACGGCTCGCTGGCTTCGCATATCGCCGAACTCGGTTACGCGGTGAAAGATTACGGCGATGTCGAAATCGTCAAACCCGATTACGTCGCCAAAAACGGAGACACGGCGAAATATCTAAAGGAAATTATTGCGTCCTACGGCAACGTGTCGAAAAGCCTGAAAGAGATTTTACACGAAGATGCTTTTCCCGTAATTTTGGGCGGCGACCACTCGGTCGCCGCCGGCACGTTTTCGGCAATCGCTTCTTTTTACCGGGCGCGCCAACAGGAAATCGGTTTGATTTGGCTCGACGCGCACGCCGACATCAACACGAGCGATTCTTCGCCGTCGGGCAACGTTCACGGAATGCCGCTCGCCGCAATCCTGGGTTACGGCGAACCTTCGATGGTCAACCTCGAAGGCTACGCTCCGAAACTCAATCCGAAATTTTGCGCGCACGTCGGCGTGCGAGATTTGGATTTGAGCGAGAAGCGGCGCATACGCGAACTCGGTTTGCGCGAAAATTTTTTCACGATGTCGGACATTGACCGGCGCGGAATGCTCGTTTGCATCGAGGACGCAATAAAAATCGCGTCGCAGGCGCCGGGTGGCTACGCCGTTACTTTCGATGTGGACATTATTGATCCGCGTTTCGCGCCTGGTTCGGGAACGCTCGTGCGCGGCGGCATCACATACCGTGAGGCGCATCTTGCGCTCGAACTAATCCATGAACGAGGCGGAATGCGCTCGTTTGAGATTGTCGAAGTCAATCCGATGCTCGACCAGAACAATATCACGGTCGAGCTGGCAGGCGAACTTATTCTTTCGGCTTTGGGGAAAACGATTCTTTAAATTTGCGATTTTTAATTTGCGATTGCGCGTATCTGAGATTTCATTTATTTTTACAGAGATGATTCATACAATTACAAACAATCGAAAATCGAAATATTGGTAGTCACAAAAATCGCAAATCGCAAATCGCAAATATGAAAACTCGTATCGGTGTAATCTTCGGCGGGCGTTCGGGCGAACACGAAGTTTCGGTTCGTTCGGCGAAAACCGTCATCGAACAAATTGACAAGGAAAAATACGATGTCATTCCAATCGCCATCGGCAAGGAAGGCAACTGGCTGAGTCCCGCCGAATCGCTCGAATTGTTTCCGTTTGAAATCAGGCAGAAAATTACACAAAACGGCGAAAAATTTTCCGGCGACAAAATCGCGCTGCTCGGCGATACGAAATACAACGGCTTGATAAACCTCGACGGCGACGGAAATTTTCAGCCGCTCGACGTGGTTTTTCCCGTGCTGCACGGAACTTTCGGCGAAGACGGAACGATTCAGGGACTGCTGGAGATGGCGAATATTCCATACGTCGGCTGCGGCGTTCTGGCGTCGGCTTGCGGAATGGACAAGGTTTTTATGAAATCCTTGTTCCGCGATTCGGATTTGCCGATGTGCCGCTACGTCTGGTTTTTGCGCGGCGAGTGGGAACGCAACGCCGACCAGGTGGTTAATCAAATCGAGTCGAAACTCGGTTATCCGTGTTTCGTTAAGCCGGCGAATTTAGGTTCGTCGGTCGGCGTCTCGAAAGCGGAGGACGAATCTTCGCTTGTCAAAGCCATCGAACTCGCCGCCGAATATGACCGCAAAATCATCGTCGAAGAAAATCTGGATATGCGCGAAATCGAATGCGCCGTCATCGGCAACGAAACGCCGCAGGCGAGTCAGCCGGGCGAATACATCATCCGCGCCGACGATAAAAAATTTCTCGATTATACGGAAAAATACGCCGGAACCGGCAATAACGAATTCGTCGTTCCCGCGCTCGTCTCTGATGAACTGTCGGCAAAAATTCAGCAAATGGCAGTCGCGGCTTACCGGGCGATTGATGGTTCGGGATTGGCGCGGGTGGATTTCTTTTTGCGAAACGACACCGGCGTGCTGCTCGTTAACGAAATCAACACGCTGCCCGGTATGACCGATTCGTCTGGCTTTCCGAAAATGTGGGCGGGCAGCGGAATGGAATTTCCGCGGGTGATTGACGAACTGATAAAATTGGCGATTGAACGTCACGCCGATAAATCGAGAAACAAAACAAGTTTTTGAATTGATTTGCAAATGCCGTATTTTTCGGTGAAACTATTGCCACCGGTTAAAAGCCGTAAATTCAAGGAGGAACAGAAAAATGTCAGTAGCAAAAAATATCGAAATCTCGTCAACTTCGCCTTCGAGTTTTGAAGATGCCATCGAAAAAGGCATTGCCAGAGCCGCGAGTACAATCAATAATGTGAGCGGCGCGTGGATAAAAGACCAGAAAATTAACATCAGCGACGGAAGAGCTACCGAGTATCAAGTGGTGATGATTATAACTTTCGTGTTGGACGATTCGAACAGAGATGATGACGACGATAACGGCGGAAGGTCTGGCGGACGCGGAAAATCCGCCGGTAAAGGGAAGAAAAAGTAAAAACGGGAAAGTAAAAACTGAAAAGTAAAGGAGCGGTCTTAATGAACATTGAAGTTTATTTCTGACCGCTCCTCTGTTATATACTTTTCGATTTTTTGTTTTCAGTTTTTACTTTTTACCTTTCAGTTTTCACTTTCCCGTTTTCGCCGCATTGTAGCCCTTACGCGTTCTGATCGTGAGATTCGGTTTGGCGACGCGAATTTCAATCGCGCGCCATTTGCCGTCTTTTTTCGTGTTCGCCGGCTGATAACCGAACGTGTATTGAGTGCCGAGTTCCGCGACGATGTTTTTAAAAGCCTCGCGCATCGCCACGCCGCCCGGCGTCGGGATAAATACGCCGCCGCTTTTTTCAGCGAAATTTTTGAGCGCCGCCTGACTCTGAAAGCGATTGTTTCCGGCATTTACGACCGACATATCAATCGTGTAAATGGTGGCGTTAGCAGCTACGGCAGCTTTTAAGGCTTTGTCGGCAGAACGCCCGCTTTTCGTGTCCGCGCCGTCCGAGAGAACGATTATCGCTCTGCGCTTTTCGCTGCGTTTTCCGAGTTCGACGGCGGCTTGATAAATCGCATCGTTAAGAACGGTCATTCCCGCCGCCTTGAGATTGAAAATTTTTTCGGCGATGTCGCGGCTGTTCGAGAAATCCTGCACGAGCGAAACTTTCGAATCGAAATTATAAATCGCCGTTACATCGTCGGCACGCAGACCGTCGAGAAAATTTATCGCGGCGGAACGCGCCATCGAAACCCCGCCTTCCATGCTGCCCGAAGTATCCATCAAAATGACGGCGGCGAACGGTGTCGCTTCGGCTTCAAAAAAATCAACTTTTTGCTCCAGCCCGTCTTCTAAAATTCTAAATTGATTTTGTTTCAGACCCGTTACCGGTTTGCCTTTTGCATCGGTTACAGTGGCGTTTAAGACGACGATTGAAGATTCGACGTTGATGATTTCATTATCGTCCTGGGCGTGAATTGAGGCGGGAAAACAAAACAAAGCGAAAAATAAAAAGTGAAAGATAAAAAGTGAATTTTTTAAAAATTCGTAAAATTTCTTTTTAGACTTTTCACTTTTCATTTTTCACTTGCCATCTTCTTTGCCGAACCGCAAAAACCGCACGACTTTCAAAAGCAAATTTGAGCTTTCGACGGCGACGACCGAAACGCTGTAGCGCGTGGTTTTCCTTAATTCGTCAACGAGCTTGACCGTATTGTTTTGCAAAGTTTTCAGGGCATTGCCGACCGAGAGCGGTTTGCCGTCCAATTCAGCGGTTTTATCGTCGTCATCGCCGCCGAGTTCGTTGCGTATTTTCTTAACGAGTTTTTCGAGGCGGTCTAATTTTTTCTGATCGGTCGAAGAAATCTGGTTGTTTTCCAGAAAAGATTTTTCCAGCTCGCCGCTGAGTTTGACGGCTTCCTCGCCGCGTGCCAAAAGTTCGGCGTAATCCTTTTTCTCGCGTTCGATGCGTTGTTTGGCGAGGCTTTCCTGAATGCCGGTCGGCAAATCTTCTTTCGGCGGCGTTCCGTTCCGCGACGTCGCGTCCGATTGTGCATTAGCCGTTCCGAACATCGCCGCGACGAGCAAGAATATCAAAAATAATTGAAAAAAAATGCGAGACATAATTTCGGTAACTGTTATTTATTGGTCGGTGTCCTGCGGAGCGTCAATGAGCGTTCCCGTGACCATCTCGACCAATTTTACTAAAAACTCATCTTCCGCCGCGCCGGTGCTTGAGAGCGTCGTCCATTCCGACTGCAAACCGTTTTCCGAACGACCTTCGACTTTCGCCGTCACGGAGACATTGTTTTGAATGCCGTCAATTGACTGAATTTCGATTGTCAAAGTATAACGCCCGCGCGTCCAGGAAGTGTCGGAATTCGGCAGAACGGCGTAACGGTTTAGTTCGTTGCGGCTGATGACCGCGCCTTTGGCGAAAACGAGCGGTTCGGTAACGATGATGCCGTCGCCTTTTCTCGATGCCGCTTCGTTGACGAGCAGTTTACGCTCTTTCAAAACTTCAAGTACATTCTCAACTAATACGTCGCGGCGCGAAGCCATACGATATGGATTCGCCAATGGCTCACGCACTTTCGTTTTGTCTTTGCCGAAATCGAACGAACGGCTCGGCGGCTCGTTGCTGCGCTGCGTGCCGGTGATTTTTACGCCTTCCTCCTGAATTTTTTTCGTTTGCGGGTCAATGCCTTTTTGAGCGAACGCGAAATTGCCGGAAAGAACAATCGCCGAAATGATAAAAAATAATCTTTTCATAAATTCAATATAGCGTAAACGAATGCCGAACTGAAAGTTTGATGTGAGTAAATTTTGATTAGTTGTAACGGGCGTTTACGACTTTGGACTTTGAACTTTGGACTCTGGACTCTTATTTTGCAATTCCCACAAAAGCAGATGTTTTAAGAATGCGTGGTGAGCCGCGAAACGGGCGATGCAGAAACCGGCGAAGCCGTCGAGAAATCCGCCTTTTAATATGTAGTTTTGGAGAAACGTCGTCGAGCCTGCGACGGCAACTTTAAAGGCGGAAGTTTTCTTTCCGCGCGCAAACATCTGTTCGGCGGCGAGCGGCGCATATCGCGTGCCGATCATTCGGTGATGATGCGCGGCGTTTTCGACCGTGTGATGAAGAATATCGCTGTTTAGTTTTTCAATTTTCGCCGTCGCGTCCATTTCGATTGATTCGTGAATCAAAACGTCTTTCCATTTTCCGCGGCGACGGTTGAAAAACCTGAGCTGCCAATCTGGATACCAGCCGCCGTGCCGAATCGGGCGATTCATATAAAACGACAGACGCGGAATGCGGTAACCGTCAGCCAAGATGTTTTCGGGCGAGCCTTTTAATCTTAGCATCTCATTTTTCAATTTTGGAGAAAGGCGCTCGTCGGCGTCGAGACTGAAAATCCAATCGTTTGCGGCGCAATCGGCGGCGTATTGTTTTTGCCTGGCAAAACCCGCCCATTTTTTCGTGAGAACTCGTGCGCCGAGCGATTCGGCAATCGCTTTGGTGCGGTCGGTGCTTTCCGAATCAACGACTAAAATTTCGTCTGCCCAAGACGCCGACTCGACGGCTTCGGCGATTTTATTTTCCTCGTTAAAAGCGATGATACAGACGGAGATTTTCACGAGTGAGATTGTCGCAAAGTTCAAGCAAAATATAAAGGGTCGGCAAGCCAACCCTTAATGTTAATGATCAAGTTTTACGCAAAACAATCAATAAATTTAATCTTTATCGTCAGTTTCCGGCATCGGCGAATCAACTTCGATATTGTTTAATCGAAACGTCGTCGAAGTCGCCCGCTGCAAATCCGAAAGCGATTTGTTGTAATCGGTTTCGGCGCGGATTTCGGCGTTGCGCGCGTTAGTCAGGGCGTTTTCGCGCTGGAACAAAAGAAACGTCGTTGAACGTCCGACTTCGTAAAGTTTGCGCTCGCCTTCGAGCTGGATTTCGGCGTTCTCCCTCGCCCGCCGCGCCGTTAAAATTCTCTGTCTGGAGGTTTCGACGGCTTGCACGGCGTTGCGGACATCGGCGACGACGATTTGTTCCTGCGAGCGCGTTTGCGCTTGCGTTTGTTGCTCTTGAATTCTCGCGCCCGCCAAATTTGCTTTCGCCGTTGTATTTCGGAAAGGAATTTCAAACGTCACGCCTACCGAATAACTCGGCGCATCCGAGCGGAAAAGATTTCTGAACGACTGAAACGAGCCGCCGTTAAAAAACGCGGGCGTGCCGGGAACATTAACGGTTGTATTGGGAATCTGCGGAAGCGGGTTGGGTAAACTAGCCCGCGTAGCGTTTAACGCTAGTCGCAAAATTTCATCGTTGCCGGTAAATTGCTGAACAGAAATATCGCCCGTATTCTGATTGCCCAAAGACAAACCGCCGAGCGAAAAAGACGAAACAAGATCAATGCGCGGTTTCGTTTGATTTCTAAAATAATCAATATCAATCGCGGTTATCTCGCGCTGAAGACGCAGACGGCGCAGTTCGGGACGATTGTCTATCGCGTCCTTTATCGCATCTTCAACGATTATCGGGTCGTCGCTATAAACCGGCGTGTCGGTCGGGACGTACGATTGCGTCCATTCGGGCGCGGTGGCTTCACGTAAGAGAAGCGTTTTCAAATTATTTTCGCTGGTTGAAACTTGCTGCGTGGCGGATAAAAGCTCGCCTTCGCGGTTGGCGAGTTCAGTGGCGACTTCCGCGCGGGCGAGCGGCGCGGCGCTGCCGACTTCGATTCTGACTTCGATCTGCCTGAGATTTTCACGCGCTAGATTAACATTCGCCACTTGATTCTGTTGATTGCGCAACGCGAACACCAAATCCCAATAAGCCTGCTGCACACGCGAAATTATATCAATCGTTTGCCGCCGAAAATCGGCGTCGGATTGCTGCAGACGTTTGCGCTGAATTCGTATTTGGCGGCGCGTGTTGTCAACACCGAAATTGCGAAACAATGGTTGATTGTAGGTAACGCCGAGATTGCTGAAATACGTCGTGCTGGAATTTGAGCTGACGAGTCCGCTCGTCTGATTAAAATTCGTGTTGTTGCGCGAATTGCTGCCCGTCTGACTGTTGTTGAGAAAAGTGTTGATGCTGCCGCCGCCGCGCTCGAAAAGTTTGTTGACGCCGGCGTCAACGCGAAAATCGTTGGAAGCGGTCGAGCCGGTCGTCGCGTTGCGCGAGTAATTCGGCGTGACGGAAAAAGTCGCGTCATATGCGCCGCGAAGCGAGCGGAGCTGCGTTTCCTGAAACCGCACGTCGTCGCGCGCTACTTCGATGTCGTTGTTGTTTTCAAGCGCCTTACGAATCGCTTCGTTTAAGGACAAAGGCACGGTCTGAGTCGTCTGAATGCCGACGCGCGTAAGATACGGAGCGGTTAAATTACCGGCGGTTGAATAATCAGCGGTTTTCGCCGACGCCGCCGGAGATTCGGCGCTCGGCAACGTTGATTTTTCGTTTGTATCAAGCGTTTTGCTGGCAATTTGCGTCGGAGCCGTTTCAGTCTGCGCCGCGATTTCCTGGCAGCTCAAGCCGAAAACAAGCGCGCCGACGCAAAAAAAACAAAAAATAAGGCGCAAATTATTCATGATAAAAAAGGCTCCGAGATTATTGGGTTATTAATAAATATAAGATTACAAACTCGAAAAACTACTACGTCGCAAAAATTTCGTTTGTTTCAAAAAAATGGATTCCAAAGAATCGTCAGCCGACTAAGCGCAACGGTGAGTTTAACACTCGACTTAAAATCGCGATTGCTTCGGCGGCGAAGCGGAAATACTGTAAACCGGAAACTTTGAACTTTGGCTTGATTTAAGTTATCTTCAAACATTTAAGACACATCTATTTTCAAAAGGAGAAGTTAACAAAATGGGAATTAAAGTAGGAATAAACGGCTTCGGACGCATCGGGCGCAATGTGATGCGCACCGCTCTCGGCGACGCGGACATAGACTTTGTAGCGGTCAACGATTTAACCGACACGAAAACGCTGGCGCATCTTCTAAAATACGATTCGGTGATGGGCAATCTCGAACAGGAGATTTCAGCTGAAGGCGACAAGATCAGCGTCGAAGGCGAGAGTTTTAGAGTTTTCAGCGAGAAAGACCCGGCGCTGATTGATTGGAATTCGGTGGGCGCAGAAATCGTCATCGAATCAACCGGCAGGTTTACAAAAGCCGAAGACGCGGCGAAACACATTCGCGGCTCGGTCAAAAAAGTCATCATTTCCGCGCCCGCCAAAGGCGAAGACGTGACCATCGTTCTCGGCGTGAACGATGAAATGTATGACGCGGCGAATCATAACGTTATTTCCAACGCTTCCTGCACGACCAACTGTTTAGCGCCGGTAGCTAAAGTAATACACGAACGTTTCAGTATAAAGAACGCTTTGATGAACACGATTCACTCTTACACGAACGACCAGCAATTGCTTGATCTGCCGCACAAAGATTTGCGCCGCGCTCGCGCCGCCGGGCTTTCGATGATTCCGACTTCTACGGGAGCGGCAAAAGCCGTCGCGCTCGTCATTCCCGACTTAAAAGGAAAGTTTGACGGAATCAGCGTGCGCGTTCCGACTCCGAACGTTTCTCTGGTTGATGTCGTAATGAACGTCGAGAAAGAAACTTCGACCGAAGAAGTCAACCAGGTTTTGAAAGACGCGGCGAACGAAGAATTAAAAGGTATTCTCGCGTTTTCAGAAGAACCGCTCGTCTCGATTGATTTTCGCGGCAACTCGAATTCGTCAATCGTTGACGCGGAAAACACGAAAGTCATCGGCGGAACGATGGTTAAAGTTCTTTCGTGGTATGACAACGAGTGGGGCTATTCGTGCCGCGTGCGGGATTTAGTGAAATTTATCGCTAATAAGGGTTTATAATCTAAAGTAAGTGATGAAGAAACTCACCGCTTCATCACTTACCTTCCAATTATAGATTTTAATTTCGCCTAACTTAAGCGCGTCCGAATCCATGAAAAATAAATTACTCTCCTTGCTCTTGCTGCTCGTCTGGATTTTCGGTTTCAACGAAAATTTTTCCGCTCAAAAAAGAAAATCTCCGCCGCGAAAAACCGTCGTCGCCAGACCGACAAAGATTATTCAATCCGCGGCTGCGAATTTAACTCCCGAGCGGCGGCGACGTTTGGAGAC